>JBARJD010000143.1:0-28021 GCA_049800095.1 Thermoplasmata archaeon | reverse complement strand
GGGGGGTACCCAGGACGCGGACCCCTGTCCTCCGGTAAGCGCCTCGGTCGGCGAGCCGGATGCCGCAATCGAGGGCCGTCTGCCCGCCGAAGCTGAGCATCATGCCGTCGGGTCGTTCCGCCTCGAGGATCGGCTCCACGAACTCGGGGCGGACCGGCTGGAGGTAGACCGCGCCGAGTTTCGGTGGGTCCGTTTGCAAGGTAGCGATGTTCGGATTGACGATGACGGCATAGATCTCTTCCTCCTCCAAGGCCCGGAGGCACTGGCTTCCGGAATAGTCGAACTCCCCCGCTTCGCCAATTTTGAGGGCCCCCGACCCGAGAACAATGATCTTTTCGTACCGTCGACGGCTCATCGTGCTCTCCGCTTCACCCGGTCGGCGAACCGATCGAAAACGAATCCCGCCTCCTGGGGTCCCGGGTGTCCCTCGGGGTGCCCTTGCAGGGCGAGAATCCGGCCGCTACGGTCCTTCAATCCCTCCAGCGTTCCGTCGTCGGGGTTGGTCGCCCACGGGAGAAGACCGGTCCCCCGGAGCGAGCCGGGCTCCACTGCATACCCGTGATTCTCGCTCACGATGATGGCTCGACCATCGGGGAAGCAGACCGTCTTGTTCTGGCCCCGGTGGCCGTACTTCAGTTTGAATGTGCGTCCACCCCGGGCCAGCGCCAGCAACTGATGACCGAGACAGATGCCCAGAACCGGCAGCTCCGAGTTGGCCAGGCGACCGATCTCGGAGATGGTACCCGTGAGTCGTTCGGGGTCGCCCGGACCGTTCCCCACGACCAGCCCCTTTACCCGGTGCCCGTCCCAGCGCTCGGGTACGGTCGCGTCATGCGGCAGCCGGAGAACGCTCAGATCGCGCCGGAGCAACGCCCGTACGATGCTGGCCTTTACCCCGCAGTCCAGGACCGCGACCAGCGGTGCGGAATGTTCCCCTAGCACCGTAGGGCGCCGCACCGACACCTGCGTCATGTACTCCTCGTCAGCGTAGCCCGGGGCCCGGTGAATTCGGTCGGCGAGTTCTTCGTCGGATAGGGAGGATGGTCCGACATGGAGGGCGCCGCGCACGACGCCTTGGGCCCGGAGGTGTTCGGTCAACCGCCGGGTGTCTACCCCGGCGATACCGGGAATGCCCGATTCCTGCAACCACTCTTCTACTCGACGCCGAGACTGCCAATGGCTCGGAGCGGTCAGGCCCCGAACGACCATTCCGCGGATCTGGAGCTCATTCGATTCGACGTAACGCGGGAGCCCCCACTCGTCTCGCGCCGTGGTCGAGGGGACCCCGTAGTTTCCGATGAGCGGGTATGTGAAGGTTAGAATCTGTCCGCGGAAGGACGGATCGGTCAGCGATTCTGGATAGCCGACCATGCCGGTCGTGAAGACGACCTCGCCGACCACCGAGGTCGAGGCGCCGAAGCCGACGCCATCGAAGCGAGTTCCGTCCTCGAGAAATAGCGTCCCCCGCCGGCCCGGCGATTTAGACGCCGACCTCGCGCGCGTGGTGACCCAAAGTCGAACGACAAGGGGTGCCGAGATAAGTGTTGCTGCGGCAGCCCGCGAAATCCGGTCCTTGCGCCCGCGCGACGGCTCTTTCCAGCCCCCGGGGAGAGCTTTCCGCAGGGACCCTCGCCCGTCAAATCCCCGCCGGGCTCTGGAGCGGACCAATGCCCGGTTTCCCCCGCGTCCAGGAGTCCTACGATGTCGTGATCGTCGGGGGAGGACATGCCGGACTCCAGGCGGGCCTGAAGGCCGCCCTGCTGCACCTATCCGCCATTGTGATCGACCGAGGCCCGAAGTACAGTCGTTCCTACTATTCCCCCCGGATGGACAACATTCCCGGCTTCCCGGAGGGTATCTCCGGACACGCACTCCTGGACCGCCAGATCACCGCGCTCCGCCAACACGAGGACCGAGTGACGTACGTGACGCCCTCGCGCGCCACAGCGGCCCGAAAGACCGAGCAGGGCTTCGAGGTCGACTTCGAGTGGTTGAAACAACCACGCAACGTTCGAGGTACGTCGCTGATACTGGCTGCCGGGGTGGTCGACCGGATACCGGTCGTCGACGGGAAGATCGAGCCGATCTTTCCCTGGGCGAACCAGGGGCTCGTCTTCTTCTGCGAATTCTGCGACGGCCACGAGCTACCCGGAAAGACCGTCGCGGTGTTGGGATCCACCCGCTACGCAGCGGACCTCGCTCTCGAGCTCCGTCATTTCGGCCCTGCGTCCCTCGAGATCCTGACCCACGGGGAAGCGTTCCTCGGAGAGCTGCCGCCTCCGGAGCGGGCCCAAGTCGAGGGAGAATTGCGAACCGCGGGTATTCCGTGGTCCGAGGACGTGATGGTCGGGTTCGACGGGATCCGGGAGAAGAATCTCACGATCAAGTTCGCCGGGGGATCTACGAGGACCTTCGATCGCGGATTTTCAGGGCTCGGTTGGTACGACATGCACGGCCACCTCCCTCAGGAGCTCGGGGCCGCGTTCGATGCCGACGGCTATGTTCAAACCGACGAGGACTGCCGAGTTCTATCGAAGGAGTCCGGCCGGCCGATCCCGGGCCTCTATTGCGTGGGCGACCTCCGCTCCGGGTGGAACCAGATCCCCGAGGCGTGGGCGACGGCGGAGCGAGCCGTGATCGACGTGTTCGCGCGGTCGGTCTAGTGCGACCCGTGGGCGCTCGTCGGCGCCGCAGGGGGAGGGCGCTGGACCCGAGGCAGTGCGACCTTGACGCCGAAGAAGCTCGCCAGTTCGGTGAGATCGCGCGCGACGGCCGTGGCGCCGCCCGCCTTGAAGCGGTCGATGTCCACGTACAATGGGTCCTTCGGGGGAAGCATCACTCCGTAGAAGCGTACCCGCGCGGCCACCGCGCATTCGCAGTCGAGGAGTTGGTCGCCGACCAGCACGGCACGGTCCGGAGGGATGCCCATCGTTTCCAGCAGGAGGCGCAGCGCCTCGGGAGAGGGTTTGACGGGACCCGGGGAACTCCGACTCCGGAGGTACGGAAAGTAGGGACCCAACTCGGTCTTGAGCAGGGCCGAGCGTGCAAAATGGTCGGAGCTCCGGGTGAGGAGACCGAGCCGGAATCCCTGCTGCGTGAGGGCTTTCAGGACCGCTCCCGCGTTCGGGGCCTGGTGGGTGCGCGGGAGGGCCTCCATCTCGATCGCGTCGATGGAGTCGTTGACTTCCTTCTCGAAGCGGAAGATGTGGCCCTCGGGCAGGTTCTGCTGTTCAAGAATGGCGGTGGCGTCGCGGAGGTTCCGTACCACGGTCCCGGTGATCGAGAGGCGTCCCGGCGGCACGCCGTACTTCTCCGCCAATCGAACGACGGTCTTTCGGAGCTTGGGAAAGTCGTGTTGGCTGTCGACGAGCGTCCCGTCGAGGTCGAACACGATGCCGAGCGCGGGTTCGGTGAACGAGGGGGGTCGGAAAGAAACGGCCATTGAGGTCTCCCTTCTCGGGGAAAGCCGGCGCCCCCCGACCTAAGCGTTTGGGTCCACCCGAACGGGGGGGCGTTATAGGGGGGTCGAGGGTCGCCGCCCACCGCGGAGCGACTCTCGATGGACATCGTGATCGTCCGGCACGGACCGGCCGCCGAACGCGACCCGGCCCGGTGGCCCGATGACCAGCGACGCCCGCTCACCCCCGATGGGGCCCGTGCCACTCGTCGGGCGGCCAAGGGACTCGCAACGTTGCGACCCACCGTCGACAAAGTGATCACCAGCCCGGCGGCCCGAGCCTACGCGACCGCGGAGATATTCCGCAAGACCTTGGAAGTCGAGGCCGAACTGGAGAGTTGGGATGAGCTCGAACCCGACGGAGCCCCGGGGCCCGTCCTGGAGCGACTGCAACGGCTCTCCCGCAAGCGAGGGATCATGTTGGTGGGTCATGAGCCGACCCTGGGAGAACTTCTGGGGCTCTCCGTGACCGGCGAATCGGTTCCGATCACCCGATTCTCGAAGGCCGGGGCCGCCCAGATCTCGTTCCCGAAGGAGCCCCGACCGGGCGCCGCAGAGATTGGCTGGGTGTTGACGCGGAAGCAGCTCGAGCGGCTGGGCTAAGCGTCGTCGTTCGCTATCGGCCCGAGTCCCGAGACCTCGGGCTCCGAAGTGAGCCGGGGAGAGGTTTCGCCCGCGATCTCGACCCGAACCCGCTTGCCAAAGAGCGCGGCCACCAGGGCTTTCACGTCACGGTGGACCTGGAACGGGGTCCGGTTGGCGTCGACTCGCTGGAACCCGTAGGTGCGGGCCATCCAGTCGAACTCCTTCTTGAGCAAGGCCTGGTACGCGAAGAAGCTCTCGAAGCGGTCCCGCGAGAGGGAGAGGTCCATTCCGCTCTCCCAGTAATCGAGCGAACCGTACTTCGCGATGGCGCGATGGAGGAGGATATCCGTCCGCGCGTCGAGGAAGACGATCAGGTCGGGCTCGAAGGCGAAAGCATAGAGCTGCTGCGCGTATTCCCGGGTCGCCCCGCGCACGATGGCGCGCGCCATGAGCGTGTAGGTATACCGGTCCGCGAGGACCGTGCTGCCCGCGGCAAGGGCCGGCAGGATCTTGTTCTCGAGCTGGTCGGCGAAATCCCCGGCGTAGAACAACGCCATCGTCGTCGCGCCGAGGGTGTGTCCCCGCTTCGCCCGGTCGATCTGCTTGCTGACGAGCGTCGAGCGCCGAAGGCCGGTGTCGACGACCGGATGCCCCTGGATCTCGAGCCATTCGCGCAAGAGTTCGACCTCCGTTGTCCGACCCGACCCGTCAGCCCCTTCGACGACGATGAGATGGCCCGGAAGGTCCCGCTTGGGGAGGTTCGGAATCCGGGTCCCGTAAGTCCTAACCATGGACGAGGGACTCCATCTTGGCGAATCCGGAGAGCAGCGGTTTCACCTCGCCCCGGACGCGCGTCAGCACCTGCTCGACCGGCTTGGCCGCGTCGATCGGCACGAGGTGGTCGGTGCTCACGAGCTTCTCGTACCCCCGCCGCAAGGCGGATTGGAAGCGTTGGTAGCTCTCGACGAGGTCGTCCGAGAAGTGGAGGTCCATCCCCGCCTCATAGTAGGAGATCGGTTCGCGGGAGGCGAGCTTCCGTTCGAGCGAGATCTGGACCGGAACCCGGAAGTAGAGCACTTTGTCGGGCGCCGGTGCAAACGAGTACATGTTCCGCACCCACGCGGGGTCGCAGCCCCGGGCCGAGTCCCGGACGAAGGCGGTGTAACAGTACCGGTCGCAGACCACGAAGTACCCGGCGCGGAGCGGGGGCAGAATCTGCCGTTCCAAGCGATCGGCGAAGTCGGTGGCGTGGAGGAGGGCGAACGTAGTGGGCGTCAGGAGTCCCTTCTTCTTGCCCCGGCGGATCACGTCCGAGACCAACTCGGAAGAGTTCCACTCCGTGAAGAACACCCGATAGCCTCGGGACTGGAGCCACTTCACGAGGAGGCGGGCCTGGGTGGACTTGCCACTCCCATCGAGCCCCTCCACGACCAGGAGGCGCCCTCGCGAGCCGAGACTCCCGGAGGCGGGCCCACTGAGGTCACTCATCGGGCGCCACCAACTCGAGCTCGAAGACGCGCTCGATCGGCTTGCGGAGTCGCTCCACGGCGCGCGGTGGGACGGTGGCGCCGCCGTTCCGGTGAGGCTCGAGCCGTAGACGTTGGGAGCCGCGGGGAAGGGAAAGGGTCAGTCGGGCTCCTTCGAGCGTCTCGGCGAAGTAGACGATCGTGCCGAGCTGGCGGGCGACTTGGAGGTCGTCCGGGGTGAGTACGGCGCGCCACGTCTTCGCCCATCCCTCGGGCATCTCATCGCCTTCATGAAGATACGCCACCAAGGAGGCCAGGACCGCGTCGCGGTCGGTCAACGAAAGGTTCGCGAGGTTCCGGATCAGGTAGGCCGAATGCTGGGGATGGTGCCAAGGATCGACGACCGCTCCGACATCGTGCATCCACGAGGCGACGGACAGTACGAGTCGGTCGTCGTCGGTCCAACCGTACCGCGGCTGCAACCGGTCAAAGAGGGTGAGCGCCAACCGACGGACCTGTTCCCCGTGGATGAGCGAGAAACCCATGGCCCGCGCCGCCGCGGTGACGGAACGGAAGGCCAGCACCTCCTGGGACGCCGGCACCGGAATCGCCAGGCGTTCGACGGCCGCGCCCTCGCGGATGCCGTGGCCTGTGACGAGCAACTCGTCCTTGCCGGTCCGTCGGAGCAGGCCATCCACCACGACCAGGCCCGCGATGATGACGTCGGCCCGCGCCGCGCTGATGCCGGGGACCTCTCGGCGTTGGGAGACAGACATCTCGAACAGGATCCCCTCGAGTACCTCCAAGTCCCGCCGATTCAGTCGGTACCCGTGCACCCGTTGCACGGGGTACTCCCGAAGCTCCATGGCCACGCGCGCGAGGGCACGGATCGTTCCGCCGACGCCGAAGACGCGGAGCTTCTCCGAGGGCCGGGGCAGGGGGGTGGCCGCGAAGCGCTCCCGAACAAACTCCTTCGCGGCCTCGAGCTCGCGGCGCTTGGGGGGGTCATGTTCCAGGAACTCCTGGGTGAGACGCAGCGCTCCGATGGGGAGGCTCGTGGAGCGCTCGAGTTGGCCGGCCCGCGTCGAGGCGAGCTGGATGGAACCGCCGCCCAGGTCCGCGATCAGGTCGCGATCCAGTTCCCAGGCCGAAGCCACGCCGAGGTAACCGAGTCGCCCCTCTTCCTCACCACTGATGACCCGCATGAGGATACCGGTGCGACGAGCGATCCGCTCGACGAACGCCGGGCCGTTCGGCGCGTCGCGTACCGCGCTCGTCGCGACGGCGATGGTCGGTGGATTTCCCATGACCGTGAGGTGGCGAGAGAATCGGGTCAGTGTCGCGAGGCCCCGCTCAATCGCGGCGGGGGAGAGGGACAGGTCCTCTCGGACACCCTTGCCGAGTCGGGGGACTTCCTTCACCTCGTAGAGTGTGCGGAGGCCGCCTTCTCCCGTGACCTCGAAGATGGCGAGTCGGGCGGTGTTCGACCCCAGGTCGATCACCGCCAGTTGACTCACTTCACCCGACCGTATCTCCGGAGCTGTGCCCGAGGGAGTGGTCGACATGGGGAGGTTCGCGGTTCGCACGACCCCCTTGCCTAAGAACCCCCCGTAGGAGGCTGAGCTGCCCCCGCTCATGCCCGCTCCTTCCCCGCGGCGCCGAGGGTGAGCCAGTTGAGAGATTTTCGCGTTCGCTTGCGTTGCATCCGCGCGAGAACCCGGATCCGCTCGGTCTTGCGCGCCTTGCGCCACTGTCGTTCCCACAGATCCAGATCCTCTCCGGGGGGCAGAGAGGCGATGCGCTCCGCGACCATGTCCAGGTCGTGCAATCGGCCCAGGGCGCGCTGGAGCTTGTCGAGGTCGGCGGGCACACTGTTCGCCGGATGGCCGGTGACGCGTCCGACCAGGGTTCGAAGCGCACGGGCGTTTCGTAACGCGATACGGAGCCGGTGCAATCTTCGGGTGGAGGGTTTCCGGATCCCGCGGCGGAACGCGCGAACGACCGTCGCGTGGCGGTGGGTCAGGGCCAACTCCATTTCGTGGCGAAGCTGAGCCGGACCCGGCACCGATGCGCTCGAGACGTCCCGAGTCACCGTCTGGAGCAGATGGCGATCCAGCTCGACGCGCGCATCGGCGCGGAGCAATTCCCGACCGACCTGCCCTTCGTGCCGGAGCCGGGCTTGGAGACTCCGACGGAGCTTCCCTCCCACGTCGGCGCCCGAGCGAAGGAGAATGGCGATCGCGACATCCCGGTCTCGTACCTCGCCCACGAGACCGGCGAGCCGTTGGAGCCGTCGATCCGTCGCATCCTCGGTCGTGGCCCCTTTCGGGAGAGGGACGAGCAGTCGATGGGTGACCCGGAGTTCTCGCAGGTCCCGGTGGAGCCGGTGGAGCGTTTCGGCGTCCGGCGCGCTCCGGTAGGCAGAGGCACGGAGTCCGCTCTCGGCGCTCCGTGCACATCGCGCGATCTCCGCCCGAAGCGCAGTAGCCTCTCGGGTGGTCGGGTTGGAGCGGGGCATCTCGGGCACTCCCTCACTGAGCTGAGCGGGGGCGCTCGAGAGTCACGATCGTCTCACGGAGTGGAAAGCTCCGGCGTTGCCCAGACCACCGACGCCGGGCGACGTTGACCGAAGCAATGCGGAATCCCACCTGCACGCCGAGCCGCGCGGTCAGCAGGTCTCCGGGAACGTAGGTACCCGCGAGCAGGGAATCTCCCACGACAAGGGAGAAGCGGCCTCCCGGGCGGAGCGCCCGATAGACGGCCGCCAGTACCGGGCGGAGGTCCAAGAAGTATCGCTTGACCACCCCATGGACGTCGTTCCTACGGTAGCTCCGCTTCCGCCCCACGTTCCTCCGGATATGTTGGAGGATCTCACGGAGCCATGCATCCTCGACATCGTCCGTGGCGAGGTGCGGTTGAATCGCAGCTCGGCCGAGATTATCGCAGGCCACCATCGACTCCCGAAGGCGGCGCAGATCCGAGTAGCTCCCGGCGTAGCCGAGCCACGCCAGGTCGAGCTTGTAGTTGTTGACGTAGTCCATCCCATTGACGTAGGGCGGGCTCGTGACGGCGAGGTCCACAGAGTCGGGCGGCAAGTCAAGCATCCGGGCGTCGCGTTGCCGGACCTCCCCAGGAGGACCCCATCGAGGGCGGGTGTCCTGCAGCGCCCGCAGGTCGTCCGAGAAGTCCGAGATGGCACAGGTGAATTCGGCCCACGGGTCCCTGAACTCGTCGGCATCGGGCCGCCCGTAGCCCAAGCAAGGAGACCGCCGCAGGCGACTGACAGGAATCAGGGTACGGCCGAACGCCAATCGTCCCGCCTCGACCACCGGATCATCGCCCAGGGGGAGAGCGTCTCGAAGCTGGGTCAGGCGGGCGAGCGCATCCGGAAGGAACTGCCGAGAGGTTTCCCGCAGAAAGGGAGGCGATCCGGGTCGACGGCGACGGGCGCTCCGCAGGATTCGGTCGCCCATCGCGGTCAGACGTTTCGGATCGACCTCGAACCGGATCTTGACCCGAGCGGCGAGCGCGGCCGGGGGCATGAGCTCGCAGCCGATGGCCCGATACCCGGCGCGACGGGCCTCCACCAGCGTCGTCCCGCTCCCGGCGAAAGGGTCCAGGACCGTGGAACCCGGCGCGAGCCCTTCACGTCCGATCACATCCGCGACGAACTCGGCCGAGAAGCCCTGGACATAGGGCCACCATCGGTGGATGGGGAGGTCCGTGTTGTCCGAGAACGTGATAGGGCCCGGAGAGCGCCCGAGGGCGATGCCGTGTTCACGGGCGAATCGCTCGACGTACTCTTCCGGATCCCGGAAATCCTTCCGAAGGTCGAGTTCGGCGTAGTCGGCCAGAAGCCAGAGGCCGCGACCGATCCGAATGACCTCTCCATGCTCGGCCAGCCCCTCGAGCAGTGCCGCGAGCTCCGGCTCCGGTTGAGAGAGTCGGGATGAAAGTTGCCGAGTGGTCGAGCCGATAGGTCCGGTCTCGGTCAAGGCCCGGTGGAGGGCGATGGGAACCAATCGATCCATCGGACCCGTCCGTACTTGCCAGGAGCTACGAAGACGGGGTGGCGGGCGACGGCGCGGTAGGGGTGGGAGGAGGATGGGCGTCTCCGTTCTGCCGCTTCACTTTGGCCGGCCGTTGGGCCGTGATCATGTAGATCACATCGAGACCGATGTTCACCGCGTGGTCTGCGAGCCGTTCGAAGTAGCGATTGATCAGGACTAACTGGGCCCCGACCCGGGGGGAGACCGACTGGTCGGTCATCTTCTCGACCAACTCTTGAAAGACCTCGTCGTGCAGCGCATCGATGACGTCGTCGGTGCGGACGATGTCCCGGACGGGTTCGGCCTGCCGTTGAGTGAAGGCATTGACCGACGTCTCAATCATGTTGATCGTCAGGTCGGCCATGCGCGATAGGTTTCCGATTTTGCCCAAGTTCTCCCGGCTCATGCCCCGGAGCTTCTCCGCCGCCTCGGCGATGTCCCTCGAGTAGCGCCCGATCCGGTCGAGGTCCGTGGTAATCTCGAGCGACGCCGTGATCGTCCGCAGATCGCTCGCGACGGGGGCATAGAGTGCGATCAGTTCGATGCACGATTGCTCGACCTTTTGCTTGAGGCCGTAGATCTCCTGGTCGAGCGTGAACACCTCTTCGGAGTCGCGGCGGTGTCCCTTCTCGAGCGCCTCCGCGGCTTTACGGATCGCGAGCACAGCGAGCTCGGACATCGTCCGCATGTTCTCGTTGAGGCGGTCGAGGGCCTCGGACAGCGCTTTTCGTTCTACGGCGGTCGGCATTATCCAAACCTTCCTGTAATGTAGTTCTCGGTCAGCTTCTGGGCCGGCTGTTCGAAGATCTTCTTCGTCCGGTCGTACTCGATCAGCTCGCCGAGGTACATGAACGCCGTATACTCGGCGACGCGCGCGGCCTGCTGCATGTTGTGCGTCACGATGACCACCGTGTAGGTCTTCTGGAGGTCGAAGATCAAGTCCTCGATCTTCGCGGTCGCGATGGGGTCGAGAGCGGAGCACGGTTCGTCCATCAGGATGACCTCGGGTTGGATCGCCAACGCGCGGGCGATACACAGCCGTTGTTGCTGTCCTCCCGAGAGCCGGTTGCCCGAGCCGTGAATGTTTTCCTTTACCTCGTCCCAAAGCGCGGCTTGCTTCAAGCTCCTGAGGACCGCCTCGTCGAGCTTGGCGCGGTTCCGCATCCCGTTCAGCCGAAGGCCGGCCGCTACATTGTCGTAGACCGACATCGTGGGGAATGGGTTCGGTTTCTGGAACACCATGCCGATGCGGCGCCGGACCGTCACCGGATCCTGGGCGTAAATGTCCTCGCCGTCGAGTCGCACCTGCCCTTGGATCCGACCTCCAGGGGTCACTTCGTGCATCCGGTTGAGGCATCGGATTAGGGTCGATTTTCCACAGCCCGACGGGCCGATGATGGCCGTGACGCTGCTCTCTCTGAAGCCGAGAGAAACCTCCGAGACGGCCTTTTTCTTGCCGTAGAAGGCCGACAGCTTCAGGACCTCCATCTTGGCGGGCGCGCCGTCATGGTTCAAGCCCGCACTGGGTCCCAGCGGCTCCCTTTCCATGGATTCACTTCTTCCGGCTTACTTGTAGCGATTTCGCAGGACGATACGTGCCGTAAGGCTGATGCCCAGCAAGAGAAGGATGAGGATCAGGGACGCGCCCCAGGCGGCTGCCACCAGGGAAGGTTCCGGAGCGGTGGCGTCCATGAAGATCAGCGGGCCGAGCAGACCGGCCGGCTGAGTGATGCCAGTGAACCCCCGATCGCTCCAGAATGCGGTAAGAAGGAGAGGAGCGACCTCTCCCGACGCGCGCATGACCGCCAGGACGCCACCAGTGATGACGACGCCCCGTCCGGTGCTCAGCACGATCTGAATCACCGCTCGGTACCGTGGGATGCCGAGGGCATATGCGCCCTCTCGGAGGGCGTTTGGAACGAGCCGGAGACCCTCTTCCGTCGCGCGGGTGACGATGGGCACCATGATCACGGCCAAGGCGATGGAGCCCGTGAGGGCGCTGAACACCACCCGCGGCTCCAAGTAGACGAAGACCGCGTACACGAACAACCCGACCACTATCGAAGGCGTTCCGGTCATGACGTCCGTGAAAAAGCTGATCGAGCGTCCGAGGGGATTCTTGCCATACTCGGACAGATAGATGCCCGCCAGAATGCCGGCGGGAAGGGCCATCGCGGAGGCGAGACCCACCACCACGATGGTGGCGTATAGCGCCGGCCCGATTCCCCCGTAGCAGCTGACCCCCGGGGCGCAGAACCCAAACGAGATGGGGGCGACCAGAAAATTGAAACTCAGGACGCGAGCACCGTTGTCGACTGCCGTGTAGATGATACTGATGAGCGGGATGAGGGCCGCCACGACGCAGAGGAAGCAGAGCCCGGCCACGATCCAGTTGAAGAGACGGCGGCGGCCATCCCGATCAAGCTTCATTGGCTCCTCCTCCTCCTCCGACATTAACGAGGCGCCAGACCAAGAGCCGGGCTCCGACGTTGATTGCCAGCGTGATGATCAGGAGGACGAGGGCCGCCTCGAGGAATGCGCTGGCCGCGAGAGGACTGCTGGCCTCCGATAGGAACTCGTTGGCGATGAGGCTCGCGATGGTCTGACCCTGGCTGAACAAGGTCTTCGGGATGAAGTCCGAATTGCCGATCACCATCGTGACGGCCATCGTCTCGCCGACGGCGCGGCCGAGGCCCAGGATAATCGCGCCGACGATCCCAATGCGGGCGTAGCTCAACACGGACAGCCGGGTCGCCTCCCATCCCGTCGCTCCGAGTCCGAGAGCGGCCTCGCGCTGCACCTGAGGCACCGCCCTCAACGCCTCCTTCGAGATCGCCGAGATGGTTGGAATGATCATAATCGCCAGAATGACCCCGGCGGTGAGAATGCCGGAACCCAGGATCGGTCCGGAGAACAACGGGATTGAGATGTGGAGTCCCTTTTCCGCCGCGTTATTGAGGGACTCCAGAGCGGGATCAATCGTCGTCCGCATGTAAGGGATCAGGATGAAAATGCCCCACAGTCCGTAGATGACGGAGGGAATTGCGGCTAGAAGCTCCACCAAGTAACCGAGCGGGTCCGAGATCCATCGTGGTGCCAGTTCCGATAGGAAGACGGCGATTCCGATGCTTAGCGGCACCGCGATCACGAGGGCGATTGCGGACGTGAGGATGGTCCCTACGATGAACGGCAGCAGGCCGAAATGATTCGTACTTGGCGCCCATTTAGACTCCCCGAGTAGGGCAAGGCCGTACCGGACGATGGTCAGCTGGGCGCCGTGCAGGAGGACTAGGATGAACGTGGTGAGAAGGACAAGTATGCCCACGGCGACGAGAAGGGTCAGCCCGAGAAAGCTCAGATCAAAGGCGCGCCGGAGCGTGGCAGAAAAGGTTCGGCCGGGAGTCCGCGAGCCTCGAAGCATCGGCGCAGAATCCCGGTCGGGGTTGTCTACTTTCCCGTGCTCGCCCCTATGTACACGTTGGAACGGTCGCCCCATTGAAGGTCATGGATGCGATCGTCGCTTGGTCTGCGGCCACCACAGCGGCCGGTAGCGGGATGTAGTAGAGCTGACCCGAGTAGGTCTGACCCTCGGTGACGGTCCAGTTGAGCCAGTTGGCGAAGGTAGAGGCATACGCCAAGCTCGTGAAGACCGGGTTTGACGCGGCCGCCTGGTAGTAGAGCATGTACGAGAACGTCGCGATCGGGTAGTCCTTCACTCCGGGTGCGTTGATCATCGAAACGCTTGCCCAACTTGCGTCGCCCGCGGGCAAGGTGGTCGTCGCGAGGACATCCGCAATGGCCGACGCCGTGTTGTTGACGGTCGGAATGATGTAGCTACTGGCGGGGTTCTCCACGGCGGCGTACGAGATGACGTTGCTGGCCGCCTCGCCGAGATCGACGTACCCGATCGAGTAGGGGGTCTCCTTGATCGTGCCGGCGATGCCGGAACTTCCCTTCTCGCCGCCCCCGAGAGGAGTGGCGGGCCAATCCGGTAATGTGCCGTAACTGATCGTGCTCTTCCAGGTGGTGCTGCTGTCGCTCAGGAACTGAGTGAACGCGTAGCTCGTGCCACTTCCATCCGATCGGTGGTAGACCGCGATTTGCTGGACGGGCAAGGTGACGCCCGGGTTCAGGCTCGTGATGGCCGTGTTGTTCCACCACGAGATGGTGCCGAGGTAGATCTCTGCAAGGACTGCTCCCGTCACGTTGAGAGAGTCCCCAAGGTGGAAGTTCACACCCGGCAGGTTGAAGATCACGGCGACGGCGCCCGCGGTTTCCGGCATGGTCAACAGACCGGGCGCGGCAGCCGCCTGAGTGGCGTTCAGCGGAGCGTCGCTCGCGCCGTACGCGATCGTCTTGGCGGTAATCGAGGTGATTCCCGCGCCGCTGCCGACCGCGTCGTAGTCCACCGAGCCCGTCTTGTAGACGCTGGCCCACTCATCCTGAAGCTGCTCCACGAACGTCGATCCCGCGCCCAGTATCGTCTGGCTGGTGCACGCGGTGAGCGACGGTTTCGTGTTGCTAGTGGTCGGTTTGCCGATATAGCCCGCAGCATACAGCCCCCCGAACACGATGATCACGATGACCACCACGGCCACGGCCGCATACCAGCCGGCCCGGCTGGACCCCTTGCTCTGGATTGTCTCGCTCTGTTGGTTTGGTGCGCTCATTCTTGTTCCTTCTCCTGTTTTCTCCTGCGATTCGGTGTCGAGTCAAGTGGGGATCCCATCCGCACGGCTCCGCGCGCACTCGCGCGCGGCGTCCTCGGGCGAAGGACCCGTTCCATCGGCGTTCCTGCCGCCACGGCTCGCGCCATGGGTGCCTCGGTGAGCGAGACGACCGTGCTGCGGTCGAGTCCCACCTCGGCGATGTCTTGCGCGTACGACACCGTACGGTCGATCGATTGGAGAATCAAGCCGAGGGGCACCGCCGCGAGGGCCGAGAGGCCCGCGCCCCCTCGGGTGAAGAGGCTCTCGGTCAGGGTGGTGTAGGTGGCGTGGAGCGCTTCACCGACGTCGATAACATCGTTGGCGTGAGTGGCGTCCCGTTCCTCCGACGCGACGTGAAAAGCCGCGCGGAGCTGGTCGAGAACCTGACCGTGGAACTCCGTGAGCGGGCGAACCAGCCGTTCCGTCGGGGAGGTCTCCGCCCAGCGGAGGCCTTGCTCGGCGATCTGAACCGCGTGGTCCCCTATCCGCTCGAGAGAGCGGACGAGCACGAGCGTCTGGAGGGGCCGGTCGACCGGAAGCTCAGCCTCGGTCCCCGGCACGGCGCCCGCGAGGCGAAGGGCCAGAATTCGCTCGATGAGCCAGGCGTGGCGGTCCACCTCATCGTCCCGGTGGTCCCACCGAACTCCTCGCCAACGTTCCGGTTCGGACCATGTGCGGGCCGACTCCTGCTGCAGGACAAGGACGATCTGGAACATCCGCCGGAGGAGCGGGTCGATATCCAGTTCGGCCCCCCGGGAGACGTCCCGTAGGATCAGCACCTCCCGATCTTCGGAGACAATTTCGGGCTGAAGCGTCCGGCGAGCGAACGTCTTTGTGACGGCCACGGTCTCCGGAGTTATCCCGCCCTTCTCGCGAACGACGAACTCGCGGGCTCCCGCCAGGTACGCGGCCACCAAGTCGCGGAATAGGTGCTCCCGGGATCGATCGGGTTCTACGAACACCTCGACCGAGGCGTGCGCCGAGGTCGGGTCGCGGTCCTGGATGAGCAGCGACCCATCGGCGAGAGCGCGAAGGAAGACGGTGCTGCCAACGGCGAGATTCCGAGTGCCCACCCACTCTCTGGGGAGTGAAACGCCGATCGTCACGGTACCCATGCGTTGGAGTCGGCGGGTGAGGCTCGTTCGGTCGTCTTCTTCGGCGAGCGACGAAGGAGTCCATTGTCCGGTCCCCCTCGTTCGCGTACTTCCAGCGCCATCCATCTCGGTCGACCGAGGCAGTCAGAATATATGTAGAACATGAGCATAGAATATAGTCGCATATATTGGACTTCGGTTGTCAATCTTTGTCACGCAGAGTCTATGGAGGGGCCTCTGACCCTCCGTTGAGGCTCGTTGGCCCTTCCGGGGCTGGTTATTCGCTCTCGCCCGAACGGGGGAGGGCCACCGTGGGCTTTTTCCGCGCCCGGACCGTGGTCGCGCGACCGCGATGAAGAGGCTCTCCGAGGCCGACATGGACGGCCTCCGATGGACACGTACCGACGAGCCACATTCCTATCAGTTGAAGTCCGGCACGGATCCCGTAGCCACCCTCCACTGGGAGAAGCCGGTGGAGACCCAAGCTACCGCGACGGCCGAAGGGGCGGTGTGGACCCTCAAACGCAGCGGGTTCCTGTACCCCGCGGTCACCGTTCGGGATACCACGAACGACACCGACCTGGGCGTGCTGCATGTCCACCTCAAAAACAGCCTTCTACAGGTTCCTGGCGGGGCCATCTACCGATGGGTCCGGACCGGATTCTGGGTTCCGGCATGGGAGTTCCAAGATGCGGCCGGCAAGGAAATTGTCGATTTCGAACCGGTCCGGGCAGAGGTTCGTTTGGAAGGGGGTCTCGTCGGTGTCAGCCCTGAGGGGCGGGCGGACCCCAACCTGCTTCTGTTGCTCGTCCTCGGTTGGTACTTCATCGTCCAGTCGTGGGTGGAGGACGAGGCCGTGACGACCTCACACGCCGTCCTCGACGCGGCGTCACGAGTCGTTCTCGACCCGGACTCCGGGTGAGACGCCCCCGCGGGCATTTCTTCGGAACCGTCGGTGAGAAAGGGTGAGTCCACTGCAGGCCATCGGGGACGTGGCGGCCGAACTCGGGCTGAATTCGGGAGACCTCCGGCCGTACCGCGGGGAAGCGCTGAAAGTGCCGGTGGCGTTGGTCCGATCCCTCGCCGAACGGCCGGCTCGCGGCAAGATCGTTCTCGTCAGCGCGATGACGCCAACGAAGCACGGTGAAGGAAAGACCGTCACCTCGATCGCCGTCGCGATGGCCCTACGACGGGCCGGACACCGGGCGGTCGTCTGTCTAAGGCAGCCGTCCCTCGGCCCGGTCTTCGGCATCAAAGGCGGGGCGGCCGGAGGAGGCCAAGCGACGGTCGAACCCGCGGAGTCCATCAACCTCGGCCTGACGGGGGACTTGGACGCCGTGGCCGCAGCCCACAATCTGATCGCGGCCCTGTTCGAGAATCACCTGTTCCATGGTAACCCGCTCGGGATCGACCCCGCGATCCGGTTGTGGCCCCGCACGCTTGACGTCGAGGACCGAGCCCTCCGACAGATCGTGACGAGTGCGCAAGGAGGGGCGCGGGAGCCGCCCCAGAAAGGGAGTTTTGTGATCGCGGCCGCCTCCGAAATCACGGCCATTCTCGGACTCGCGCGGGATTATACCGACCTGCGGGACCGGATCGACCGGATCCTGCTCGGGTTCCGGAAGACCGGAGAGCCGGTCCGGGTCCGCGACCTCCATGCGACCGGATCGGCATCCGCGCTGCTGCGGTGTGCGTTGGAACCGAACTTGCTCCAAGCCCAGGATGGGACCCCGGCGCTCATCCATGGCGGCCCGTTCGCCAACATTGCCCACGGTACCTGCAGCCGACTCTCGATCGAGCTGGCGCTAGCCACGGCCGACTACTGCGTCGTAGAAGCGGGATTTGCTACCGAGCTCGGCGCGGAGAAGTTCGTGGACATCGTGGGCCAACTGGCTGGCCTGGGGGTGAGCGGGGCCGTCCTCGTCGCGACGCTCCGGGGCCTCCGGTTCCACGGAGGGGCGGCCGACGAGCAGATCGGTTCGTCCGACCCGGCCGCCGTCGCCCTGGGTTTGGCCAACCTGGAGCAGCATGTCGAGAACCTCAGGACGCTGGGCATCGAGCCCGTGGTCACCGCCAACCGATTCCCGGGGGACACCGAGGAAGAATTGACTCTGTTGAAGCGTTTCTGCCAGGAACGGAATCTAGCCTTCGCCGAGTCGACGGCGTTCGTTGACGGCGCCCCGGGAGCCGAGGCCGTGGCGGCCCGAGTGGTCGAGGTGTGTGCGCGGGGCGGCCACAGCCGACCCCTCTATACCCCCGAGACGCCGACGGAGGAGATCCTCGACCGAATCGTTCGACGCATCTACGGCGGCGCGGGGGTCACGTTGTCGGCCGAGGCCACCGAGACCCTCGCCACCCTTCGCCGTATCGGTGAAACGGCGGGTCCCATCTGCGTCGCGAAGACGCCGCTCTCGCTGTCGGACAACCCGACCGTCCGAGGTCGGCCGACCGGGTTCGTCCCCACCGTGCACCGGTTCTCCCGGTCCGCAGGGGCCGGCTTTACGGTGGCCTACCTCGGAGAGATCCAGACGATGCCGGGTCTTCCGCGGCGACCCCTGGCGGAGCAGATCGACCTCACGCCCGATGGCCGAGTCGTTGGCCTTCGTTGACACTCGTTCGTAGAATTCACCGTAGCGTCGATAGTCGGCCCCGCGGAGGCATGTCAACGTGCCTCAACGTGCTGCGAGAAGAAACGGGGATAAGAGCCCGGAGTCTTCAGCCCTCGGCGGATTCGGAGAAAAGAAACGATGGCGAAGACGGCGGACCCTTGGGGAGTCGCCGAGCCGTTTGAGATTGACGGCGAGGCTTCGGTGCTGTACGCCTTGGACAAGATTCCCGGGGTGGATCCTTCGAAGCTTGCGCGGCGGCCGAAGACGGTCCGTATCCTCCTGGAGAACGTGCTCCGGCACTCTACCGGATCGTTGGAAGATGCGGCGATCGTGCGCGCTCTCGCCAACGGCGATCGAACGGGACCGTCTCTGGAGATTCCCTTCCGGCCCGAGCGGATCTTGCTGCAGGATTTCACGGGAGTTCCGGTCCTGGTGGATCTGACCGGCCTTCGCTCGGCGGCGCTCCGCGGCCATGTCGACCCGGCCCGGGTGAACCCGAACGTTCCGGTCGATCTCATTGTGGACCACTCCGTGCAGGTGGACAGCTACGGCACACCGGGCTCGTTGCTCGTGAACCTCGACCACGAGTACCAGCGGAACTCCGAACGATACGTGCTCCTTCGTTGGGCCCGGACGGCCTTCCGAGAATTCCGTGTGGTGCCTCCCGGGAATGGCATTTGCCACCAGGTCAACCTCGAGTACATCGCCTCCGTGGTCGCCCGACGCGAGCGGAACGGTGTCGCCGAGGTTTTCCCGGACACCCTGATCGGGACGGATTCCCACACCACGATGGTGAATGGACTCGGGGTGCTCGGTTGGGGTGTCGGCGGAATCGAGGCCGAAGCGGCCATGCTGGGGGAGCCGTACTACTTCTCTCCCCCGATCGTCGTCGGCGTCCGATTGTCGGGCGAATTGCCGTCGGGCGCAACGGCGACGGATCTCGTGCTGACGATCGCCCGGAAACTGCGGGAGCACGGTGTCGTTGAAAAGTTCGTTGAATTCTACGGGCCCGGCCTGCGCCACCTGACGGTCCCCGACCGCGCCACGATTTCGAACATGTGCCCAGAGTACGGAGCGACGTCGGCCCTCTTCCCTATCGACGACGCGACGATCTCGTACCTCCGGGGCACCGGCCGGCCCGCCGCCCTCATCGCCCGGGTCGAGGCCTACGCCCGCCGACAGGGGCTCTGGAACGAACCCGACATGGCGGACCTCGAATTTGACGAACAACTCCAGTTGGACCTCGGTTCGATCGTGTCCACGATCTCCGGCCCCCGGAACCCCGAAGAGAGCGTCTCGCTCGCCCAAGCACCGGCCTCTTTCCGCACCGGACTCGCATCGTATCGCTCCGCCCACCCGGCCGCGGCGGTGGTCCAACAAACCTATCCGGCCGATGACCCACTCCAGGCCGGTCCATCGGACGAGGCCCATTCCACGACTCCGGCGAACGGGCGGGTGCATGATGGAACCGTGGTCATTGCCGCCATCACGAGTTGCACCAACACCTCGAATCCCTCCGTGATGATCGGTGCGGGACTGATCGCCCAGAAGGCCCATGCGAAGGGCCTCCACCCGCCACCGTACGTGAAGACCTCCATGGCGCCGGGCTCCAAGGTCGTGACCGACTACCTTGACCGGGCGGGGCTCACCCCCGCGCTCAACGCCCTCGGCTTCAATCTGGTGGGGTATGGTTGCACCACGTGTATTGGCAACGCGGGCCCGCTCCCTCCGGCGGTCGAGACCGCGGTCCGAGACGAAGACCTGTACGTCGCGGCGGTGCTCAGCGGGAACCGAAACTTCGAAGCCCGGATTCACAACCTGGTACGCGCGAACTACCTCATGTCCCCGATGCTCGTCGTCGCCTACTCGCTCGCCGGCCGTATGGACATCGACCTGACCACCGAGCCCCTCGGAAAGGACACTGACGGCCGGCCGGTCTTCTTGAAGGACCTCTGGCCCCAACCCGAGGAGGTCCGAGCGCTGGTCGAGAAGAGCCTGAACGCCCGCTTGTACGTCGACGAGTACCGCAAGATTACGGTCGGCGACCCGCACTGGGAAGCGCTGCCGGACATCGAAGGGGCGGTCTACCCGTGGGACCCGACGTCCACCTATCTTCGGGACCCCCCCTACTTCGACCTGCCTCCTCCGCTGCTCCCGGAGGGGAACCGGCTCCTCGACGGAGCCCGTGCCCTCGTCGTGCTCGGCGACCGGGTCTCCACCGATCACATCTCGCCCGCCGGCGAGATTCCTCCCGACGGACCGGCCGGGCGATACCTCCAGGACCACGGCGTGCGCCCCGCCGACTTCAACACCTTTGGAACTCGACGGGGGAACCACGAGGTGATGGTTCGCGGCACGTTCGCCAACGTACGGATTCAGAACGCGCTCGCGGCGCCGAAGGAGGGCGGCTGGACCCGACACCTTCCGTCCGGCGACCTGCTCTCGGTGTACGAGGCGGCCGCGCGATACCGGACCGAGAACGTGCCGCTGGTGGTACTCGCAGGCGCCAGTTATGGACAGGGCAGCTCGCGCGACTGGGCCGCGAAGGGGCCCCGTTTACTCGGAGTCCGAGCCGTGATCGCGCAGAGCTACGAGCGTATTCATCGGAGCAATCTTGTCGGCATGGGCGTGCTTCCTCTGGAGTTCATGTCCGGGGAGGGCGCGAAATCCCTCCACCTGACCGGGCGCGAACGGTTCGCGCTTCAGATCCCCCAAGGGGCCCCGTTCGCTCCACGGGCCGAGATCGAAGCGGTGGCCACCGACGAGGCCGGGTCAGCACAACGGTTCCGCGTTCGGTGCCGGATCGACTCCGAGCCCGATATGGCGTACTATCGCGCCGGGGGGATCCTCCCCTACGTGCTGAAGCGGATGGCGGGCTCGCTCGGATCCTAGGGCCCCGAGCTGCGAAGCTCCGGCATGGGTGCCCCCGCCGCCGGGGCCAGTCCCGGTTCTTGACGTACCCGCTGGATCAGGGCTCCCGCCAACCCTCCGAACGTAAGGTGCAATAGGACCACGAGGCCGATGAGCCCGGGGCTCAGCGGCGTGTTCGAAGTCCCCGCCAACAAACCCAGCACGACAACCGAAACGACGGCCCCGAAGATCAATCCACTCGTCCATACCGGACCTTGGGGCGCCAGTCGCCACCGTTCGCCCACCCACAGGATACCGGCGAGGAGGAGGCCCAGAATCAGTCCGTGGAGATAGTGAACGGGGAGCGAAAAGTTGGATCCGAGGAATCCGGCGCCGGCCAAGGGGCCACCGAAGCCGAGCTCCAGCTGCGGAATGAGCCGATGGAGCGGGATGCCGGCGCCCCATTCCGCGGCGATTCCCACCAGGATCATGCCCGAGGTGCCGGCGATTCCGCCAAGCAGCCCCCCCAGGAGGGTTCGTGTCCTACACGTGAAGCGGGTTCTCCGTCGCGCAGCCACGGGTCCGTCGATACTCCCAGAAACGGTTGTAGGCGAAGCGGAGGAATCGGTTTACGGGGGGAGCTCGCTCGGCGACGCTCCTAGCCCCCTTCCCTCCCAAGAGCCCGACCCACGCCGGCATCGCCTCCGGGCCGGTCCACATCTGGCCGGATTCCTCGATGTGAAAATAGCCATACCGCCGATCCGGCGTCATGGATCGGAGCGCGCCGTCCGCCTCCGGGCCATCGAGGGCATACACCTCGAGACCTGACCGCGAGAGCCCGGCGGAAAGTCGGGCCCAAAACGTGCAGGGCCCGCAGTTCGCATCGAAGAACATGCGCGGGCGGGAGGCGGTCTGCATGGGGAAAGAATCCCCTCTCCACGCAAAGGCGTTGTGGGCGGGGATGGGGGTGCCGCCCGCGCGGGTCCAGAGGGCCGCTCGGGGCAAAATTTAGACCCCCCTGGGCCCTGCCTGCCTCGATGGCCGAGGACTGCATCTTCTGCCAGATGATCCAGGATCGCTCGAAGGTGCCGTATTGGCTTGCCGAGTCGGAGCGGGCCTTGGCGTTCCTCGACATTCACCCAATCCGAACCGGACACGCCCTGGTGATTCCGAAAGCCCATGCCGTGGACCTCCCGAGCACAACCGAAGAGGATTGGGCGGCAGTGGCCGGACTGTCCGCTCGGGTCCTGAACCTCCTCCGACGGAAGTTGGGGACCACCGGAGAGAACCTGTTCGTCGCGAGCGGCCCGGGCTCCGAGCAGAGCGTCTTCCACCTCCACGTTCATATCATCCCGCGGACGCCCAACGACGACCTGCATTGGAACGACTGGTGGTCCACGAAGGTCTTCATTCCGCCAGACGCCGACTTGGTCACCCTCGCGAAAAAGATCCGAGACTGAGCCGACCCCCCGCTCTCCGGCCCGCTCCAGCCTACTCCTACCGTTGTGGCGCGCCTGTCCTGTTGGGATAGCTCTTCCGCAATCTCCTGCGGCGCCGAATTTGCGATGGCTGGAGCTGGGAGCGGCCCGCGGTCTCCCGCGAATCGTCTCTAGTCGATGCCAGCTGGCCGGAGACACCTCACGGGTACGGCATGGGACCATGCCGGAGCTCCACCTTCCGCCCGAGGCTTCATCCGTTCCTCCCACCTCGTCCGGGTGATGTCACGACGCTCGCCGGGCCCCAATTGGAAGGCGTGGTTGCGCCGCTGGGACGAACAGCAGGAGGCAGTCCTCCCGAATCGGGAACGGCGGTTCCACGTGATGCTGGATGTGCTCGAGGCGACTGTCGGTCGATCCCCGCGGGTCCTGGACCTAGGCTCCGGGCCGGGGTCGCTGAGCCTCCGGATTCTCGAACGGCTTCCGCGCGCTCGGTGCGTAGCGGTGGACTACGATCCGGTTGTACTCCGTATTGGGCAAGGCGCGTTAGGGTCGTTCGGAGGTCGGCTCACGTGGGTCGATGCCAAGCTGGGAGCTTCGGGCTGGACGAAACGACTCCCCAAGGGGAAGTACGACGCGGCCGTCAGCACCACGGCGCTCCACTGGCTCCCGCCGCCGAGCCTCCGGCGAGTGTACCGTGACCTGGGCGGCCTCCTCCGCCCCGAGGGGATTTTCCTCAATGGGGACCACCTGGCGTGGGGGTCCGAGGACCCCCGGCTGCTTCGTTTGGCGGAACGCGTCCGCCGGGTCCATCGTCACGGGGTGAAGCGAACGACTAGATGGGACGCCTGGGAGCGCTGGTGGAAGGACGCCGCCGAGGTTCCGGGCCTCGCCTCCAGCTTCGCGGAGCACCGGCGTCGACAGGCGCAACACCCGAAGGAGCGAAGCATGCCGCTCGAGGCGCATGTCCGGGCCCTCCGTCGGTCCGGCTTCTCCACCGTTGCGGTCGTATGGCAGATCATCGACAACCGCGTGCTCTTCGCCCAGCGCTGAGGGCGAGCTGGTCCCTGTTATCGTGCCTGAGGGAAGCGTACCACACGCTCCTCCACAGACGGGGACAGCCGGTACCAATGCGCCACGAGGACGGGGGTAATCTCGATCCAGTCGGGATCGACACCGCCGACTTTCCCCCACTGCACCATCAGGTCCCTGAACCGGGGATCCATCGAAATCCGATTGGGGAGATCCCACGCGCAGAACACGGGAGGTGCCGGCCCGAGCCGAACCCCACGATTTCCTAGTAGGGTAGTGCAATTTAGCGCGAATTGGTACTACACCAAGATCTCGATGGGCCGGGACGGATTCGAACCGCCGATCTCCGCGTTGTAAGCGCGACGTCATCACCGCTAGACCACCGGCCCCCAACGACCAGATGGGGTCGGCAGCATGGAGATGTCGGTTCCCCAGGAATGTAGTTAGGCCAATCCCGTGACCGGCAAAGACCGCCAGTCCGACTGTATGGGCGCAGCATCAAAAATCGGCCGGCGGCCGGAGCGGGTTAAACCTGTAACATCGCATTTGATGTGGGCCCGGTCATCCGGAGGTTAGTAGGGCGACCGTGTCCGCGCAGGGAACAGGGACCAAGGAGACGCCGTGGCAGTTGAAGACCCCAAGTGGCCTGTCGGCCTTCCAGACCTACGAGGACAAGACGTCGAACCCGCCGGCCCTCGTCGTCACGGTCGGGAGCACCACCCTGCAATACCAACTGCGATGTCTGGACGATTTGCATGCGATGCTCAAGAAAAGCGGAGACTGGATGCCGCTCGGGAGCGCGGACGAGCAGAAACCGGCCGCGGCGGGAACCGTCGAGGCGTGGGCTCGGTCGCCCGACAACCCCGTCGGCGGATGGTACGGTATGAAGAAAGGGCTCCGCGGACGATTCGGGAACTACGTGCCTCCCGTCATGGAAGCGCTCGGTCGGGCCGAAGTGGAGCACCTGCCGAAGAACAACCGGATGCGGGCTCGTTAGCCGGCACCGGTTCTAGGCCGCCCCGGCACCGGTAGAGGACTCCGAGGAGTGGACTCGGTGCCGCACCTTTACGGCCAATCCACGAGGCAGCTCGGTCATCAACGGTCCGGAGACGGCGGCCTCCCCGACACCTAAGAGGGCGCCTGCGCGGACCAGAAGGACCGCGTCCCCGGGCGCGATCGCGGGGTCGGCGGACCGAACGCCAGGGGTGAACAGGTCACCGGTCAGAGAGACCCCGGGGTCGACTTCCACCCAGAGCACAGAGGCCGGCAAGATGCGGGCCCCTCCGGCGACGGTCAGCTGGAAGAACCCTCGCTCTTCGGCCCAGGTGGCCAGATCCTTTCCCCGGCCATCGGTCAATCGTTGGCTCCAGGGCCGACCCTCCAATCGAGTCGGCGGGGCGAACAACAATTCGCCGGCCGGCGACCCGAATTGAACCCGCGCGAGCGCCTCGAGTCCCTCCTTCGCGGCGGCGAGGGGTCCGATACTTGGAGGATCTGGGCCAAGGGCGCTCTCGTCGAGGGCCGTCTTGAGGGTCTGGATGGCGGCCGCACTCGTCGTATGGTCGTCGGTAAGAGTCCACCGGGGGCGCAGCCGCGCCGGCAACGCTTCGGCCAGGAACTGATACTCGACGGGATCCAGATGCGCAATGACCTGGGTGTACGCCCCCCTCGTGAGGAGGGCGGCGAGGGCTCGCAGCACCGCGACGCGTTCGTCCTCGTCCCAATCCCCGGTGACCGGTATATCGTAGTGTCGAGCCGGGTAGACGTCCTCGAGCTCACGGGGAACGAGTCCCAAGGGGGACGAGACCGAGACGACGTGCAACAGCGGGGCGTGAGACCAGGTCTCCCAGGCCCGTGCGAATCGGCGGTGGCTCCGGGAGTTCCGGTACGGTTTCGTCCGAGAACAGGGCACGAGGAGGAGGACGCGTTTCGACGGGGGCGGGCGGTACCGGTCGGCGACGCGCGATAGGAAGCGCGCCACTTCCGGACGTCGGCGAGACTCGCGCAGCACGTACGTCCGTTGGGTGCGTGAAACGACCGGGGTCCTTCCTTCCAGCAGCGTGGTCATAATCCGATCTGCGTATCGGAGCAGCTCCGCGAGCGCCGGCTCCGTGGTCAAGCGCGCCTCCACGAGTTCGCGAAGGCGGCCGCTCCGCACCGCCATCCGCACCTCCGCCATCTCGTGCCCGAAGGTGGCCTCCGTGTGGTCTTCGAGAGAGCCCGGCGGATCGCGCCGGCAGCTTGTGCAGGTGCAGGCGTGTTCGGCGCGCGCCGATTCGGCCGGGACAGCTCCGAGCGCGGGATCGAAGAAGGTGCCGTGGGCGGCCGACCACAATCCCTCGGTCGTGTCGACAAGGTCGACGCCGAGCCACGCGAGGAGGCTCAAGCGGTGAGGCAGGGCGACGCGGGGAGTCCACAGTAGCGGATATCCCCCGAGCCGACTTCGAATGTCGTGGAGAGCCCGAACGAACGGCTCTCCATCCTGCCAGAGAGCCCGCGCGTTCCCGAGCACGATCAGGTCCGGTCGATCCCCGCGGAGCGCGGTCCACTCCAGATCGGAGAGGGGCCAATGAAGGTAGGCGACCCCGGGGTGGACCCTCTGCCAGAGTCCCGCCGTACCAGAGATCTCCGGGGTCGGGACGGGGAATCGCAACGTGAGTTCCGCTGTTCCCCGTCGAACTGTCAGTTCTCGGTGGCCGACGGGGAGCTCGGCTCCTTGGCAGAGTTCCGTCCGGGGCGCGAGGTCGGATGCACCAGGGGGCGATGGGCCGGTCCGACTCCAGAGGACGTCGGGAGTCTCGAGGGGGAGGTCACCGATCCGACCGGATCCCAGGAGCAGTGCACCGGCCCCTATGGTCATCGACCGGGTCACCGCACCTCCGTTCCGCGGAGAGGGTCCGACGGAGGGCGACAAGCGGCTCCCGGAGGGTTCAGTCGGCGCCACGACCCGTTGCGGCCTTGCGGATTCGCCGCCCCGGGGTCGGGTCCGAGGGGAAGAAGGCGCCCCACGCCGCGATCAGCGCCTCTCGCCGTTCGGCGCCCGCTTCGGAACGACCCCGTTTCCCGATGAGCGGGTCATGGGTCTCGCGGACCTCGTGGAGGAACGCGGCCGGATTCTCACTGGCCCGTTCGAAGCCGTAGAGGATCAGTTGGCGCAAGAAGCTGGAACGGCCCCGCCAGCCGATCCGTCGTCGAACGATGGGGTTCAGGTGGCGCTTCGCCAACCGCCAGACCTCGTTGGTCGTCTTGTAGTCCCGCGCCGAGAGACCAATCATCACTTGTGGCATGCGGCAAACCAAGCCCGCTCCGGGTTAAGTCGCTTCTCGCCAGATCCAGCTCGAATCGAGCACAATCCTAGCGTTCCGAAGCTCCGAGAATGTACTCGGCAGGACGAATCCCTACACATGGAGGCCCGGGACCGCCAGGGCGACCGCGACGCCGACCAGGAACATCAGTGCGAGCACGAAGTGACGCTGAAAAGATACCCGGAGCCGGTCCGGGTGCAAGTACAGAACGACATCGGACGCCGCCGCCAGCCCGACCATGCCGGCCAGGGCCACCCAGAACGGGAGCCCGTACTGCTCCAACGCACCGAACAGTGCGAACAACACCAACGCGCCGACATGAAGCCCGCCCACGAGGACGAGGCTCGCCCGAGCCCCGAGACGACGGGGGAGCGAATAGAGCCCGAGGTTCTGGTCCGTCGGAAGGTCCCCGAGGCTATGGATCGTTTCGAAGGCGGTTCCCCAGGCGAGTATCGCGAACACCGCGACCACCGCGACCAAGGGCAGGGCGCCGGTGACGGCGATGAAGACGCCCGCCGGCACAAGGGCCTCGACCAGGCCCAGGAACACGGTGGTGAAGGAGGTGTACCGCTTCGTGAAGCTGTAGCCGAACACGAGCGCGAGGGCCACCGGCGCGAGCTCGAGGGACAGGCGGTTCAGAAGGGCGGCGCACACGAAGAGAATCGCGGCACTCGCGACCGTTACGCCCAGCGCGAATCCGGGCGATAGACGTCCGGTGACGAGCGCTCGGTCCCTGGTCCGCGGGTTCAGCGCGTCGAGCGCTCGGTCCGTCCATCGGTTGAAGGCGTGCCCGGCGTTGCGAGCCGCCAGTACGGCGATCACCACGAGCACAACCGTCTGCCATCGGGGCAGACCGTGGGCCGCCGCGAGCAGGAAGGCCAGAGCGAACGGAAGGTTGAGGCCGATGTTCTGGATCTCGAGGAAACGCCCCAGCTCGCGCACCCAGCCCGAGGGCGGTGGCGCCGGGGCGCTCACGGCGTTCGGGCGTCTCGAAGGAACGACAGCGCGGGGACTCGGGCGACGAGCTGGTCGATCCGGGCCACGACGCTCGGGTCCATCCGGATCTCGTCGGGCCACGGACGGGGAAAGTTCTCGTCCGGTCGTTTCCGGGTCGCATCGATCCCGATCTTGCCGCCCAGGTTCAGGATGGGGTTGGAGATCGAGAGTTGGTCGACCGGCCCATGCACGAGTTCCAAGTCTCGCTCCGGGTCAGCCTGCAGTCCGACCCGGTAGAGCACCTCCGAGAGGTCGTGGACGTTGACGTCCTCGTCGACGATGATCACGTAGCGAGTGAACATCATCTGGCCCAGCCCCCAGAGCGCGTGCATGACCTTCCGCGCGTGGTACGGGTAGGCCTTCCGGATCGAAATGATCGCGACGTTGATGAACAGGCCCTCGGCCGGCAGGTTCATGTCCACCAGCTCGGGCA
>JBARJD010000142.1:0-2905 GCA_049800095.1 Thermoplasmata archaeon | reverse complement strand
GTTCACCTCGGGTTCCAGTTACTCGGATTTGGTTGCCCCCCAGCTCTCAACGGGTCGACGCATCGCGCTCGAACTGAAGAAGGCCCGTGCCGAGGATCGTCTTGCCGAGGTGCTGAGTTAGTGACCCGACAGGGAGTCACCGGTTCGTTCGAGCCGAGGGAGCCTCCGTCGGATCCCGTAGGGGACCGAGGTTCCGTTCGCCGAGTGGAGTCATGACGACCGCCCTTTCCGCACAACACCTTTCGAAGACGTACAAGTTCCGGGGCGGGTCGATCGAAGCCCTCGACGACGTGTCGTTCGATATACCGGCGGGCGAGACCTACGGCCTCATCGGCCGCAACGGCGCCGGGAAGACGACGTTCCTCCGGATCTCGGGCACGCTCTTGATGCCGACGAGCGGCACCGTGCTCGTCCTGGGTCGGGACATCCGGACCGAGGAACGCGAGATCCGGCGACGGATCGCCATGGTACCGCAGGAATCGAGACCGCTCTACTTCGCCACGACCGAACAGCTGATCGACGGCTACCTCCAGATGCGCGGAATGGACCGAGCCGAGACGCGTCGACGCCGGAACGAGATGATTGACGAGCTGGGCCTCGCCGATGTCCGGCGACGGCTCGTCAGTCGCCTCTCGGGCGGACAGCGGCGCCGGGTGATGGTGGCCATGACGCTCGCCTCCGACGCCGAGTTCCTGTTCCTCGACGAACCCACCACCGGGTTGGACCCGCTCGCCCGTCGCGAGGTATGGGCGGCCATCGATCGGGCCACTCGCGACCATCGCACGATCCTCCTGACGACGCACTACCTTGACGAAGCCGAGGCGCTCTCGGCGCATCTCGCCCTGTTGGAGGGGGGACGCGTCCGTGTGGAAGGCACGCCGGAATCTATCCGCGCCCGCGTGCAGTTGCCCTACCGTGTGACGCTCGACGCGTCGTGGAGCACTGAAGAGCTGACGCCCTACGGCACCGTGACCCCCCTCGTCAACGGACACCTGTTGTTCACTCGGGAAAAGGAAGCCCGGGAGGTCGTGGCGGCCGCTCTCCAGCGTGGCAGCGAAGTGGCGCTGTCGCCCGTGACGCTGGAGGATATCTTTCTCCAACTCGTCGGCCGGCCCCTGGATGAGGATACCGAAACCCAGGTGGATTCCGCATGAGCGAGCGGAACCGAATGCGCTCGTTCACCTCGATCGTATACCTAAACGGCATCCTGCCGATGCGGGCGCAGCCGCTCTATCTTTTGAACACGATCGCGTCGCCATTGGCCTTCCTATTTTTCGTGGACATCGCGTCGAAAGGCGCGCTATATCCCTTCGCACTGACGGGCGGAATGATCCTCACGATCCTGACGACCGGCACCGGGATCCAGGCCGACCTCGTCCATTTCAAGCAGGATCTCAAGTTCACCGACGTCGTCGTCGCCTCGCCGGTCGAGGCGCCCGTGTACGTCGCCGGCATGGCGTTCTCGGAGTTCGTTTACGCGATCCCCGGGCTGGCGGTCTTCCTGCTCCTCTCCATCGGGGTGCTCGACTACACCCTGGTGGGGACCCTCACCCTCGCGGGCGCCCTCGTGCTCATCTGGGCCTTTTCGGCGGCCCTCGGGTTCACGATCGCCACGTACTTCTCGGACATCCGAGAGACGTTCGTGTTCTCTCCACTGATCTCGCTCATCATGACGACCCTCCCTCCGGTCTACTACCCGATCGGGTATATTCCGCCCGCGTATCGGTGGGCCGCCTATCTCTCTCCCACCACGTACGCGGCCGACCTCATCCACCGGGCGCTCTGCGCCGTCGGTTCGGCCTGCTACGAGACCCCCTCGTGGTCGGCGACCGCGCTCGACTGGGGCGTGCTCCTCGGGCTGACCGCGGTGCTGTTCTTCCTCGCCGCCACGAAGGCTCGCTGGCGGGAGCCGTAACGCGCGGACGGAGCCGAAGCCCGCGCCGGGCGCGACGCGTGGGCTGGAATCGCGGTAGGACTTATGTACCGGGCCACTCGTCGAGCGGCCCGAATGCTGGCTCAGTCGGATCGGCGCATATTCGCGGGCGCCGAGGACCGATACCAGCACTGCCTGTTCTGCGGGAAGGGAATCGTCGTGCTGCCCTCGGACCGGCGGGGTGGCGCCTGCTTTGACTGCGTCTCCCTGCTGGGCGCGGAGGCGATGCCCTGTCCGGAGTGCGGGACCGAGATCGACGCAAGTTCCCGGGCGGCCGGATGCGCGCGGTGCGGCTGGTTCCCGAATCCGTAACGGCCTCCGGCCCGTCCCGGCCAAGGGCTTAAGAGGGCGACTTTGGTCCAATTCGACGGGCGTGCCGAGGTGGCTCAGTCCGGTACGGCGCGAGTCTGGAAAGCTCGTGGCGGAATACGCCTCGGGAGTTCAAACGCCGAAGTCGGCCCACCCGACTCGGCGGAAATTCTCCCCCTCGGCGCTCCCCCTCCTCTTCGACGGAAGTGATCGCTCATGCCGGTGCGTCCCATCCAGAGCATGCCATCCCTTCTTCAGGTCGACTCGATCCTGACGCACCTCAGCGGGATCGCAGCGCTCGGCGAGGTCTGCCGATTCCTCCGGCATGAGTTCCGCCACTACCGGTGGGTCGGCGTCTATCTCCGGGACGGCGAGACGTTGCGATTGGCGGCGTGGGCCGGCCCCCAGGAGACCGAGCACGTGACCATCCCGATCGGCCAGGGGATCTGTGGCCTGGCGGCCCGAGAGGACCGCACGGTGATCGTGGACGATGTCCGCGCGGCTCCGGAGTATCTCGCATGTTTCCTCGAGACACGTTCGGAGATCGTGGTCCCGATCCGCGCCGGGGGGACGGTGGTCGGGGAGATCGACATCGACGGCGACGAGGTCAAGGCGTACGACGCGTCCGACGAGCGATTCCTGACCGCCGTCGCCCAGCGGCTC
>JBARJD010000141.1:0-4708 GCA_049800095.1 Thermoplasmata archaeon | reverse complement strand
GTCCGGGGGTCCGCCTGCGCCAAGAGGTGATCGCGTCCCCGCGCCATCCGCTCCAGCTCGTTCTCCGCGACCCCGTCTCCGTCGGTCTCGGGGGACGGGGTCCGAAGACGGCGCCGAACGTCCCAGGCGACTAGCAGCACGCCGACCGCGAGCGCCGTCAAGACGCCGAAGAGGATCCAGTCCGAGCTCGCCGCCAGTCCGAAGCCGCCTGGACGGTCCGGAGGAACGGGCAGAGTGGTGACGGTGATCCGGAACACGACGGCCACCTCACTGCCCAATGCGTCCCTCAGCGTGACGGTGAGGTTGGTGACGCCGGGGAGCGAGGTCGGATACGGGCAGCTGATCGTTCCGTCGAAATCAAGGCTGCCGCCGCAGGTGTACGCCGAGGACCCGGAGACATTCCACCATGCGGTGAGGGGCAACGCTCCGCCCGCGACGACGACCGACAGCGCAGTGGTCTGGTTGGCGAAGAGCGTGATCGAGGAGCTTCCGTTGGTCCGGGCCGTCAGGAACGACACGACCACCACGACGGCGGACGCGGACACGTTCTCTCCAAACCGATCGACGACGGAGGCCCGAAGCCCGTACTCACCGGTCGCGGCGAAGGTGGCGTTGAAGGTCCACTTCGTGGTGTTCTGGGACGCACACGTCAGAGCCGAGACGCCCTCTATCGAGAGGCAGACGGGGCCGTAGGGGGCGCTCCCGGTCCCGTTGGCGACGCTTACCGTCAGTTCGATCGGCCGGTTCGGGTAGGTGACGAGCGTCGGGGCGTTGAGGGCCACTTGCTCTACGGGATGCACCGGCACCGGACCGAAGGAGATCTGGCCGGCGGAGTACCCGTTCGAGATCGAAGCGACGGGGAAGGCCGTGCCGGCGGTGGGATACGCCGCTTGGACCCCGCACGTGAGGTTCGCCGTGCCGTTCGGAAGGGAGGTGCTTTCGCACGCTCCGGTGACGGAGCCCGCGCCGAGGCCCGGATCCACGGTGGCGGAGTACGCGTATCCCGCGGCGCCGGAGCCCGTCACATAGAAGGTCACCGGTACGCCGGGGTCTACCGGAGTGGGGGAAGCGGTCGCGGACCGCACCGTGGTGGGGACCGGCAGGAGGCTGAGCACGGCCGATGGGACCGATTCGGTCGTCGAACCGTAAGTGGCCTCGACGGTCACCGAAAGAGAGCCGGTCCAGCCGCTGTCGGTGCCAGCGACCGTGACGTTCGGTCCGCTCTCGGAGGAGATGCCCCACTCGAGGCCCGCGAGGTTCCAGCTGTATGCGAGCGGGGTGGAGGCGGGCTCCCCGAGGGCGTTCCAGGCCGTGGCCGAGAGCGCGACGGGCGCATTGGTACTCACGACATCCAGTCCGGTGACGTTCAGCTTCGCAGTATAGAGGTCGGCGAGCCACTCGATCGTTACCGGGCTGGTGGCGCCCTGCGGGTCTCGTTCAATGAAACCCTCGGGCGCACCGGGGGTGGCGTAGCCAAGGGGCCCGAACGGACCCTGGTACTCGACGCACACGGGGGTCACGCACCGGTCCGCAGGGACCGGGAGCGCGATGGAGAAGGACCCTGCGGCGTCGGTGGCGCCGGAGGCCGAGGTCGCTACACAGCTCTCGGTGGAATTGTTATCGACCTTCTCCACCTCGGTGTAGAAGTAGTCGATATGCACCGGCACGCCGGAGACCGAGGGAAGGGGGCTTGCGTTACCCACGAGGACCAGGGATCCGGTCGCCGGAGAGGAGGTGCCGGCGTCGGCGCAGGCGTCGCCCGCGGCCGGAACCAGAGGGGAGCGGGTCGGGGGCGCGGCGGAAGGGGCGGCCAGTCCGGCGGTCGACAGAACGAGCAGCACGAATAAGGCCAGTACGACCCCCGCTGCCGCGTCGGGGAGGCGGATCGCAGGAGGGAACACCGCGCGTCGCATGGTTCCGTGACCCGTTCCGGAGCGGCCGGAACGCGGGAGGAGCGACCTGGGGAGAGCGCCGGAGGGGGTCTTAACCCGTCCGGCGCCGGGCCGGAGGTGCGAGAGGGCCGCTCCCTCAGGCCGTCCGGGTCCGGGGGTCGGTCACGCGGAACGTCCGAGGGCCCGGCGTTCAAGGACCGTGTGGCGCGCCCCCGTCGGGAGCAGCACGCCCTCCTTCAGCAGGATCTCCGACACGATCGTTCGGGTCCAGATCCGCGTCGCGTTCTCTGGATCGGCGAGAAATCGACTCGCCCACGCGAGGTCTCGGGCGGACCGGATCCGGGCCAGGGTGAGATGGGGAACGAACGGCCGACGGTCCGCGGGAAATCCGCGTGCAGCGAGCGCCCGACCGAGCCGTTCCGCGAGGGTTTGGAGCGGCGCCGTGGAGCCGCTGCCCACTCCGGCCCAGACCACTCGGGGCCGTTGCGGCGTGGGAAAAGCGCCGACCCCGCAGACTTCGAGCTGGAACGGGCCGGATTCGCCGGCCGCCTCCGCGAGCGCATCGACCACGACCGGGACCCGGTCCGCCGGAAGCTCCTCAAAGAATCGGAGCGTAAGGTGGTCTTCGGGTCGGAGCCCGGGCGGAGTCGGTCCCTCCAGCGGCGGAAGGTCGATCGCCACGAACGCGCGCATACGGTGTCGCCCGTCACTTCAGGCGAGGGGCGGTATCACGTTGCGGAGCGTTCGGGATCGACCTCCCGGACCCCCCGCAGCGTCCACACCGAGGCGTGGGTACGGGGGACCTCGGCCCGGGCGAGGTACCGACGGACCGACCGGGCCCGTCCCGCGTCGCCGACGACGCAGAGAAGGAACGCCCCGGCTTCCCGAGCCTTCGTCCAATCTCGTTCGATACGTTCTCGCCGCGTCGCCCCCGAGACCTCCGCCTCGACGTGGACGTCCCGGCCGCCGAAGGCGCGCCACATCCACTCCCCGCGTCGACGGTCCAGGTGACGCGCGAGTTCCGCCGGACTCCAGCGCCGGTGGTCGGCGGGAAGCACGCGTACCCGGCCGTCGGGGAGCCGGGTATCGAACCGGCCCTGCCGCAAGATCTCGAGCCGCTCATGATGCCGTGCGAAGATGCGCAGGGCCGCGACCAGGAGCGCCCGATGCTCGGCGCTCTCCGGCCGCGCGCCGGTCCGGGCGGTGAGTCCCACCCGGTCGGAGCCGGCCGGCGAGAGGAGCAGCCCGTCCCCGTTCGTCTGCACCCACCCGCGTCGTAGGAGCGTCTCGAGGATTTGGAGGGCGAGCACGGGGTCGAATGCGTCGCCCTCGTCGAGCCACCGGAACAATCGGGAGCGTGGAATCACTCCGCCCTCGGCTTCGAGGGCCACCAAACCGAGCAGGAGATCCTCCTCGAAGCGATCGGAGGTCCGCGATGCAGTGCCGTCGCGGTACGGTACCGGGGAACCGTAGCGGTCGGCGGTGCGTCGCACCAACTCTTGCCAGCCGGAGAGGTCCGAGGGGGGCGGGAGCGGCAGCGCAACCAATCGCCGCTCGGCGGCGGGTCCGGTGGAACTCACCATGGCCCAGCCGGGTGGAAGGGATGGCAGAATCCGCTGCGCCGCGTCGGGGGCCAGTCCGGCCCACGCACCGGTCGCCACCGCCGACGCCCATGGGATCCGGAAAAGGTAGACGGTACCGGCGGCGCCCGTGAGAGCGTCCCGCAACTCCGGTGCCAGTCGCGCCGGGTACTGGGTCGCGAGGATCAGACCGAGGCCGAACTTCCGACCCTCCGCGACGATTTCGCTGAGCAGTCGGGCGGGGAAAAGATGCGCCTCGTCGAGGACGAACAGTACCCGGAGCGCGTCGGCCGGTCCCTCGAGCGCGGCGTGCCGGACCAGCTCCAGGTAGATCCGCGTCAGGAGAAGCGTCACCGCGAACGTGACGCCCTCCGGCCCGAGCTCGCCCATCGGCAATCGCCAGACCGCCGAGGCCCCCTCGCGGAGACGCGTCCCGACCTCGAGCGACCGTTCGCGCGGCGCGAGAAGCGCGGTGAGGAGGGGCGATCCCACGACCTTCGCCACTCGGGACGCCGCCGACCAGAGGAACTCCGGTTGCCGACGAACGATCCCGTCGAGCTCTTCGAGGAATCGCGCGATCTCGGGCCGCTCCGTCGTGAGACGGGCGGCGTCCCGGCGTCGGGGATCGGTGAGCAGGCTCCACAGGTCGACCAGGTCGCCCCCTTGCTCCTGGACGACGTGGAGAAAGGTCTCGAACACCCGTTCGAGCCGGAATCCCCAGAACGTCTCTCCGTTCTCTGTCGATAGCCGCTTGAACGCCGCGATGAGGTGCGCCACGAGGGCTTCTCGGTCGGCCACCGGTCCGGGGCCGAAGACCGAGAGGCCCGGAATCGCCGATGGGGCGCCGACGACGTCGACGCCGAGCAATCGGTCCTGGATGCCCGAGGGAAGGCCGGCGAGGATCCGGGGCGCGAGGTCGCCGTGCACGTCGAAGAGGACCACCGAGCGACGTTCCGTCAACGCCGCACGGGCCAAGTGGGCGAGCGCGGCGGTCTTGCCGGAACCGGACGCTCCCAACACCACGGCGTGGCGGAGACGGGGATCGTCGTGGAGGTCGGGACTGAGCGGGAACGGGACGGCCAAGGGCACCTCCTCGCGCCGAAGCCGGCGGGGCCTAGCGCTCCCCCACAGCGGTCGAGCGCCGGTAGCCCACGCCCGACGCTGCCGACGTCGTGGGCGAACTTCCTCGACGACCAACTCCGGGCCCCGCCCCGAAGACGCGACTCGGCGCAGATG
>JBARJD010000140.1:0-3784 GCA_049800095.1 Thermoplasmata archaeon | reverse complement strand
GGAAGAAACTGGCCGGCGGGTTTGCCACCCGGGGCCACGACGTCCTCGTCGGCACGCGCACGCCGGGGAATCCCGATCTGGTGCAATGGGCCACCACCGTCAACGGAAAGATCGCCCTCGCCTCCTTCGCCAACGCGGCCCGGCACGGCGAGATCGTCGTGCTGGCCGTCCGCGGAGCCGCCGCGCTCACTACCCTTGAGACCGTCGGGGCCGACCCGCTCTCGGGGAAGATCCTGATCGACGCAACGAATCCCTTGGACGGGAGCGAGGGGGCGCCGTCGCTGCTCTTCGTCGGCACCACCGACTCGCTCGGGGAGCGCGTCCAGCGCGCGGTGCCGGGCGCGAAAGTTGTGAAAGCGTTCAACGCTTCCCCCGGTAGCCAGATGGTCGATCCCCACGTGACGGGGCAGCCCCGGCTGGAGCTGCTGATCGCCGGGAACGATACGAACGCGAAGCAGAAGGTGACGGAGATCGTCCAGTCGTTCGGCTGGAGCGGAACGGTCGACGTGGGAGGGATCGAGGGCGCCCGATGGTTGGAAGCGGCCGTCCCGTTGTGGGTCCTCGTCGGGCGAGCGCTGGGCACGTATTCGCATGTGTTGGTCTTCGGGCGGGACTGAGCACTCGAGGCGCCGCGCGGTCACCGCGCCGCAAGACCTAAAGCACGGACCGGTTCCCCCGCGCCGACCAAGGGACGGACGATGGACCAGTACCGGGAACCGAACCGGCTCGGCTTCCTGTTCGGCGTCTTCGCCGGTATCCTCCTGTTCCTCGCGGCGATCATCACATTTGCCGGCGGCCTGGCATCGTTGGTGACCGGCGGCTACTCGACGAACCTTCTAGTCGGCACGACGAGCCACATCGTGCTCGAGGTGGTCATCGGCATTCTTTTCGTCTTCTTTGCCGCGGTCGCCGCTCGCCGGCAAGGGGACTTCACCCTCGCCGGAGGCGTCGTGTTGATTATTCTGTCCCTCGGGACCTGGTACGTGTTGGGATTGCATCTGTTCGAGGCGCTCGCCGGTCTCTTCGGGCTGATCGCGGGAATTCTCCTCGTCTTGGTGCGGCATTGAATCGGACGCCGGGACCGCACTTTTAACTCGCCTGTCCAATGTGCGGGCCCTATGGGGCGCCGGTTCGTCGCGCAGCGACGGAAGGATCCCTACTACCGTGCCGCTCAGGCGGAGGGCCTCCGGTCCCGCGCCGCGTTTAAGTTGGACTACCTCGCCGACCGCTTTGCCGTCTTCCGTCCGGGAAACCGGGTGCTCGACCTGGGGGCCGCGCCCGGTGGCTGGTCTCTGGTAGCGTCCGAGCGCATCGGCCCCCGGGGACGGGTCGTGGCGGTCGACCCCCGACTCGTCGAGCCGATCCCCCGCGTCGCGGTCGTCCGTGCGGTCGTCGGCGCCCCCGACCTCGCGATCCGCTTGGGACCGGAGCCCTTCGACGTAGTGCTGTCGGACATGTCACCTCGGATCAGCGGGGCCTACGCCACCGACCACGCCCGCAGTGTGTCCCTCGTCCTCGAGGCATGGGCGCTGGCTCGGCACGTGCTGAAACCGGGAGGCCGCTGGGTGGCGAAGGTCTTCGACGGCGATTTGCTGGGCGAGGCGGAGGCGACGATGCGCCCCTCCTTCGACCGCTGGCAACGCACGAAACCCCCCGCGTCACGGGAGCAGTCCTCGGAGCTCTACCTGCTCGGGTTTGGATACCGCGCCGGCCGCCGACTGGAGTCGTAGGGATGGTCCGAGCAGAGGCCGAGCTTCCGTGGCACGAACGGGCCGCGGTCATGGTCGAATCGATCGGCTCGGTCCCGCCGGGGGTGGCCACCGTGATGCGCCGGGTGCCTCGGCACCGATTCGTGCCCGTCGATTTCGCCGCCGAGGCGTACGCCGACACGCCCCTCCCGCTCGGACCGGCCCGGTCGACGATCTCCGCCCCCCACATGGTCGCGTTGATGCTCGAATGGGCCGACCTCAAGCCCGGACAGCGCGTGATGGAGCTCGGTTCCGGTTCGGGATACCTGGCCGCCTTGGTCGCCGAACTCGTGCGCCCCGAAGGGAGGGTGGTCGGCATCGAAATCGATGCGCCTCTCGCCGACGACGCCCGAACTCGTCTCGTCGAGTTAGGTTACGAGGACGTGGTCGAGATTCACTCCGCGGACGCCCGGTCCGGATGGCCGGCGGAGGCGCCCTACGACCGGATCCTGATCTCCTTCGCCACGCCGGCGCTCTTCCCGGAGTGGACTCGGCAGCTCGCGACCTCCGGGATCCTTCTCGCTCCGGTGGGACCGCCGACGGGCCAGGTCCTCCGTCGGCTCCGACGGGACCGCGACGGGGATCGGCTCGAAGACGGTCCCGGATGCATTTTCGTGGGTCTGGCTTCGGCGCACGCTCGCGATAAATAGACCCGCATCTTTCGGGGTCCTCCCCTGATTTCCGGGTTTGGTCAGTTGTGATCCGTTTCGGGCCGGCCGGCATACCACTCTCTTGCAAGGGGAGAACTCTGCGGGACGGCATATCGGACGTCCATCATCTCGGTCTCACCGCGATGGAAGTTCAGTTCATCAAGGTCAATCCGCTCACCCGCGTTCTGCTGGAGGAGGAGGTCGGTAAGCTGCCCTTCGAGGTCCCGCTCCAGCTCCTCGTCGAGGTCGGAGAAACGGTACGGGCGTCGGCCGATCCGGCCGCGCTGCGCACGCCGCTCAAGCGACGGCAGAACGTCACCGGGCTGACGTGGAGCCTGGCCAAGGATTACGCCGACCTGGCGCAGACCCGTGCACTGGCTCGCGCGCTTGACGTAAAACTCACGTTGCACGCGCCCTACTACGTCGACTTCTTCGGCAGCGAGGAGTCGCGGGATCGCAGCATCCGGCAGATCCAGTGGGCCGGGCTCCTGGCGTCCGGGTTGGGCGCCGGGCTCGACGTCACCCATCTCGGATTCTATGGGGGCGGCTCGCGGGCCGACAGCATCCACGAGCTCGCGCAGGTCGCGAGGGAGCTCGAAGCCTGGCTCCAGAAGACCACCGACGGAGCCGTGCATCTGGCCATCGAACCGAGCGGCCATCCCGACGTGTTCGGCTCCCGCGAGGAGGTGCTCGAGTTGGCGCACCAGATCAAGGGCATCGTGCCGGTGCTGAACATGCCGCATCTGGCGGCGCGCGAGCGCACCAACTTCTCGGACCAGGTCCAATTGAAAGCGCTGATCGATCAGTTCGTGGAGGCCAGCCACGGCGACCTCTACCTGAACTTCTCTGGCGTCGAGTTCTACGGGCCCACCGAGTTCCGGCTAACACCGATCAAACGCGGTTCGATCCGATTCGACACCGTTGCCGAGATTCTCGCCGAACGGGACTACGATGTGACCGTGATCTCGAGTTCCCCGTTGCTGGAACACGATGGAATGTACCTCAAGCTCCTCTACGAACGGGCGCTGACCCGGCGATGGACCAAGAAACATGCGCCGCCGCCCGCAAAGGCTCCGCCGGTACCGGCCAAGGCCGCCTCCCCAGTGAAGGGAGCGCATCCCGCCTCCAAGCCGGCGTCCAAGCCGTCCAGCAAACCGGCGACGAAGCCGACGCACCGACCTTCGTCGCGTCACGGCGCGTCCTCGTCGAAGAGGAGCCATGGGCGCCGCTAGCGGTTCCGACGAACCGGCGTTTGGCCAGTCTCAGGCGTACATTGCCCGGCGGGTGACGGAGGCCCTCGGGCGGATTCCGCCCGACGTCGTCCATCGGACCGTCGAGATCCTGCTCAAAGCACCGGAGATCTTCGTCTACGGCGCGGGGCGCAGC
>JBARJD010000139.1:0-49094 GCA_049800095.1 Thermoplasmata archaeon | reverse complement strand
GTGCCGAGATAGACCGGGCGGCGGCGCTGCGTGACGTGGGTGACGTGGAATACCGGGAACGGCTCGGCGGCCGAGTAGTAGCCGGTGTGATCCCCGAACGGCCCCTCGAGGTGCCGTTCGGCCGGGTCCACGTAGCCCTCGAGGACGATCTCCGCCTGGGCCGGAACTTCGAGTGGCACGGTGCGGCAGGGTACGAGTTCCAAAGGTTCCTCGCGGAGGAAACCGGCGAAGACGAAGTTCGAGATGCCCTCCGGAACCGGGGCCAGGCCCGCCAACAGTGTAGCGGGGTCCGCGCCGATCACGGCAGCGACCGGCATACGCTCTCCGCGGGCACACCATTTCCGGTAGTTGTTGGCCCCGACACGGTGGATCTGGAAGTGCATCCCCAGGGTGTCGGTTCCATACTGCTGGAGTCGGTAGATTCCGGTGTGGGTTTCCCCCGTCTCGGGGTCTTTCGTCACGACCACGGGGAACGTGATCGTGCGGCCCCCATCCCCGGGCCAGCACCGTAAGATCGGCAGCGTGTCGAGATTCACTGGGTTGGATTCGACCTCCTGGCACGGAGCGGTGCTCACCCGCTTGGGAGCGAGGGATCGGAGCGTGTCGAGGGTCTGGAGCGTGCCACTCAGGTCCTGGAGAGCGCCCATTACGCCCGCGGGAGGCCGCAATCGAACGAGCCGGGCGATCCGGTCCATGGGCGCGTCCAGCGACTCCGCCCCTAGGGCCCGAGCGATACGGCGTGGCGAGCCGAGCACATTCATGGCGACCGGCGTGGCACTGCCGGTCACGTTCTCGAACAGCAACGCCGGACCGTCCTTTCGGATGACCCGCTGCGTGATCTCGGTGATCTCGAGATCCCGGCTCACCGGGTCCCGCACGCGGATGAGGTCGCCTCGCGATTCGAGGTCCGTGAGGAAGTCCCCCAGCGAGCGGAAAGCCATCGGCCCTCGCTCAGTCCGCCTCGTTATTTAACAGACGGTCGGTAATCGCGGAACTAAGAGGGTTTACAGGAGAACCTTGTGCTGGACCTACCCATCCGATGAAGACGATCTCGTTCGAGTTCAAGACCGAAGACCTCGAGGCGATCGGACTGATCCCGCACGGGTTCTTTTCCCGCTACGAGGAAGTCGAGCTCCTGGAGACCCTCCGCCTCGAACGGGGGTGGCGGCTCCAACTGCTCCGCGTTCGACGGAGAGGACCACTGCGCACGGCGGCCGAGCTCGCGCGAGAATCCCGGCGGATACGGCGGTTGTACGGGCTCGAGAGTCTCGAGCTCGTGGAGCGACGGCCACGCACGCGGGACTACATCGTGCTCGTGCGCCAGCGGAATCCCGCCACGATCGCTCGCTTGCTGACGGTCGCCGGCGGCGAGATCACCCCGATCGCCCCGTTCCGTGCGGACCCCACGCGGACCGTCGCGTCGTTCTACGGAGAAGACGCGGCGCTCCGCAAGGTCGTCGCGCGACTCACCCGCGAAGGGATGCCGTTCCAGGTCCTTCGGACTTCGGGACGGCCGTACGGGGGCCCCGCCGGCTCCGAGGAGTTGACCGACCGACAACGCCGCATCGTTTCCCGGGCCTGGGCGATGGGATACTACGCGGTGCCCCGGCGCCTCTCGCTCACGCGACTCGCCCGGCTGACGGGTCAGAGCCCGCCGGCGTTGAGCAAGATGCTCCGGCGGGCGGAGGGCCGGCTCGTCGCCCGATTCCTCGCGACGAGCGAGGCCCCCCGGGCGGTCGAATCGGACCCCGTCGTGGACTCCGGACGGCCATCCCCGAGTCGGGTTAGTTGAGAGGGCGCAACGCCCGTCGGACGAGCAGCAGCGCAATGGTACCGAGTACGGCCGCCCAGCCGAATAGCCCCAGGAGGTAGATCCCCGGCGCGTACGGATACACCGAGGACCCGAAGAGCGTCTCTCGAAGCACGTTCACGGCCAGGGAGACGGGATTGTACTGCGACACGCTCTGCAGCCAGTGGGGCATCGCTCCCCACGGGTACAGCGCATCCGACGTCAGCAGGACCGGCAAGTTAAGCAGGTTCACCGCGGCGAAGTACATCTGCGGGTTCTCGATGAGAATCCCGAACGTGAGGAAGAGCGTCGCGAACATCAGCGAGAGCAGGACGATCGCGACGATGATCTCGAGGCCGCCGACAATCCCGACCGACGCGGTGACCGTCATCCCGGTGAGGCCCGGGACGTGCTTGAACAGCAGCGCCAGGCCGAGGACGAAGAACGCCAACAGGATCGGCTGCGTCGACGCGGCGATCAGCCGGGACCCGAAGACGGCCGCGGAGGGTGCGGGGGTCCCCCGGACCCGCTTGAAGATGCCGAACAGCTTGTCGAAGATCACGTTCGCGCCGCTGAACAGGGTCGCGGTGACGGCCACGAAGCCGACCATCCCGGCGGCGAAGTACGAGTAATAATTCGGCGCCCCGCGGAAGTACGCGGCCAGAATGCCCTTGATCACCGACGGGGGGGTCCCCGGCGGGAGGAACTCCGTCGGGTTGATGTTGAACCCTTGACCGAACAGGAGCAGGTACAGCAGCGGCAGCAGCAGGGCCGTGAAGATCGCCTGGGGATTCCGGGCCAGCTTGAGGAACTCCCGGCGGGTCAGCGCGGCCAGTTCGCGCAGCATTAGCGCCGCCCTCCGATCCGGTTCTGAACCCGCTGGACCATGATCGCGCGGTCCGTCGCGCTCGGACCCTCCTCCTCTCGGAATTCACGTCCGGTGAACTCCAGGAACACCTCGTCGAGACTGGGTCGCTTGACCGTGACCCCGGTCACGCCGGCGCCCGCCTTATCGCAGGCCTCCACCGCCAAGGGCACGAAGGACTCGCCGCTCGCAACCTTGACCCGGTACGTGCCGTCCTGCTTCTGCACGCCCGTGACCCCGCGTAACGAGGTGATCAGGGCCGTCACATCCGGTGCGCCGACCGCGGTCTTGACCGTCACGATGTCTCCGCCGAGCCGGTCCTTGAGCTCGGTGGGCGTACCCGTGGCGACGATCTTGCCGTGGTCGATGATCGCGAGCCGGTCGCACATCGTGTCGGCCTCGTCCAGGTAGTGTGTCGTGACGAACACCGTGAGGCCTTGCTCCTTCCGGAGTTTCTGAATGAAGCCCCAGAACCCGTTCCGACCCTGCGGGTCGAGGCCCAGCGTCGGCTCGTCGAGGAACAAGATTTTTGGATTGTGGACGAGACCGACGGCCAACTCCAGCCGCCGTCGCATCCCGCCCGAGTACGTTTTCGCCAACCGGTCGGCCGCTTCCGTGATCTGCATCTGCTCGAGCAGCGCTTGGGTTCGCTTGCGGCCCTCGGAGGCCGCTATGCCGTAGCACCCGGCCGCCACTTCGATGTTCTCACGGCCGGTCAGGTCGCCATCGGCCGTGGATTCCTGGAAGATCACTCCAATGCGCCGCTTGACCGCTTCCGGGTCCCAGCCGACTTCGAGGCCGTCAATGACCGCACTCCCCGCGGTCGGGCGAAGACCGGCCGACAGCATCGAGACCGTCGTGGTCTTTCCCGCCCCGTTGGGTCCCAGAAATCCGAAGATCTCCCCGCGAGTGACCTGGAAGGAGACCCCATCCACCGCCTTCACGGTGCCGTTGTAGACCTTGACCAGATTCTCGGCGTTGATCGCTTGCGTTGGTAGCATGGATGTTCTCCTAGTTCCTCAGTTTTCGAAGTCGTTCGGCCACCGCGTCGAGCTCGGATTGGATCGGTTGGGTGGCGCTGGGCTGCGAGCGTCGGAGGTCTTCAAGGTACGCGGTAAGTCCCGAGATCTCCTGCACAATCTCCAGGGGGGTCCGGGGACCCCCGGCCATTCTCCACCCGTGTCCCCATTGCTCGAAGTCCGGGGGGCTGACCAATTCGTAGCGACTGTCGGGGCGCTTCCGCAGCGTGCCGTCGCTCACCATCTCTTCCAGGAGCGGATAGACGGAGCCGGGAGAGGGGCGCCACCATCCGTGGGTCATGACCTCCATGTCATCGATGATCTCGGCGCCATTCCGCGCCTGCCGTCGCAGAATCATGACCACCCAGTTCCGAAGGCCCCTCTTCTTTCGTCCCCACATGGCTCGTTATTCCGATATCGGAATTTCGAGTCCTGTATTTAGGTGTAACGCACTGGATGGAATGTCTGGCCGTGAGCGACCCGAGTCCGCGATCACAGGGCTCGGTTCCCCCGCTTGGAGACGGGCCCTGCCCGTCCGTTGCGGAGGGACAATGCGATGGCGAGGTCCCTACGCCCCTTGACCTCCGTCCATTTCTGTGCCGCCAGTGGAGGAGGGCGTCTGGAGAGCGGACGTCCGTCCTCGGCTGAACCGATACGAAGGACCTAGCGCAGTTCCTTCTGCAACATATCGAGGGTCTCTCCCCATCCTCCTTGGAATCCCTCTTCGAGGGACTCGACGCCTCCCGGGAAAGAGCCAGTTTCGAGAATCTTCACCAGGACGGTCACTCGCGTCCTCTGGGAGCTGAGCTCCTCGAACGTCACCGTTTGCAGCGCCTCCCAAGGCGCGATGCCCTCCCCGGGTGTCGTGGCGCTCCGGAAGACTAGAAGCTCTGGAACGACAATCTCCAGTATGGTCCCCGACGTCTTGTGGGTGACCCCCTCGCCGTTGCGGTCATGAATTCTAATCGCACCTCCGGGCCGGGGGTCCAACTCGAAGACGAGTTTGACGGCGCCCTCGGGGCCCCAAAACTTCGCCGCTTTCTTTGAGTCGGTGAACATATTGAAGATGGCATCCCGCGGGAAGTCGAAGTCCCTCGATATCCTCACCGCGCTACGCTCTCCGTCCGTGGTTTCCTTCCTCCCGTTTTGATTCATACGGCTTCCTCCTTCAGCGTCTTGTCCAACCGGTCGAGCCGGGTGTTCCACATCTTGGCCATATCGGCGGCCCACACGTGGATCTGGTTCATGGACTGCGGATTGAACGCGTACAGCCTTCGCTGGGCTCTCTTCTCCATCCGGATCACGTTCGCCTCCCTCAGCACTCTGAGGTGCTGGGATATTGCCTGGGGAGTCACGTCGAACTCGTCGCAGATCTGGGACGCGCTCAGCTGGCCCCTCTGGGCAAGAATCTCCACGACCCTCCGCCGGCGCGGTTCTGCCAGGACAGAGAAGGTGTCCATGGCCAGGCCATAAAGCCGTCACTTAATAAAGCTGTTGATTTAGTTTAATAGAATGAACACCTCCGACTCTTTCCGACGCGTATCTATTCGGGGAAGTGACGGCTCCGCCGAGCAGACCCGAGAGGATTCTGCGCGCCGGTCGGTGGGCATTGCGGCAGAACTCACCCCACCTCCACCCCCATGTGGCGGCGGAGCGAATTTCCACCCGCCGCGTTCGTTCCTCGCCGTTTTCTCGCGGCGTTGAACTTTTAGGTCACATCCCTCCCGCGGAGGCTCCTACGTGGGCGGACGACTCGGGAAGGGATTCCCGGCCCTCGCGGGGGTACGCACGAAAGGGGTGCGTTCTGTCCCCGCGCCGTTATCTTTCCAGCTCGTTCAACGGATGCATGCCTCGGCCTCTCAAACGGAAGACCACTCGCCGACGACAGGTTGCGACGCCGCATCGGGTCCCCATTCATGCCGTTCTCGCGGAGCCCGTGGCCGGTGTCGCGCCCCCGCCTCTGCCGTCCAAGGCGACTCTCGGATCCGCGTGCTTCGACCTGCACGCGGCCGAGCCGGCCGTGTTGAAGTTCGGTTCCGTTACACTCGTACGGACCGGCCTCCGGCTGCGCGCTCCACCGGGGACCTTCCTGGAGGTGAGACCGCGGAGCGGTCTCAGCAGCCGGGGCGTCCTCATGGTCAACGCGCCGGGGACGATCGACCGCGATTACGCCGGCGAAGTGAAGGTCCCGTTGACGTTCCTCTTTCCCGGAGAGTTTCAGATCCAGAGTGGGGACCGGATCGGACAGGTCCGCGTTGCCCAGGAGTATCCTACGCGCTTCGAAGCCGGGATGGTCCGACCCACCACCGACCGGAAGGGCGGCTTCGGCAGCACGGGCCGTTGACCGTCCTGCCCGTTTCCGGTTGCGTTCCCGTCAGGACGAGGAGACCTCGTCCAGCGTCGACTGAACGGTCGGCTTGGGAGGGGGCGTGAGGGGACCTTTGCGGGACTGCGCCTCCACCTTCTCCAGCATCTCGTGCATGCGCTGTTCCTTGCGGCCGGCCGAGAGGTAGGTACCGACATCGCGGGTGCCCGTCGTGATCAGGACGACCACGCGTCCGGCCCGGTATCGGCCCGTTCTTCCCCGACGCTGGATGGTCCGGACCTCGTCCGGCACCGGTTCGTAGAACACCACGAGGTCCGTCGAAGGAATATCGAGTCCTTCCTCCCCCACCGAGGTCGCCACCAGACAGTTCACTTCGCCGCTCCGGAATCGGTCCAGCAGGTCGACCTGCTGTTTCTGGGACAGCCCGGTATCGGTGCCGTGGGAAGCCTGACCCACGAACCGAGCCGCTCGGACCGGGCGGTTGGGTTGCTTCGCGAACTGCTCGACCAACGTATCGGCGGTTTGTCGGTAGTGCGCGAAGAGGATCACTCGGGCCAACGGATTGGACGCGATCTCCTTCGTGACGATCTCCACCGCGGCGGCGAGCTTGGGGTGCTCGATGTCCAGGCCGTCGAGCTTGCGCTGGAGTTCGACAATGTCCGGATCGCTCAGGAAGGCCCGGTCGGACGGGCGCACCCGTCCGTTCTTCTTCTCCCCCCGACCGCCCAGGTACTTGCGGAGCGCCTCGACCCCTTGGGTCTCGGCCAGGATGAGACCGTGTAAGGCTTTCATCGCCACCGCTTGCGCCGTGACCGCCTGCCAGACGCGGCCGTCCGGATTTTCACCCCTCTTGCGGGCGGCGGCGATCTCACGCCGCAGGGTGAAACCGACGGCGAGCAGCTCCTGACGACTTGGGTTCGTGCTCGGAAAATATCCGGTGTGATGGAGGATCTCCGTCTGTTTCTGGACGACGCTTCGGAGATACACGCTCAGCTGGCGCACCTCCGCTGGGAGGGGGACCGGGAAAGTTTCGACCTGCGTTCCGTGAGTATACGGTGCCACATCGGGATCCGTTGCGATGCGCAGTTCGAAATGCTCGATCCCGAGGTTCGCCCACACGGCTTGGACTCGTTCGCGCTGGGAGCCGGGCGAGGCCGTCATGGCGAGCGCGCGGGTGTCGGTGGCCCGGAGCGCCTGCCCGATCGCGACGTACGGGTAGTCCCCTACGGCCCGATGCGCCTCGTCGAAGATTACAAGGGAGAACGTGTAGAGTGGAAAGTTTCCCTGGGCCAGGTCGTTGGCGATCACCTGGGGGGTCGCCACGACGACCTGAGGTGGGGAGAGCAGGGTCTGGCGTCGCTCGGGCGAGATCTCTCCGGTGAGCACGAGCGGCGGAGGGCAGAAGAGGGTCTGCGCGACGCTGCGGGCGTGCTGCGCGACCAGCGGCTTGGTCGGGGCCATCAACAGGATCGACCGGGTCGGTTCTCTCAGGAGGAACTCCGCCGCGACGCGGAGCGCGATCGCGGTCTTCCCGAGTCCGGTCGGGAGCACGACGAGCGTGTTCGCCTTGATCGCCGCCTCGGCGATGGAGGACTGATACGCGCGCTCCTCCAGCACGTCGGGTCGGATTCGGGGATGCGAGACGGTCGGCATCGCGTCGGGCCTCGGTGCCGACCGAGCGGCCGCCTGTTAATTAGGGGCCCGCTTCGGCGGAGGGATGCTCTCGGTCGCGTGGACGGTCCTGCTCGTTGCCTACGCGATTCTGGTTTTCGTCGCGCAGGGCGTTCCGCTCTATCTGGCCGTCCAGATGCCTCACCCCCGCGGCCCGCGTTCCGCGGCGTCGCCCCCTACCTCCCCCCTCGTGTCGGTGATCATCCCGGCCCGGAATGAGGAAGAGGATCTCGGGGCGTGCCTTGAGGGCCTCCTCTCCCAGACCTATCCCAATCTCGAAATCCTCGTCGTCGACGGAGGCTCGACGGACGGTACACGGACCGTCGCGCAGGCCCGAGGACCCCGGGTCAGTCTGCTCGAAGAACCGCCGCTGCCGGAGGGATGGGTGGGAAAGAGCTGGGCCTGTTGGAACGGCGCACACCGGGCCGGCGGCGAGTACCTCCTCTTCACCGACGCGGATGTCCGGCCCGGTCCGGACGCGGTCTGGACGGCGGTGGAGTGGGCCGAGCGCGACCGGGCCGATCTCGTGACCTTCGCGAGTCGAATCGAAATGGTGGGTGTCTGGGAGAAAATCGTGCTCCCGTTCTACATCCAGATGGTGCTGACCTATTTCCGGACCCCGCGCGTGAACCGGGCGGACTCGAAGACGGCGATGGCCAACGGCCAGTTCCTGCTGGTTCGTCGGACGGCGTACGAAGGGACCGGGGGACACCAGGCGATCCACGATCGCGTGCTAGAGGACGTCGCGCTCGCCCAGCGATTCCGTTCGGCGGGGAAGGTGCTTCGGGTCGCCTGGACCCCCGAGCTCCTAACGACGCGGATGTACCGGACTCCCGACGATATGTACGAAGGGATCCTCAAGACGGTCTCCGGCGTCCGTTTCTCCGCGGCCCGTCAGGTCCTCTTCGCCGTGGCCCTTGTGACGCTGTACTGGCTGCCCCTCACTCTCCTTCCGATTGGATGGCTGACCGGTTCTCTCTGGGTGACGGTGGCAGGGGCGCTCCTCTGGGTCGCGCTGTTCGGAAAGCATGTCGCGTTCAACCGAGCGGCCCGGGGCTCCGGTGCCTACGGTCTCCTGTTCCCCGTGGCCGTCGGGTACTACCTCGTCCTCGTGCTCGTCGCGCTCGGCCGGGGTATCCGCGGCCGTCCCGTCCAATGGAAAGGCCGGTCCTACCGGCTCGGCCATTGAGCGGCGCGTGGGCCACAAAGGTTTAGCTGGCCGGCCCTCTGACAAGCTGTTCCTCATGTCGGCGGTCATCGACACTCCGTTCGGCCTGTTCATCGGTGGGAAGGAGATTCCCGCGACCGACGGCCGTCGGGTCACGTTGCTCAACCCCGCGACGAACAAGCCGCTGGCCGTCACGGCGGTGGGCGGCGCCCCGGACGCGCACCAGGCCTTGGAGGTCGCGGAGCGGGCGTTCCGAGAATCCGGTTGGGCCGGGGGAGACGGCTCGCAGCGCACGAAGGCGCTCTTCCGTCTGGCACACCTCCTCGAGGAGCAGGCCGCGGCCTTCGCGGAGCTCGAGACGCTCAACATGGGCAAGCCCCTTCGCGAGTCCAAGGGCGACATCGACTTCGTCGTCCGGACGCTCGAGTACATGGCCGGACTGGCCGACAAGATCGAGGGCGAAACGATTCCGATCCCGGGTCCACGGTTCGACTACACCGTGCGCGAGCCCCTCGGGGTCACGGTCCATATCGCGCCGTGGAACTACCCGCTCCTGTTGGCCGTCCGGTCGATCGCCCCGGCGCTGGCCGCCGGCAACGCGGTGGTGTTGAAGCCGGCGAGCTTGACGCCGCTCTCGGCGCTTCGATTCGCCGGGCTGGCCCACGAGGCCGGCATCCCGGACGGGATCCTTAACGTCGTAGTGGGGGACGGTCGCGAGGTCGGAGAGGCCCTCCTGACCGATTTCCGTTGCGCCTCCGTGTCGTTCACGGGCAGCGGTGAGGTGGGTCGGCGGATCGCCGAGCTCGCGGCGGCTCGCATGATCCCGACGGTGCTCGAGCTGGGGGGGAAGAGTCCGGTGGTCGTGTTCCCGGACGCCGACCTCGAACGCGCCGCGCGGGCGATCGCCACCGGGATCTTCCAGAACTCGGGACAGATGTGCTGGGCCGGTTCTCGGCTCGTTGTAGAGGCCGGTGTGGAGGCCGCCCTGCTGGAGAAACTCAAGGTAGTGGCTCAAGGGCTCAAGCTGGGCGCCGGAGTAGAGACCGGTGTGACGATGGGACCTCTCGTCTCGAAGGACCAAATGGAACGGGTCTTGGGCTTCGTCAGCGAGGCGCGCGACGGAGGCGCCCGGGTATTCCTAGGGGGCGGTCGGCCGTCCGCCCCCGAACTCCAAGCGGGGAATTTTGTCGAGCCCACCGTCGTGACGGACGTGGATCCAGAGGCCCGGATAGTCCGGGAGGAGGTCTTCGGCCCCGTCCTCGCGGTGCACCGGTTCGAGAATGCGGACCAGGCGCTCCGGCTGGCCAACCGGACACAATACGGTCTGTTTGCCTCCATCTGGACACGCGACCTCGCCACGGCCCACGGGGTCGCTCGCCAGCTCGAGGCCGGGATGATCACGATCAACGAACCTCCGATGACCTTCCCCCAAACCCCGTTCGGAGGCTACAAGGAATCCGGCGTGGGCTTCGAGCAAGGTCGGGACGCCCCGCTGGTGTATACTCGGCGCAAGAATGTGATCGTGAACCTGGGTACCGGCAAGGCCAAGAAGTAGGACCGGCGGGTCGCGTTCTGGACCGAGCGGACGGATGCACCCTGCGCACCGAGAGCGAACGAGAGGCGACGTCGGCCAACCCTACCGTCTCGAAGAGAATCGGGACACGACGGTGCGGCTGCTCGCAGCGACGGCGGTCGGGAAGGATGGAAGGGTCCTCGTCATGCGCGAAGAAGACGAGCCGTACCGCAAATCCTGGGTGGTGCCGCAGGGACACCCTCGCCCGGGCGAAACATTGCGAGAGGCGGCGGCCCGGGAAGTCGGGGAAGAGCTCGGTCTGGACGTGGAGATCGAGAGGCTTCTGGGCGTGTACGAGGACTTTACCGGAGGCCCCACGGGCCCTAAAGTCCACTGGGTGATTGTGTCTTTCCTGGCGCACGCGGTCAACGGGAGCGTCCCTCGGCCCAGCCGGGAAGCGATCGACTTCGCCTGGATCGACCCTACGTCCAAGGCCCCGGATTCGCCGCAGGTTAATCAGAGCATCCTGACGGACGTGAGCGATGCGCGAACTACCTCGCGCCGCTAGCGGCTTCGGAGCCCGAACCCGACAAATACCCTCGTGTCGTTTCTCCCGCGGGCTGTGGGGTCAGCCAACGGACGCGGGCGCGTCCGCGAACTGCAGCGCGCTGCCGATGACCCCTGGGGAGAAGCGGGATGCCCAGGGAATTGGAAGCGGCCACCCAGAAGAGCGACCGCCGACGTCCGGGCGGCGCAGAACGGATCCGGAACGACTACGTCGAACCCCCGCCGGAGCTTCGCGCCGCCATTCGACCTTGGCTCGACCTGGACGAAGTGGGATTGAGGGGGCTGTGGGTTTGGCTTCTCACGATGCTCCCGCTCCTTCCTCCCCCACCCCCGCGCGTAGCCTCCAGCCCGGAGGCCGGCCTCGGGGTATCGACGGGGAGCCGACTCGAGCAGCTGGCGAAGTCCCTCACTGCTTGCGCTCAGGATCGGGCGCGCCTGAATTTCCAAGCTTACGAGTACTACGCGGACAACGCGTTGCTTTCTCGGCGGGTCCGGGCCCTCGAAGGGATGATACGGGCCTCCGGGCACGGGGACCCTCCCCGTGGGGACGCGGACACTGAGAACGCCGGAGATCGCTACCTTCCGCGACGTCCCAACGAGGGTCGGCCATGAACACCCCCTCGCGCACTCCGATCCATGCCAATTCGAGGCCCCCACCGGCCCTCCGGATGCTCGTGGGATACGACGGATCGGACGCGTCGTACCGAGCGGTGCAGTTCGCTCTCGGAATCGCCCGTCGGGGGGGCGCCGCGATCTGGCTGGTGCACGCCGCCCAGCCTCCTGCGTTGGTGATGGAACCCCGTACCGATGAGGAGCAGGCCTCCGAGGTGGACGCGATCGGTGAGGTCCTCCGTGACCTGCAAGAAGAAGCGACGCGGGAGGGGGTCACCCTCACCGCGTGGAGCCGAGGGGGGTCTCCTATCACGGTGCTGCTCGCGGCCGCGGACGAGATCAAGGCGGACTGGATTGTGGTCGGCACCCGGGGACTCCGGGGCGCGGCCAGGACCCTCCTCGGCTCCGTCTCCGCCGCCCTCCTCGACCGGTCCGGGCGGCCGGTGACGGTCGTCCCCTGACGGACCCTCATCGGCGGCACGACCGGCGACCCTCGCCTCAGACCGCGATCGCGACGTAGATGACGACGACGAGTGTCGCGACCAGGAGATACGCGAGATACCGCCCCACGCGACCCGGCATGACTCCCTCCTTGAGAGCGGTGGAGACTCCCATTCCGAACCGGACCAGTTCGTCGTAAAAGATCTTGAACGGGTCGAGTACCTCGAGTTCGACGTTGTACGCGACCGGCGTCTCCATCGCCGCACGAGTGAATGTACCGGAGTGGGCCCGCACTTCCCGCGTGCGCAGGATCGACCGGAACATGATCCGGACTCCTGTGCTGTAACCGAACGACGTGTACGTCTCCTCAACTCGGCCGGGCGGACTCCCGGCCATCCAGGACGCAATCCGACGCACCGGTGTCCGGACCCCGAGCGCGTAGTACCCCAGCGCGACGAGGAGTCCCCCCCCAATGAAGATTGGAACGGCCGGTGGGGACAGGATCCCGAACGGCGAGCCCGAGACGATCGACCAGCCGAACGGGATGGAGAGGAGCCCGGACACGGGAGCGGTGACGGCGACATGGGCGAACGCCGACACCGAGGGAGTGAGGAACCGGAGCACCCACGGCGCGCCGACTCCCAGTCCGGCGATGGCGACGGCCATCGCCGCGAGGACGGTACCCAATCCGGCGGGTCGGTCGGCCGCGCCGGGCCGGGAGGGCTGCCACAGGGTCGAGAATCCGATGTACTTCACCATCGCCACGAGGACAAGGCCCGCCGCCAGCGCGACGGCAGCACCGGCGAGCAAGCCGACGAACTGCATGGCGGGGGGAGTGAACCGGAACGACTGGAAGAGCGCCTCGAGGATCATCCACTCGCTCACAAAGCCCGCCAGGGGGGGCGCCGCCGCGAGGCTGAGCGGGGCGATGAGGGCTCCGGCCACGGCGCCTCGAGCGGCGTTCTTCGCGCGTCCCTGGACCACGTTCAGGTCGAAGGTGTGCGTCGAGTGTTCGACGTATCCCGCGCTGAGGAACAGCGCGGTCTTGGCCACCGCATGCGCGAGGGCCTGATAGAAGGCCGCGAACAGCGCGAAGACGTAGAGGGTCATCAGTCCCTCGGACCGGGCCACCAGCGCGACGCCCACCGCGACCAGGATGAGTCCGTTGTTTTCGATGGTGCTGTACGCCGGGAGCCCTTTCGTGTGCTCGCTCACCGAGGCGAAGAGGGCTCCGAGCAGGGCCGAGACGGCACCGATCGAGAGCGTGACCGCCCCCCACCAGACCGGCGGCGTCGGTAGGATGCTCAAGAGGCGGAAGAGGCCGTAGGCTCCGGCCAACGTCAGCGTGGAGCTCAGCACCGCGGATGCATTCGAAGGCGCCGATGAGTGAGCGATCGGAAGCCATTCGCTCATGTGGAACGGGGCCACGCCCATCTTGAGACCGAACCCGATGAGGCCCACGACGAACACAAGGGTGGCGAGCGGGGCGGCCATTGCGACGGGCATGATCGTGAAGGTACCGGCCGCAACCCGGTACCCGGCCACGGCCAGGAATACGAAGAGAGTGCTCGCCTCGCCGAAGGCAAGGAAGACGAACGCGGCCGAGAAGATCCGAGGAGATTTCCCCGACGCTTGGAGTATCATTCCGAAGGAGGCCAGCGTCATCGATTCCCACCCCATCAGGAAGAGTAGGAAGCTCGACGCCGACACCAGCACGGCGATCGATCCGAGCGTTACCGCGTAGGTGAGGGCGAGCAGCGGCGACGGACCGTCGTCGTAGTAGAGGGAGTAGACCGATGTCGAAATCCAGACGAGTCCCGCGGCCAGCGCGAAGAATGCCGACAGGCCGTCGAGGCCGAACGATTCCATTTCGCCGAGCGGGCCGGTCCACATCGGACCCTGTACCGGCCCGAGCAGGATCACGCGGACCGCAACCACGACCAGGCCCGTCGCGCCCACGATCGTGGCCGCATACGCCACACGCCGGCCCAGGAACGCGAGCGCGGCTCCGGCGAAGAACGACGCGATCGCGAACGTGAGTACGAGGCCGAAGGGGTCCATCTCAGCGACCTCCTGCGGACGGCCGATGTCGTCCCATCAGCGTTAGAATGGCATCGAGCACGGCCAAGGGGTGCGGTGGACAGCCGGGCACGTACCGGTCGACCGGCACGAGCTCGTCGAGGGACGAACGAAGACCGGGGTTCCCCGCGAAGATCCCCCCGCTCGTGGGGCAGACCCCTACGGCCACCACCGCCTTGGGAGAGGGCAAGGCGGCGTAGGCGCGCTGCATCGGCTCCACCATCTCCGCGGTAGGAACCCCGACGACCAGCAGGACGTCCGCATGGCGTGGAGAGTTGGTGAAGAAGATGCCGAGTCGTTGCGAATCGTAGTACGGGTTCGCCAGTGCGAGGACCTCTAGATTACACGCATTGCAACTCCCGACGTCGACGAGGAACACGTGCACGGAGCGCCCGAGCGCGACCAGCGAACCGGCCTCCTCCGTCGGATGGGGTGTTCCTTCGAGCCAGACTAGATCCGGGCGTCGGGCGACGCTGGATTCCAGCGGGCCGGCGAAAGCGAAGCCCTGCGCGCGGCAGCGGGCGCACCGGATACACTTTCCTTGATCGACGGCGTTGCGCGTAATCGCGCCGGTCGGGCAGCTGGAAGTCGACGTCGCCAGTGCGACCGCGGGGCCGTTCGGGATCGGCGGCAAGGCAGTGTCAGGAATCTCGCCAGGCTGAGCGGCGATTCGAGGATAACGGGTGGTCAGAATGCCCCGTTTCCATGACTGTTCCAACCAGCTCGGCACGTGCTTCACCGATCCGTTTCGGCGAATTGGAGGCCGAAGCTCTCCCACGCGAAGTGGAAATCCGTGAAGACCTGGTCCCGCATCCCGATAGCGAACAGGGGCCAATTGGCGTCACTCGCGCTACGGAGACCGACGGCCGTGACGCGACCCGCTACGACCGAGACGTCGTAGACGATGTCCCCACTGGGACCCTCGACCCGACCGAGACCCCGATTCGGGCCGACGGTCGCGGCCGGCGGAACGGGATCGACGGGGGATTTTGGCCAACGCTCGAGGAGCTGCTCCAGCAGGAGGTAGCTGCTCCGGACTTCCTGGGCACGGACGAGCACGCGGGCGAGCGCATCGCCTTCGGACTCCGTCGCGAGCGGGAGGAAGAGGTCCGTGTAGGGCACGACCGGCGCCCGGAGTCGGTCGTCCCACGGTACCCCGGTGGCGCGGAGGGTGGGACCCACGCCGCCCCAGTGAACGGCTTGGTCGCGAGATACGGGACACGTCGTCTGAATCCGGTCAACGAACGTCCGAGAATCCTGGAACAAGGTCCAAAGCTGCTCGAACTCCATGGACTTCCGGTCGAGAGTTCGGGCAAGACGCGCGCGATCGTCCGTGTCGAGATGCGCGCGGGGTCCGCCGGGGAGGAACGCTCCGAAGAGCCATCGATGGCCGAAGGTCGCTCCGATCTGCCGCAGGACCTCCTCCGCGAAGGCGTGGGCCTGGGCGAGGCCGACGTTCTGAGAAGCGGCCTCGGCGACCCGAGCGATCACATGCACGTGGTTGTAGATCCGTTGCAGTTCCTGGGCGACGGCCCGAACCCAGGCTTCTTCTACGTCAATGGGACGAGCGATCGCACTTTCGGCCGCCGCGAGGAACGCCGCGGTGTGCGCGGCTGAAAAGTTGCCCGACACGCGCTCCACGCGGAGCGCCGCATCTTCCACCGATAGGCCGATCAAGGAGGGAAGGATGCGTCGAGACTTGTACCCGGCGACCGGAGCTACGTCTAGGATGCGTTCACCGTAAGTACGAACGTCGAACCGACCCGACTCCGCGACCCCCATCGTGATGGGGCCGTACGGGAAGGTGAACACTCCGTACCCATCCACCTCCTCGGCCGGAGCCACGGAGCGGCGTCTCGGGCCGTCCCGCGGGACCGCCCAAGCCGCCGTCAAGTCGGGAGGGAACGGCTCCGAGGCCGATCCCACGAGGCGAGAGCGCCCGGTCGTCAAGTCATTCCAGAGAACGAACGAGCCGTCCGGGGCGGCGTATGCCGGGAGGCGGATTCCCGCACCGCTTTCCCCGGTAGTCCCCACGGCGGCGAGCGCCGTCATGGTATTCTCCCTCCCAGGAGAAGCGCGGCCGCTCGGATGGCGGTGGAGAGATAGGGCAGGCTGACGACCCCGATGGCGAGTGCCATGGCGACGTTGAGGAACGCGAACGATACGCCGGATTCAGCTCCGGGCGTGATGGGGCCCGGGGCCCGATCCCCTTTCCCGAACACCATGCCGCCAATCTGCGCGTTGACGCCGAGGAAGGCCACCAGTATTGCCACGACGACAACGATGGCGACCCAATCGGCGCCGACCGCCACTGCACCGACTACGATGAGAAGTTCCCCGACAAAGGTCCCGAACGGGGGGGCACCGGTCGCCGCGGGCGCGGCGAGGACCCAGGCGGCGCTCGTCCAGGGCATCCGCGACCGAAGATCCCGCACGGAGTCGATCCGTGTCGTACCGGTCCCCCGCAGCACGTTCCCCGCGCAATAGAACGCCGCCGACTTGGCGAAGGCGTGCGCCACCAAGAGAACGAGGGCCCCGTACAAGGCGTACCCGCCGAGCGCCACTCCGACAATGGCGAGGCCCATGACCTCCATGCTCGAATAGGCGAGGAGTCGTTTGAACGACCGTTGTCGCTGAAGCAGGAAGGCGGCCACGAGGGCGGTCAACAGACCAACCACGAGGACGAGATTCGAGAGGTCCGCGGGGGCCGGACTCGGGAGCACCTGGTAGACGCGTAGGAACGCGTACAGCGCCGTGGGAAGCAGCACCCCCGAAAAAAGAGCGGATACGGGAGAGGGCGCCTCCGAGTGCGCGTCCGGCAACCACGTATGCATCGGAAAGAGACCGATCTTGGTGCCGTACCCTACGAGTGCGAGAGCGACGGCCATCTGTACCAGGAGGGTCGCGACGGGGTGGTTCGCCGCGAGGGCGACGGCGTCCAGGGTGCCGGTCGCCTCGTAGAGGAGAAGCAGCGCGAAGAGGGCGATCGTCAACCCCGCCGAAGCGATGAGCGTGTACCGCCAGGCGGCTTCGACGCTCGCCGGTTTCCGTTCGAGCACGATGAGCAACGCGCTCGCGACCGTCGTCGCTTCGATTCCGATCCACATCAGGCCGAGGTCGGTAACCAGTAGGCTGAACAGCATCGCGACGGCGAAAGCGCTCATCAACGCGTAGTAGATCTGGGGCGAGAGGTATGCGCTGTTGACCGATCGGAGATAGCCGCTCGAGTACCACACCGACGTGGCATAGATCGCCGCGACGGTAAACAGGAACACGTCGCTCAGCGGGTCTACGCCGAAGACCGGCCCCCACTCCCCTCGCGCCTCCAACACGAGGAGTGCCGTGGCGGCGACGAAGGTCGCCACCGACGCAGTGCGGGCCGCGGCCTGGCTCACGGAGCGATATGGAACCAGGGCGAGGATTGCCCCGGCCATGGGAGAGGCCAGGACGAAGAAGATCCACACTCGAGGGTCGGTGAATATCATCCGGTGAGCTCCTCCAGCACCTTCTCCTCGGGGGTACCGGTCACGTCCCGCTGGATCGAAAGAATCACACCGACAAGGACCACGCCCAGGACATCTAGGAAGATCACGACCTCGATGAAGAGCGGGAAGCCGCGAGCGAAGAGGGCGCCGGCGAACACGATGGCGTTCTCCTCCTCAAGATAGCCGACCACCTGCACGATCGTGTTCGCCCGTGTTGCGAGCATCAGGAGCCCCTGGATCAGGAGAACGAAGGGCAGGGCTCCTCCGAGCTCGGGGAACGCCGGCGCGAGGGTCTGTTGGAACACGAACCAAGCGATGATGGCTAACGCCACCGCGGCCAATACGTGGCCGGTAACACGCTGCGAAGCGCGCAGCTCTCTCGCCCGCCAACGGAAGGCGCGGATCTGCCGGCGCAGCACGTAGGGAATTAGGAAGACCCGGATCCCGACGGCCAACACGGCGAGGATGGCGAAGTCGACGTTATGATCGGCCCAGGCAAGCCACCCCAGGAGCAGGGCAATCAACCCGGATTGCAGTGCCACTCCCCAGACAAGCGGGTCGACGAACGATTCCGACTGGAGATAGAGCGCCGTGAGCAAGATGCCCACGCCGAGCAATGGGACGACCTCGGTGGTGGGGTCCATCTAAGGCACCCCCCCCAGGACGGCGAACAGAAAGACGGACAACACTGCGAACGCGAAGGACAGGGCAAGGAAATCCCGGATCTTGAACAGGCGGACCTTAGCGAGGGTGGCCTCGACGAGCACGAGGACCCCTACGAGAACGAGAAGCTTCCCGAGGAGGAGCCCAAGGTTGTAGACCGCTCCGACGAGCGTCGGGGCCGCCACCATTCCCCAGGGGACAGCAAACACGTTGAGGAACAACGCGTAGAGCAGGAACTGTTTCATCCACCCGTTCCAGCGGAACAGTCCGAGTAGCCGGCCCGAGTGCTCGTAGATGCGGCCCTCCTCGAGCATGCCGAACTCCATGAGGCCGGCGCTCTCGACCGGCAATTTTCCGGTCTCGAAGAGCAGCAGAAGGAAGAAGGCCGCCGTCGCGAGAAGATGGGTCGGTGAGAGGTAGGCCACTAGCGAGGCGCTCACGACGTTGTTCGCGACGTAGGGACTATTGGTACCGCTGATCACGGCCACGGCGAAGAATACGACGATCAGAGTCGGTTCCGCGAGGGCGGCGAACGACACCGTCCGACTCGCCCCAAGGGCACTGTAGTTACTTCCAGAATCCAGGGCAGCGAGGAGGGTCACGACGCCCGCCAAACCGAAGAGTAGCCCTCCACCCAGGAAGTCGACGGTCGGGGCGAAGGGGAGCGGGTACGGGGTGAGTATCGGTATGACGATCGAGATCAGGAAGTAGGCTCCAAACGATACGAAGGGCGCGACGATGAAGATGCGCGAGGCGCCGGTCGGGACGAGCGTCTCCTTTCGAAGGTACTTGGCCAGGTCGAAGTAGGGTTGGAGGATTGAGGGGCCTCTACGAGATTCCGTCCACGCCTTGCCGCGAGCGGCGATCCCGGCAATCAACGGGGACAGAAGTAGTACTGTGGCAAGCTGTAGACCGTTTACGGCCTGTGTTTCGAGGGTCATGCTCGCCTACTCCTTTCGGGGAAGCAGGCGTCATTGGCCCTGAGGGCAGTTTACCGGGGGACTCCCGGCAGGCGGACGCCTCCGCCAGCAGTTCGTTAGTGCCCCGTCTATTTATAACCGGCCTCCGCGGGAAACGTTGTCATGTGGACGAGGCCTCCGTGGCGTCTTCCTGGTCGTACGAAGTGGGGAAAAAGGGGGATGTCCCGGTCCTGCGAGGCCCACGATGGCGACCTCTGTACTGGAAACCCAGTGGGGCAGCTGCACGTTCTGCGGCGACGCCGTGCCGCCGGACGCGAAGATCTGCCCCACATGCGGCAAGGAATATGGAACACCGGCCCAGCGGGCGGTGGAGGCCCGCAGCCGACCCGTCCATCGTCGTGCGGTCATGCTCCGATGGCTCCGCATCCTGGTCGTGGTGGGCATCGTCGGCGCAATTGGATACGCGATCATCGCGGCCGAGATCGCTGGCCCCACCACGTATGCGGATTCCCTCACCGGCGCCTGGACTCTGACGGTCCCGCCCGGCGGGTGGGGCCTCCTCGCCGGGAACATCACGGGGGAGGACTACATCACCGGTAACTTCAGCGTCGAGACCCCGGTCGCCGCGAATGTCGTGGTGGCCATCTACAACTCGACCGAGTTCGCGGCATTCTACTCCCACCAGAGCGCGCAAGCCGCCGTGACGCCGTACACCAACGTGAGCTCGGCCCGCATCGTCTTCGCGGCGCCCTACACGGACGAGTACTACTTCGTCTTCGAGAATCCCTACCCACTCGGCTCGAACCTCACCGAGAAGATCTACGTCGCGACGACGTACGAGACGAACGTCGTGCTCGGATAACCGCGAAGAAAAACTACTCGGCCACCGGCACGTCGGGCAGTCGCGAGAGGAACTCCGCCGGCACCGAATCGACCAGGAAGACGGTCTTTCCTGCGCGTTTGATCACAACGCCACTGTCCTGGGCCTTCTTGGTGTCCACCGCAAGGAGGACCGGGTTCGGCGTGCGGACGGCACCGGCCGAGCGCGCGTCCGCGGCCGTCTTCGAAAGATGGACCTTCTTCCGGTCGGAGGGCTTCAGCCCGACCTCGAGCACGATGGTGGCCTCCTCGGGGGTGACCGGGAAGAACAGCTGTTCCGGAATGTGGTCCGTTGGAAGGTCGAGGTCGACATCCAAGGTGTGCCCGTAGGTGGCCCGGATGCGGTCGTCCTTGACTTCGTAACGCCCCTTGGCGTCGGTCTCCGCGATTGCGACGATGTGGTGGACCCGGAGCCAGCGGTACCCCCGGTGCTGGTTGGAGATGTTCCGGACCAGCTGGGGCAGCGCGATCCATCCGTGGGGATCCATCTGGAGGCCGTATTTCTCGGGGAAGTGGCGAAGGACGCCGGTGACTACCCGGCCCAGATGGTCGAGTTCGCGGTCGTCCATCAGGAACCGACCGGATTGACCACAGACGGGGCAAGTATCGCCCCGGAAGTAGCCGTGCTGTTCGCACTCCTTGAGCATGGATGAGCGGGAGGGGATTAGGCCTTGATCTTGTCGGCCTTCTTCTCGAAGGTCGTCAGAGTATCGCCGTAGCCGTCGGCGAGCTCCTTGAGGACGCGCTTGAGAATCTGCTGGGGTTTCTCGCCCTTGGTCTTGAGATAGAGCGTGGGGCGGTCGAGGATGGGGTGTCCCAGGAAATACCGGGCCTCGACGACCTTCTCCTCCGCTTGAAGGGCCTCGACCAGCGGGATCAGGAGCGTCTCCTCACCTTTGGGGAGCTCGATCCGGAGCGTATCGTGCTCCTTCTCTACGACCTTGATCTCCATCGGTCGAACCGGACGCGGCCACAGAGGTCCGGTTCATAAGCGTGGCGGCGAAGACACTGCGCCAACGGGCACCGGGCGCACCCTCCATCGGCCCCAGAGCCAAGCGTATATCCCCAACCCGGTCCCAACCCGACCGAGGCGTTCCAAGTGCGAGCCCTGGTGGTCGGAGGAGGGGGCCGAGAGCACGCGCTTGCGCTCGAACTCCACCGGGCCGAGGCCGAAGTCGTCGCCGCAGCCCCTAACGTGAACCCCGGCATCGAGCGGCTGTCTACCACGATCCTGCGCACCGACCTCTTCGATGCCAGCCCCGTTGTGGAGTTCGCTCTCGAGCACCGGGTCCAGGTGGCCGTGATTGGTCCAGAAGCCCCATTGGCCAATGGCCTCGCCGACGCGCTCCGCGCCGCGGAGGTGCCCGTCGTCGGCCCGGATCGAGCGGCTGCCCGGATCGAATGGTCCAAGCGATTCTGTCGGGAACTGCTCGCGAAGCGAGGCGTCCCGGGTAATCCGAGGTTCCGGTCGGTCACGGACCTGTCCGAGCTCAAGGGCGCGGTCGCGAGCTTTCCGGGCCCCTTTGTCATCAAGCCCTCCGGCCTCACAGCCGGAAAAGGGGTCTGGGTGCAGGGCTCGGACTTCCAGACCTCCGAAGAGGGCGTCGCGTACGCCGAGCGCTTACTCGCCTCGCCATCGGGCCGGGACGGACTCGTGATCGAAGAGAAGCTCGAAGGGGAGGAGTTCAGCCAGATGGCCTTCGTCACGGACTCGGGGATCTACCCGATGCCCGCGGTGCAGGATTACAAACGCGCATTGGAGGGCAACAAAGGAGGCAACACGGGGGGCATGGGGTCGTATTCCCAACGCGACCATTTACTCCCTTTCCTGTCGACCGGTCAGCGGGACCAGGCCATCGAGATCCTTCAGCAGTCTGTAGCGGCCCTGCGTGCGGAGGGACTTGCGTACCGAGGCATTCTCTACGGCGGGTTCATGCTCACCCCGGAGGGGCCCAAACTCATCGAGTTCAACGCTCGCTTTGGCGATCCCGAGAGCCTGAACGTGCTCTCCCTCTACGAGCCCGGCGACTTCGCCGAGTTGATGCTCGGTGTGGCGACGGGTCGGGTGGATCCGGACTACGTCCAATTTCGGCTCCGGGCGACCGTGGCCAAGTACGTCGTCCCGGTCGGGTACGGCAGCCAGCCCCAGGCCGGAGCGATTCTCGATATCGACGAGCCGTCCATCGAGGAGCTGGGGGTTCGTCTATACTTCGGGGCCGTCGAGGCCGCCGGGGCGGGCCGCGTGAAGCTCACCTCTTCCCGGGGCATCGCGCTCGTCGGCGAGTCGAGTGCGATCCACGAGGCGCATCGGCGGGTCGAGTCGGCGCTGGCTTTCGTCAAGGGTTCCTACTCCGTCCGTCACGACGTGGGAAGCAGAGAGGATGTGGCGGCTCGGGTCGACCACATGCGGAAACTGTTCTCCCCGAACGCGAAACCGTCGCCCTTGCCGCTTTCCGTGGCCGCGGCCGACGCGGCCCCGGAGAGTCACGGCGCGACCGCCCAGATACTTACGGAATAGCGTCCGGCCCCGAGCGAGCGCTCGGCGAGGAATCGGTCGCTCGGGGGTTCGTAAACCCTCTAATAGCGTGAGGGCCTCGACCGACTTCCGTGTTCTGCCCGAACTGTAAGCGCCTGATGCGGCCCGATAAGGCCGCGGGGTTCTGGGTCTGCGCCGCCTGTGGGACGAAGGTCCCGCTCGGCAAGGGGGCCGAGGTGGGTCGCTCGGCCCCGCAGGCCCGGACGGTGGCCGTTGTGGAGGAAAAAACCTCGGGGACTCTCCCCTCGGCCGACGAGCTGTGCCCGAAGTGTGGGAACATGAAGGCCTACTATGTCCTCCGGCAGACCCGGGGCGCCGACGAACCCGAGACGCGAATCTTCGAATGCACGAAGTGCGGGTACAAGTGGCGGGAGTACCAGTAGCGTTCGACCCGGTCGAGCGGGTACGAGCGAAGGACGCCGTGGGCCAGCGGGTCCGGCTGCGCGGCTGGGTCCACCGATCGCGTTCGTCCGGCGGGCTCTTGTTCCTCACGCTGAGAGACCGTACCGGTACGGTGCCGGTCACGATCCGGAAGGACGCCGTGGGCCCGGAGCGCTTCCAAGCCGCCGAGCACGTCCAACTCGAAGGCGCGATCACTCTCAGCGGCGTGGTCGCCGAGGACCCCCGGGCGCCCGGAGGCCGGGAGGTTCGGGCGGACCAGGTCGAGGTCATTCACGCCGGCGAGCCGTTCCCGATCTTCAAGGACCAGACCGAGGAGTTCCTCCTGGACAAGCGCCATCTCGCGATCCGAAGCCAGGAGTTCGTCCAAATGTTCCGGCTCAAGGCCGCCCTCCTGGGCGCTTTCCGGGAGTTCCTCACCGAGGAGGAGGTGCTCGAGGTCACGCCCCCGATCATCACCGGCAATGCGGCCGAGGGTGGCTCGGAGGCCTTCGAATTTGAGTATTTTGGCCGGCCCGGATACCTCGGGCAGACTGCCCAACTCTACCTCGAGGCGCTGCTGTTCCCGCACGAGCGGGTCTACGCGATCACGCCCTCGTTCCGCGCCGAGAAATCCCGGACGCCCCGCCATCTCACCGAGTACACCCACCTCGAAGTGGAGCTCGCGTGGTGCGACCTGGAAGGCCTGATCGATTTCACGCAACGAATGTTCGTTGCCGTGTTGCATCGCCTCGCCGAGCGGTGCCCCAACGAGCTGAGGGCCCTGGGCCGAGCGCCCGAGGAGTTAGCGAGGTTGAGCGCTCCGTTCGACCGAATTTCCTACAAGGCCGCAATCGAGCGACTCCAGGCTCAGGGGTTCCCCGTGAAGTGGGGGAGCGATTTGGGCACTGCCGAGGAACGGGCGCTCACCCTCGAGCGAAGCGCGCCGCTCTGGCTAACGCATTTTCCCGTGGAGCTCAAGGCGTTCTACATGCTTCGGACGCCGACCGACCCGGCGACCGTGGAAGCCGCGGACCTGCTCGGCCCGGAAGGGTACGGCGAGATCCTCGGGGCGAGCTGTCGGGAGGTGGACATCGACCGCCTGACCGAGCGGATCAAGGCCGTGGGCGCGCAGCCGTCGGACTACGAGTGGTACCTCGACCTCCGCCGCCACGGGAGCATCCCGCACGCCGGCTTCGGAACGGGTATCGAGCGCGTCCTACGATGGATCACCCGGCGCGAACACATCCGCGACACGACGCCATTTCCCCGGACGCCGGCACGCCACACTCCGTGACGAACGCCCGCGCCGGCGTTAATCCTATGAGATGGGGACCCATTGTCCGGTCGTCGTGGAGGTTCTGAGGCACCGCTCGTGACACCCCCTAGTACTGGCGAAACGCCGGCGGAGGTCCACGCCATCCCGACACCCGCGGGCGTGGTGATCGACCGAGTCTCCCACGAGGACATTCCCGAGATCTGCGCGCTCTACAAGCGGGTCTGGGACTCCCCGCACGAAGGCGTTCCGGCCGAGTTTCTGAAGTCGGCCGTCCCCACGCCCCTCGAGTTCACCAGCCGGATGGAGGGCGTGACCTACTTCGTGGCGCGGGAGGGGAAGCGGCTGCTGGGGATCGTCGGTACCGCCTTCGCCGAAGGAAACTGTCGGCTCGTGGACCTGGCGATCGACGTGGATGCTCGGCGGAAGGGCATCGCGACCGCTCTGGTGCTGACGGCCGTGGACTGGGCCCGGAAGAACCGGGCCAACGCGGTCTGGGTGGACGCCCTCGACCGGTTCACCGAAGCGAAGGGGCTCTTTCACCATCTCGGCTTTGCGCCGGCCGGCGTGCTCCACCGGCACCGGTGGAACGAGGACGTCCGGTTCTTCGAGACGTTGCCCTGAGCCGCTTACGGCGCTCCGCGGACCGCGGCGGTGCGCGAGGGCCGGAACGTCGAAGAGCCGTGCATCTGGAGCAGTCGGCGCATTCGATGGAGCGCCTCCTCGCTGCGCCCTTGTGCCAAGAGCCGAGCGCCCCGACCGAGCTCGGCGATCTCGGTCTCGACCGGAGTTCCTTGCATCCGCTGCTCCTGCAGGAAGTCCCCATACCGGGAGACGAATCCGGGCAGCTCCCGCTGGACCGCTTCCATGGCCTGCGTGCGGAGGACGCGGAGCTGCTGCTTTAACGAGGCGAGCCGACCACTCCGCAGCTCCCGTTCCAGCTCCTGGCCCAGTTCGTTGGGATCGCTGGGCACCGCTAACCCGACGCCCGCCATGTCGCGGAGGAGGGAGACCACCGATTCGAGATCCTCGCGCGCCGTGTCGAGGTGGCGTTCCTTGAGCGTGATCACCCGGTCGACCTGCTGGTACGCGGTCAACGCCCTGCTGATGTCTCCCGTCTTGGCGAAGTGGAGCGCGTCGTCCATCTGGTCTCGCTCGAGCCGGCTGTCCACCGCGTAGGCCTCGAGGCGGGTCAGCCGGGTCTTGACGTCCCGCTGCCACTCCTCGAGGGCCGCCAGGATCTGGTTCTGGGCGAGCCGCTCGACGCCGGTCAGCACGTCGGCCCACCGGTCGTGGTCGGACGTACGACGCGCGGCCTCCTCCGCCCAGCGGGGGAGCACGGGGAGCGTGAGTCCCAACGGATCGACCATCTCCGCCCACTGCTGGAGCTTCGAGAACCGTCGGGCCAGGTCCGGCGCGACGGCGGGCTCTCTCGCCGTCAGGGCGGTCCGAGCTCCAGCCGGGGGGTCCACGCGGACCGCGGAGGGTGGAGGACGCTCGGGCAGCGCATCGAGTGCGGCCCCGCAGTAGGGACAGCGCGTGTCGGCCGCCGAGACCCCCTCGTGGCAGGAGGGGCATCGGAGCTCTTCGTCAACCACAGGCGCACCTCGGGAAGGGAATGCAGGGGGTGAGATTTGAACTCACGAACTCCTACGAGACCAGGACCTCAACCTGGCGCCTTTGACCAAGCTGGGCCACCCCTGCGGGCTCCGCGGCGCGTACGGCTCTCCTGCCATAGCCTTTGTGCCCGGAAACAGGGTGGGCCTCGTCCCCCCTCCATAGAGAGAGATTCTTCAACGGCAAACCCCTTTTACTGATGCCTTCTCCGCGCCAGTGATGTCCACCAGGCGGCCGGCGGCGGCATCCGGGGTCCCTGGGCCGGCCACCGTTTACATCGGGCTCAAGCCGACGATGACCTACGTTTTCCAGGTCGTGGCGCAGCTCAACTCGGGCGCCGAGCCCGTCGTCGTCCGGGCCCGGGGGAACGCGATCGCCAAGGCGGTCGATGTGGTCGAAGTGGTACGCCATCGATTCCTGGAGGGACAGGTCGAGGTCGGACGGATCGAGACGGGTACCGAACGGCTCACGAACCGGGAGGGCCGAGACGCCAACGTCTCGGCGATCTCGATCCCCCTCAGCCTGGTGGGGCCGGTCCCGGCGGAACGGCCGACGTCGTCCGTGTCGCTCCCCATGCCGGAGTGACCGCCCGTCGGTCCACGACCCACGTAGAGGCCCATCGGTCTCCCAGGCGCTGTCGTTCGGAATCGCGGGACACCTGCACGCCCCCGATAGCGAGCGACGCGATGACGGTCACGAGCACGATTCCGACCAGCACGGCCCCAGTAAGAAAGGTGAGATTGGTTCCGAACGCACTCAGGGACGAGCTGCTGGCCAGGAGGAGGAACAACAGCGCCGGCGCTCCGAATTCCCCGATCACGAAAATGGGGACCGCCTTGGGGGCTTCCCGGACGAAGGATTGCAGCAGCGTGGGCCGGGCATACGTTCGGTCGGTCACGGTCAGATGGAAGAGGGACTTTCCGATGGTGACGCCGAACAGCGCGTCGCAGACGACGTAGTAGAGGACCGCGTATCCGACGTAGCCGAAGACCGCGAGATTGAACGGGAGCCCGTCGAGGATCCCGTAGAGTCCGCCGGGCTGCGTCCACGCGAGGACGCTCCACAGGACCAGCGCGGGAGCGGTCACGACGGCCAGGTCCACTACGGCGGCCCAACCCCTGCGGCCGGGGGCGGCGAAGCGAATACGGGTCAAATCTCGTCCGAGACGGACGAACTGGGTCGCCATCGCGAGGTTCCGGATTGCTTCCCGTGGAGTAGGGGCCGGCTCGTCTTTGCACGCGATGAAATTTCGGTAGTCGTTCGCCACATAGGGCGCGACCGGGAGACCCTCCCAAGCGGCGGCCGGTTGCACCGGCGAGGGCAACTGGAAGATCGACCGCACTCGATCGGTGGCGCCTTGGCTGGCGATGACCGAATCTCGGATGGCTCCCGCGGGATCGCCCTTCGCCAAACGTTCTGCGGCCGCCCGCAGCGAGAGCTCCGGCGAGAGCGGCGCGGAGGCGGAAGAGTCCGAGGGAGCTCCGCGGGAGCGGATCAAGACGAACAGTAGACCCGTTCCGAGGGCCAGCAGCCCCGAGAAGTAGACCAGGTCCTGGACGCCGGCTCCCCCGATGGCAAGTAACTCGCCGCCGGCCCCGGTGTAGAGCGGTGGCTGGCGAAGGACATCCGCCCCGATCAGTGTGCCCAGCGTACCGGTGCCGTATCCAATCCCGAGGCCACGGTAGGCCGCGACGCCCCATACCGCCGTAGCTACCCACGCGGCGGCGAGGCCCACCACGATGGGACCCACCAGGTAGAACGGAAACGTCGACACGATCCCCACGCCGGGGATCGCTTGCGAACTGAAGAAGGTGAACGAAATCGCAACCGAAACGAGCGCGACGAACGTCACCGCTCGCATGGCCGCAGGGCGTGTCGTCCAAAGGGGCAGGGCCACGGCGGCACTCGCCACCGTACCACCGGCGGCGGCCAGCACGAGGAGTCCCGAAAGGAACGAAGTCGAAACGAGCACGATCGCGAATTGAGTCGCGGTCTCCGCCGCGACGATCAGCAGGACGATGCCGGCGAGTCTCCAACCGGGGGTCCCCAGTTCGCGGCGGAGGAGTACGAGGGTCAGGGCAATCGGAATGAGCGCCCCGCCGAGGTTGATGGCCAGCACGTCCCCGGCCCACGGGAGGAAGGGGACATCGGCCAACGAACTCAGGAGGGCGCCCGGGAGCAGCAACCAGAAGGCCATTCGGCCGAAGCCGCTCGCCCGCGCATCGGCCGGCCGGCTCCAGGCCCACGCAAAGAGTCCAATCCAGAGCAGAGGGGTAAGGACCAACCCCCCAACGTTGCCGATGACATCGTTGGTCAGGACCCAGGGGTCTACCATTACCCAGCGTCCTTCGAGAGCCGACGGGGCAGGCCCACCGGTTAGTCCGGACTAGGCGGGGACCGGGCTAAAGGTTTTTTGCGTGCCTTACGTCCCCGCACGCATGAGTTCGGTGCGGACCGAGGAGGACTCGCTGGGGAGGCGCGAGGTCCCGTCGGAAGCGTACTATGGTATCCAAACGCTCCGCGCCGTAGAGAACTTTCCGGTCAGCGGACTCCGTGCCTCTCCCCACCTGGTCCGGGCGTATGCGCTCCTCAAGCTGGCGTGCGCGGAGGTGAACGTCAGTCTGGGGACGCTCGATGCCGAGCGTGGCCGCGTTATCGAACAGGCGGCCCGCGAAGTGGCCGACGGCAAGTTCCGCGACCAATTCGTCGTGGACGTGTTCCAGGCCGGCGCCGGAACCTCCTTCCACATGAACGTGAACGAGGTGCTCGCGAACCGGGCCCTCGAGTTGCTGGGGAAGCGTCGGGGGGAGTACTCCGCGCTGAGCCCGAACGATCAGGTGAACTTCGGGCAATCCACCAACGACACCTTCCCGTCGGCCGCGCAGGTGGCGACCCTCTTTGCCCTGGCGGAGGTCCGGGCCGCCGTTCAGATCCTGAGCGCCGGCCTCCGTCGGAAGGGAGAAGAGTTCCGGGCGAGCGCCAAGTCGGGCCGTACCCACCTCAAGGACGCGATGCCCGTTACCCTCGGAGCGGAGTTCCGCGCGTACGCCACGGCCCTGGACCGGATCCTCGAAACCTTGCCGTCGGTGGAGGGAGCTCTGGCGGAGATCCCGCTGGGCGGCAACGCCGTGGGCACGGGCGTGAACACGCCGCGAGATTTCCGAGGCGAGGTCGTCCGACGGTACGCATCTCTGTGCACGCTCCCGCTCCGCGTAGCACGGGATCCGTTCGAGACGATGCAGAGTCGTTGGCCGCTTGCCGCCGCCGCGGGCTGGCTCAAGATCCTGGCGCTCGAGCTCATCCGGATTGCCAACGACATTCGTCTGCTGTCGAGTGGTCCGGCCACCGGCCTCGACGAGATCCGAGTACCGGAGATCCAACCGGGATCCTCGATCATGCCGGGCAAGGTGAACCCGTCGGCGGCAGAATGCCTGAACCAGGTGGCGTTCCGCGTCGTCGCCTCAGAGATGGCCACCTCGCTCGCCGTGCAGGCCGGCCAGCTCGAGATCAACGTGATGATGCCGCTCGCCGCCTACGAGGTGCTCTTCTCCTCGAGCATCCTCGCACAGTATCTCCCGGTGTTCACGCGAACATGCATTGACGGGATCACGTCGAACCCGGAGAACCTGCGGCGCTACCTGAGCTCCTCATCGGCGCTCTTGACGATCCTGACGCCGCGGTTCGGATACCTCAAGGTGGCCGAACTGGTCCACGAATCGGCCCGGACGGGCCAGTCGATGAAGGAGCTCCTCGTCGCCCATCGACTGGCCACGACTGCGGAGGCCGACGCGCTTCTCAGTCCCGCGGCGCTGGCGAAGCTCGCCGAGCCGGTCGAGTAGCCGTCGACCCACGAAGGCTAAAGAGCCCCCGTTTGCGTGGCAGGCTCTCATGGCAACCGTCGAGGAGATGGCGGTCTCGCTCGGCGCGGAGTTCAGCCAGGAATACCGCCGGGCGGTTTCCGTCTTGGGCCAGGTCGGGCTCACGGACTATGAAGCTCGCGCCTACATCGCCCTGGTCGCCCGGGGCATCGGAGACGCGGCCGCCATCGCCCAGGCGGCGGGCATCCCCCGGACGTCGGCCTATAAGGTCCTCGAATCCCTCGCGCAGAAGAATTACGCTCAGCCGGCGGGTGGAAAGCCGCTCCTCTTCAAACCCCGGCGGCCGGTCGAGGTGGCGGAATCACTCAAGGGGTCGATCCAGGAGGTCTTCGAGAAGCTCGAGGCGCTCCACGACATCGCCGCCGAGCACGGGGAGCCGCAGCTGGTGTACCTTCTCAACGGCCGGGAGAAGGTCATCGGCAAGATCGCGGAGTTGCTCGACCAATCCACGAAGTCGTTCATCCTGACAACGCCCCAGGTCGCCGACCTGCGGGACGAGCTCGGGAAAAAATTCTCGCACGCGGTCAAGCGCGGCGTCGAGGTGACGTTCGTCACTGCGCCGCTCCAGAAAATCCCCGAAGGGGTCCGGGTGATCCCCCGCAACAATCTCCTCGCCACCGAAGTGCTCGCGGACAACCAACACGCGCTCCTGGCGGCACCGAACCTCGACGCGGCGGGGTTCACCGACAATCCGATCCTGACCGCCCACTTGCAGCAGTTCTTGGAGATCATCCTCGACCGGGGCTCCGAGACCAAACCGTAGGTGACCGGCGCCGTCCGCGATGGGGCGTTTGGAGGAGTCACCGGCGGGGCGCGTCCGGCGACGGATTGCCTCTACCCTGGGACCCTCGGTCGCCGCGACACTGCCGTCGGGGTACCATCGGATCGGCCGGGTCCTGGTGCTCCGGTTGCCTGAGGCGTTGCGTCCACACTTCCGTGCCATCGGGGCGGCCTGGTGCACCGAACTCGGCGTGGAGGCCGTTCTGCGTCATGCCGGCGAGACCGAGGGCGAGCTCCGGATCCCCCGCTTCGAGCTGATCGCGGGGGACGATGCCCTCACGGAGGTCGTCGAGTACGGGATCCGGTACCGACTCGATGCGCAGCGTATCTTGTTCGCCCGGGGCAACCGGACGGAGCGACATCGGGCGGGCCTGGAGACGCGGACCGGCGAGTTCGTCGCGGACCTTTTTGCGGGGATTGGGTACTTCAGTCTCCCAGCGGCGGTCTCCGGACACGCGGGGCGGGTGTGGGCAGTGGAGAAGAATGCCGTCTCCTACGAGTTCCTGAAGGAAAACGTCGCACTGAATCGAGTGGCCGACCGGGTGGAATGTATTCGGGGGGACAACCGCGAGGTGGAGCTGCCCGCCGGGGTCTTCGACCGGGTCTTCCTGGGTTACCTGCCCAGTTCCGTGCCGTGGGTCCCGCGGGCGCTCCATTTGCTCAAGCCCACCGGCGGAGCGATGCACGTGCACCTCCTGTCGGGACGCCACGACGGGCTCGCCGCCGCCGAAGCAGAAGTGTCGCGCTCGGTCGAGGAGGCGGAGGCCTCCATCCTCTCGGTCGCTTCCCGGACGGTCAAGTCGTACGGTCCCGGCCGAGTGCACGTCGTCGTCGACCTGACCGCCCGGCCGGCACCCTACCGATCGGGCTAGGCTGGGCCGGGGGCGGCCGGCACGGAGGCAGGGGGCACCTCCGCTTCCTTGCGCAACGTCTTCAGCGCGATGGGGAAGGCGTGGATGAACCGGTCGATATCGGACGGCGGGTTCGAAAAGGAGACGCGGACAAATTTTCCGCCGTGCGCCACGGAGAGGTAGTTGCCCGCGCGGACGAAGACCCCGTGGGTCAGCAGGAGTTCCCGTTGGAGGTCCACCGGCGAAACGCCGGTCGCCGAGATGTCGAGCACGAACATGTTCGCCTGCGACGGGAAGACCGGGAGCGTGACCTCCGGGAGGCCCGACACAAGGTCCCGAATCCGCTCCTGGTTGGCGCGCGTCGTCGAACGGACCGCGGGGAACCACTGCGATTTGGTGGCCAGGCCGGCCGCGGCGGCCACTTGGGCGAGGACGTTGACCCCCAGGTCGTTGGTGTTGTAGCGCAGGGCCTCCTTGATGAGATCGTCCGGCCCGACCATGCCGCCGAGACGGAGGCCGGCCAGCCCGCAATTCTTGGAGACGGACCAGGCGGTGAGGGTCCGCTCCGGGTAAAAGCTCTGGGCGAGCACATGGCTGTCCGCGAAGTCGCGATACGTCACGTCATGCAGGAGGAGCAACCGGTGATCGTGGGCCACTTCCGCGATCGCACGGACCTCCTCCTTCGAGTATCCGGAACCGAGCGGGTTGAGTGGATCGATGAGGAGAATCATGCGCGTGTGGGGGAGGACGGCTTCGCTAAGGCGCTCGGCCGTCAACTTGTACGGGGGGGCGTAGATGTCGAGGTCCCGCGTCGTGGCGCCGGCGAGCTGGATGAACTTGTGGATGATGAGATAGCTGGGGTCCGATGCCAGGACCACGTCGCCGGCCCGGAGCAGCGCTCGGAGGCTCATGTACAGCGCTTCGGTGGCGCCGGCGGAGATGATGGTGGCCGTGGTGGACGGAAGGCCCAGGTCGGCCAGGACGAGCTCCTTGAGGCCGATCTGGCCCGAGGCCAACGGATACCCCTCGTACAGTCGGTCCCGTATCGCGGTGATCAGCGCGGGCTGGACGACCTCGGGGGGGACCAAGTGATTCGTGTTCTGGCTGAGCCAGGCGACCTCTTTCCGGTGCGCGTGGGCGTAGCGGAAAGGGTCGAACGGTGTGTCGGTCAACGGATCCACCTGATCCTCCCGAACTCCCGGTCACCATAATCCCTGTGGGCCGGGCGGTCGCGTCGACGCATCACTCGGCGCCTGCGAGATAGCTCGTCACTATCCCCATCGATTGGGGATGCGCCTCGACCCGGGGAAACCCGGCGTCCTGCATGAGGCGGATCATTTCCGCCCGCGGAGGCAGCGTCCGGAGAGAGTTGGGGAGGTACCGGTACGGGCCGGCGCTGTGCACGGCGGCGCCGAGCCATGGGACGACGTGGTCGAAATACGCGTGGAAGAGGCGGCCGATCAGGGGCGAAGCGGGCTCCGTAATCTCGAGGGTCAGAACGGTGCCGTGGGGTCGAAGCACTCTCCGGAACTCACGGAAAACGCGGGGAAGGTCCACCAGATTCCGCGCCACAAAGGCCGACATGATCACGTCGAACGACCCCGAGGGCACCGGCAATCTCCGGGCGTTGGCGCGCAGGTATCCCACACGCGGCGCCGTCGACTCGGGTCGGGTCCTCCCGTCGGCAATGCGCAGCATCGCCGGGGTGAAGTCCGCTCCCACGACCCGGGCGGAGCGGAAGAACCGGGCCGCGAGTCGGGTAAGGTCACCGGTACCGCATCCGACGTCGAGGATGCGTTGCACCGATGGCTGCTGGGCCCGGAATCGGGACAGGTCCCACAGGGCCACCGGGCGCCAGAGGTAGTCGTTGCCCATCGACGCCGCATGATCGAACCAGTCGTACCGACGTACGATGTGGGTGAACATCGCCTGGACCTCCCGTTCGAACGTTGGCGAGGTGCGGTCGGGGAGCGGAGAGCCGTCGGGGGCCTGATGCTCCCCGACGATCCCAGGGACGTCGGGCGCCTCGCTCGCGGTCACGGTCCGGCTCCACGACGCGCGGGTCAGGGTCCGAGGGAGCGCTGGAGCTTCTCCAACATCGGCGCCAGATCGGCGTGGAGCGTAACGACCCCGCCATCCAAGGAGGCCTGGAGGAGCGTCCGGGCCTCGTCGGCGTCGCCCCGGTCCAGGGCCAGGGTGGCGAGTCGCAACTGGATCTCGGCGGTATCGGGTTTCAGCTTGAGCTCCAACGTCTTCTGGAGCGCGGCTTCGTACCGCTCGCGCGCTTCGTCGAACTTCCGGGCCGTGTGGGCTATGATGCCCTCGATCATGGTGGTCTGCGCCTCGGCCAGTTGATCCCCTAAGGGTCCGAGCAGGTGCCGGGCCCGGGCGATGGCGGCCCGTCCCCGGTCCACCTGACCGACCTCGGCGCGGAGCTGCGCCTCGTTGAGCGCACAGTACCCCATCCAGATCCGGGAGCCGGACCGCTCCGCCGCCTCGCCGGCGAGCGAGATCTCCTGGATCGCCTCGTCCATCCGCTGCACGTTGTGGAAGACGAGAGACCGGTTCATGTGGACGCGGGCCAGCGCCGCGTAGTCCTTGGACTCCGCGAACACTTGACCGGCCGCGTCGTACAATCGGAGCGCCTCGTCGGTCTTTTCCGGACCTCGGGAGATCATCGTGTTCGCGAGGTCGATGAGGGCGTGGCCCCGCTCCCAATTGTCGCCCTCCTTCTCGGCGAGCGCTACCTCCTCCCGATTGTGCCGTTCGGCATCGGCGAACTCGCCGAGTCGCATGCTGGCGGCCCCGAGAACCCGGTGGGAGACCAGAATGCCCCGTTGGTTCCCGCGGCGCTGAAAGATCGCGAAGGCCTCCTCGGCCAGGGTGCGCGCATCGGCATTCAGTCCTTGGTTCTGAAGGTCGCGGGCAAGCCAGAGCAGCGCGAGGCCCAGGTCGGGTTCCCGCGACGGATCGGTCCGCGCCCGGTTCACGGCGTCCCGAAGCACCTCCTCGGAGCGGTGGAGGTCGCCGAATTCGTCGAGGATCCGACCGAGCTCGATCATCAATCGGAGCTCGGTGGCCGGGTCCCGATGCGGGAGCCGGCGGGCGCATTCCAGTGCCCTTTGCAGATGCACGATCGCGGCGTCGTAGGCGTAGGCCGCCGTGGCGAGCTGGGCCGCTCGGCGGTTGTAATCCAACGCCTTCGTTTCGTCGTGCGCGAGGTAGAACTGGCGTGCGAGTTCGAAGACCGAGCTGCCCGGGTCCCGCGAGCCCTGCTCGATGGCTAACGCGGCCTTGCGATGGAGGATTCGTCGACGCGTCTCGGTGAGACCGGCGTATGCCTCGGCCCGGATCGCTTCGCGCACGAACTCATAGATCTCGCCCCCATTCTCGCGCAATAGCCCACCTCGGACGAGCCGATCGAGGGCCTCGGCGAGTTGTTCCTCGTCGATACCGGCGGCGGCCAGCAGGGTCGGGAAGTCGAACTCCTTCCCGAGCACAGCGCCGTAGACTAGGACGCGCCGGTCCGTCTCGCTGAGGGACCGCACGCGCTCCCGGAGCACTTCTTCCAGGTCGCGGATTCCGGGGTCGCCTCGAGCGGTGGAAGGGGCCGGGCCGAAGCCCATCGACCCGCGTACGAGCTGCTCGACGAATAAGGGATTCCCCTCCGTCTGCGTGAACCAACGCACCACCGCGTCCCGGCTCGGCTCGTGTCCGCCCATAAGCCAACGGACGTACTCCGGCAGTTCGTTCTCCGCGAGAGCACGGACCGGCAGTCGACCGACGCCGGGGGTCTCCGCGAGCGCGCTCAGGAAAGAGGCCGTTCGAGTGGGGGCCTCGCTCTCCGGCATACTGGTGGCGAGCACCACGATCCGCCGGTCGGGCAGGATGCGAACAAACTCCCGGAGGAACTGGAAGCTGGAATCGTCGGCAAAGTGTAGGTCGTCGACCGTGAGTAGAAGGGGGGTTCGCGTCGCCAGGTCGCTCAGGAACGAGGAGACCCGATCATGGAGCTCGATCCGGCTCTCGTCGACCCGCGCGACGGGTCCGGCCAGGAGTGCCAGGAGGCGGTCTTCGGACTCTCCGCTATTCCGCGGGTCGAAGAAGCCGACCGGGCGGCCGGGTTCCGATAGGTCCTGCTTTACCGGGGCGAGCAGCAGGGGCAAACTGGTCGTAACGGGGTCGGGGGTATCGAGCGTCGGGGGAGCGTTCCGCAACGACCGGACGAGGTCTTGTATGACGGCGAACGGCTGCGGTGGATCGGCGGGGAGGGCGACTCCCTCAAGGACCTGGAAGCCGCGCTCGCGAGCGTCCCCGATCACGGTTCGGAGCATGGTCGTCTTCCCGACGCCTCCCTCCCCGACCAGCAGCACACAACTGCCGGCGCCCCCCTTGGCCGCGTCCAGGTGCCGGAGGATGCCCTCGCGGATTTCCGCGCGGCCGAACAGCGGCTTGGCTCGGCCGGAAGTCGTCGATCGCGTCGCCATTCCGGTCCTCGTGTAGACTATCCAGGTCCCCCACTATAAGCGGTCGGTCCCGCAAGGGCCACCGGCGTGGTGTGCGAGCGGACCGCCCAGGTCGGGGCCCCCAAACGCTTATTGGGAGCACCGGGGGTCGACGGCCGCTTCCGTGTCCGCCTCCGCTGCGACCCCCCACACTTCCGAGTCGATCACGGTACAGACGCTGGGGCTCTGGGGGTTCGGCGCCTTGGTCGTGCTCGCCGTCGTGTTCTACCTCTGGTGGGGCTTGTCCTACGGGGTTTGGGTGGACAACGGAGTCTACGCCGTCGTGATCACGCTCCTCCTCTTCGGGGTCGCCGGGCTGTGGCTCTTCTGGCCCGAGCCGCCCTCCGCGAGCCCGCCCCCCGCCTGAGGGGGCTCCCTGTCCCGTCTAGAGCGGGCGCCCGGCGAGGGCCCATCGGGTCCCCTGCGTCTTCCCGCAGGCGATACACTCGGCCGGTGCGCCGGGGTCGATCGGCAGCGGCCCTTCCGGCACGCCCAAGACGGCGCCCTCGATGGCCTGTTCGATCTGGTGACCACATTCCTCAGTCCCGCACCAGGAGACGATTCGGACGGTGGTTGAATTCTTGAGTTCCTCTAGGCGGTACGCCGCTGAGAACGACTTTTCGAACGTAGAGTGCGCCCGCGCCGCTAAGGCCCGGTCGAAGTCGGCTAATGCGAGGAGGATCGGCTCGTCGAGCGGTCCCGGCCCGAGGCTCTTCTTCTCCCCCAACCGGTTGACCACGGTCACGGTCCCGGCCGCCGCCTCGCGGGGCCCGATCTCGACCCGTAACGGAACACCACGGGACTCCCAAAGGTAGTACTTCGCGCCGGGGCGATCCTCCGAATCGTCGACGTGGACGCGCAGACCGCGCGACTCCAATCGGCCGGCCAGCGTTCGAGCGGCGTCCACCGCGATCGGTCCGCTGTTTTGCGACACGATCGGAACGATCACGACCTGATAGGGTGCGATCGAGGAGGGGAAAACGACCCCGTGTCGGTCTCCGTGGAAGGCGACCGTCGCACCGAGGAGGCGTTCCGAGAGGCCGAACGTCGTCTGGTTGACGAACTTCAACTCCCCCGAAAGATCCTCGTATCGGATCTCGTAGGGGCGCGAAAAGTTTTCGCGATAGTGATGAATGGTGCCGACTTGGAGCGTATGCGCCCCGCCGACCGGAAGGTCGAGCGCGATCGAATAGTACGCGCCCGGGAACTTGTCCCACTCCGGCCGCCGGCTGGCAACGAACGGTAGCGCGAGGGCATCCGCGATGCCCTGGAACGTGGTGAGATTCGACTGGCAACGTGCGGCGGCTGCTTCGTCGGTGAGCTGGCAGGTGTGTTCCTCGAAGAAGTGGATCTCCCGGATTCGCAGGAACGGGCGCGTGGTCTTGGTCTCGTAGCGGAACGTGTTCACGATCTGGTAGACGTTGAGCGGCAGGTCCTTGTGGGACCGGATCCACAGCGCGAAGATGGGGTACATCGCGGTTTCGCTCGTTGGCCGGAGCACGAGGGGAATGTCGAGCTCGGTGGCGCCGCCCTTGGTGACCCAGTACACCTGCGCGTCGAAGCCCTTGACATGTTCCTTCTCTTTCTGGAACTCGGTCTGAGGGATCAGGGTCGGAAACTCCACGGCCCGGGACCCGGTCGCCTCGATTCCGCGGATCATCAGCCCATCCAGGAAGCGACGGGCCTGGAAGCCATACGGCGTCCAGACGTTCATCCCTTTCACGGGGTACCGTTTGTCGGTCAGCCCGGCGACTTCGACGGCCTCGAGGTACCAATCGATGAAGTGCTCGGCCTTGTCCGGAAGCTCGGCCATCGGTGAGTGCCCGCGGGGAGGTTCCCGCCCTATAAGGGTGCCCCGGACGGCGAGCGAAACGGGGGGCTCCGGGGACGGGTTAGGGGAGTGGTCTGTTCAACTGAACCAATGGACTAATAGTGCCGTGGAAGCCTGTTTAGTGGCACCATGCGGCTCATCGTCTGCGTCGACCGGGACGATGATATCGGTCGCAAGACCGGCATCCACGGCCCTATCATCGGCCGCTCGGCCGTCCTCGATGCGGCGTCGAAGCTCGGTACAGCGGACCCCGAAGACACCGACACGAACGCCCTCTTCGGGGGGCTTCGATTGTACGACGAGCTTCGGGAAGAGGATGACGAGGTCCAGGTCGTCGCCCTGACTGGGTCCGCGAAGGTGGGGGTTGTCTCCGACCGGCTGATTGCCGAACAACTCGATCAAGTGCTCAAGGAGCATCCCGCCGAAGCGGCGTACTTCGTTTCCGACGGCGCCGAAGACGAGTATCTTCTGCCGATCCTCGCGTCGCGGGTCCGTATCGATGGGGTCCGCCGGGTGGTGGTGCGTCAAGCGCCCGGCCTCGAATCGACCTACTACACCCTCGTCCGGGCACTGAAGGACCCGAAGCTACGCGCCAAGACGGTCCTGCCCTTCGCTCTGGTCCTCATCGTGCTGGGATTGGCGGCAGCGGCCGGCCAATTGGTCTGGGGCTTCATCGGGCTCCTGCTGCTGATCGGAGTCTATCTCATCTTCTGGACCTTTGACATCGACGAGGCGATCATCGACTCCATCACCTCCGCTTCGGCGGATATCCGTCAGGGCGCCATCGCCTTCGGCTTCGGACTTTTTGGCATCGGCGTCATCGGGGCGGGCTTCCTCGAGGGGTACAACGCCTACCTGCCCACCGCCGCGAACAATCTGGACCGGCTGCTCCAGTTCTTCCTCGCCGCGATGGTCTGGTGGCTCGTGGGGGGCATCATCTGGGAGACCGGACGGGCGATTCGGCGCTACGTCGCGAAGGGACACATCCCCCGGTCCTACCCGATCGCCATTCTCTCGATCGTCTCGCTCGGGTTCGTGGCCTACGGCGTCATCTACCTCGTCGAGTACATCGAGCTACTGCAGCCGGGCTCGAGCCTTCCCCTCACCCTGGGCGCGATCACCGGAGGACTCGCAGCGCTCGTCTTCGCCGGGTTCCTGACGCAGTATCTCAAGAACCGCACGGCCGCCACGTCGGCCACCGCCGTCGACAGCTAAGGTCGGTCACTCCGGCGACGGGGCCGCGACGTGCCGCAAGGCGCGTTCCACATCGACCGGCGGCACCGCCAAATGGCACGTCTCTCGAAGGATTCGGGCCACGCCGGCCGCATCCTTTCCCTCGGGGAGTGCCTTCCCCGCCAGGGTGCGTAGGTCCTCCCAGTAGGTCCAGGGAAAGACGACCCATGCCCACCGGTCGGCGGGCACCTCCTCCGCGAAGTATGTGGGAACGAACTTCGAGTGCGTGATGTGGAGGCACGTGGCCGTCTCGAGGCGGGACGGTCGCCCCTCCGTTCGGATATGCTCCGCCGCGAGCGCCAGGCTCTCTCCCGTGTCGGTGATGTCGTCCACGACGAGCGCCGGGATCCCCTCGACGGAACCGGAGAGGCGTTCGGTGAGGGCGGCGTGTCCGTCCTTCGTGGCCGTCACTCCCCAGTGCACTGTCTGGAGCGCGAGGAGCCGCTTCACGCCCAGGTGGTCGGCCACGAGCCGGGCCGGCACCCAGCCGCCTCGGGTGAGTCCGACGATCACCTGCGGACTGTGGCCGGCGGCCCGAACCTTCGCGGCCACCGTGCCGGTCCACGCGTCCAGGTCCGCCCACGTGGCGAGCCGACACGTCGGAAGATCGGTCACGGCTCGCCGAAGAGGCCCGGGGTTCCTTACGGGAAGAACCCGCGCCACCGCAGCGCGTCGACGACGCGCTGGATCGCGACCACATAGGCCGCCGTCCGGTTATCGATCTTCCGTTCTTCGGCGACCGCATGGACCCGGGCGTACGATTCGGTCATCACCTTGTTGAGCCGTTCGTTGACCTCGGAGAGCGACCAGGAATATCCCTGGATGTTCTGGGCCCATTCGAAGTAGCTCACGGTAACGCCGCCGGCATTCGCCAGGATGTCCGGCAGAACGGTGATCTTCTTTTCGAAGAACACTTTGTCCGCCTCGGGGACCGTCGGGCCGTTCGCGGCCTCGGCGATGATCTTGGCCTGCACCTTGTTGGCGTTCTTGCTCGTGAGCTGGTTCTCGAGCGCCGCTGGGATCAGTACATCGGTCTTGAGCTCGAGCAGCTCCTCGTTGGAGACGGGCTTCGTGCCCGGGAATCCCACGACGGATCCGGTCTTTTGCTTGTGCTCCTCGACCGCGTGGAGGTTCAGTCCGTCAGTCTTGTAGACCCCTCCCTTGGAGTCACTGACCGCGATGATGTTCGTTCCGAACTCGTCGTGGAGGATGTTCGCGGCAACGCTCCCCGCGTTCCCGAATCCTTGCACGGCGATGGAGGCCCCCTTGAGCTTGAGGCCCAGGTGGGGCGCCGCTTCGCGGATGACGTAGGCACAGCCGCGGCCGGTCGCTTCGCCTCGACCCTCGCTCCCACCGATGGCGATCGGCTTGCCGGTCACGACGCCGGGCACCGAGTAGCCCTTCTCCTGGGAGTAGGTGTCCATGATCCACGCCATCGTTTGGGAATCGGTGTAGACGTCGGGCGCCGGGATATCCATCTCCGGGCCGATGATCGGGATCAGTTCGCTCGCGAATCGACGGGTCATTCGCTCGAGCTCCCCCTTGCTCATGTGCTTCGGGTCGCAGATGATGCCGCCCTTGGCCCCCCCGTACGGAAGGTTGACCACGGCGCACTTCCACGTCATCCAGGCGGAGAGGGCACGGACCTCGTCCAGGGTTACTTGGGGATGATACCGGATGCCGCCCTTGCAGGGCCCTCGGGCCATGCTGTACTGGACCCGGTAGCCCGTGAAGACCCTGTAGCTGCCGTCATCCATGTGCACCGGGAAGTTGACCGTCAGCTCCCGCTTCGGGTGCTTGAGCACCTCGCGGGTGCCGTCGTCGATCTTGAGAAGGTCCGCGACGATGTCGACCTGGCGCTTGGCGGTCTCGAACGGGTTGATGCTAGCGCCACTTTGGGGCATTCTTGGCCACCTGCACCCCGAACGAGGTTCGGGGTGTATTTGAGCGCACCTTTGACTCTGACACGCCGGCGCATGCCGGCGGCGTTGGAGCCTCCTACGGCTCGCGCCAGCGGGCGAGCCGCATCGCCATCACAGTGAACAGGATCGTCAGGATCACCAGTCCGGCCACTTCCACCGGCACCGACGAGAGCGCTGGAACGACCGTGATCTCCGGTACCGGCAACCCCGCGGCGCTGGCGGCGAGCTGGCTCGCGAACGTCGACGGCGAAAGATAGGCGACCCACCGGAACTTTGACGGGATCTCGGCGATGGGATAGAAGATCGGCGGGAGCACCGACAGGGCGGTGAAGACGACCATCCCGATCGGCCAGATCTCCCGAAGCTGCCGGAAAAAGGTGGAGAGCAGAAATCCGAGGCTGCTCGCGAGCAGCCAGGTCAGCAGGATGACCCCGACAAGGGCCAGGATCGTCAACACTCCGATCGGGACGAGAAGCGCGAGCACGATGAGGAACAGCGCGAGGGCGGGGATCGTGAACGCCAGCTCGGCGAGTGCCATCCCGAGCACCCACGACAGCGGACGCAGGGGGCTCGTGATGAACACCTGCTGCAGCTGGCGCTCGAGACGGAGATACGCGCAGTCGGTCATCATGCCGTTGCCCGTGAACAACGCCGAGAACAGGATGCCGCCGATGACGCCGAACGGGAGCACCGAGTGCGGGGCTACGACGTAGAGGAAGAACAGGAAGCTGAGCGGCGTGAGGAAGATCGCTACGAAGAAGACCGGACTGCGCACCAGCCCGAGAATCCCGTGGAAGTAGCAGATCCGGAAGACCGCGTTCGCCTGGGTCTTGAACGTCACGCGAGCGCCTCCGTGTCCTCCTCCTCGATGGCCCGGCCGACCAACGTGAGGAACGCGTCCTCGAGCGTCACCGGCCCGACGTTGACCGCGACCTTGCGCTCGAGGGCCCGGCGCGTGAGCTCCTCCACCTTGTCCTTGGTCGTGAGCAGCGTGACCCCGTTCCGCTCGGTATGCACCTGACCGTAGCCCGCCAGCTCGTGTTCCGAGAAGCCTCCGCTGAACTGCAGCCGGACCTCAAGCCGCACCTTCGACTTGAGCGCCTCCGCGCTGCCCTGGTACAGGACCTGACCGCCTTCGATGACCGCGAGCTCTTCGGAAAGCTGCTCCGCCTCATCGAGATAATGCGTGGTCAGGAGGACCGTCGACCCTTTCCGGGCCGCGCGGCGGATCACTTCCCACACTTGTCGGCGAGCGAACGGGTCCATCCCCAGAGTGGGCTCGTCGAGGAACAGGAACGGGGCCTCCGTGGCGAGGACCATCGCCACCAACGTCCGCTGCTGAAGACCGCCGGACAGTACCATCGCCGGGATGTCCTGGAAGGGCAGCATGCCCATGCCCTCCAGCACCTCGTCGGCCCGCGCCTTCGCCGTCTCGGCGGACGCGCCGCGTACCCGCAGATACTCTTCGATATGCTCTCGCGGGTTCAGGTGATAGAACGGTTTGCCCTCCTGCGGGACAAGCGCGATCTGCTCGCGCACCTCGCGGGCGTGTTCGACGACGTCGATCCCGAACAGCTGGATCGTCCCCGCGGTCGGCATGAGCAACGCCGAGGCGATCTTGATGAACGTCGTCTTCCCGGCGCCGTTCCGTCCCAGGAATCCGAAGAGTCGTCCCTTCGGAATCGTCATGTCGACGCTGTCGAGAGCCTGGACGAGCCCGCGCCGACCGTGGTAGGTCTTCGACAGCGAGCGCGCGACGAGGCCCTCCATGGGTTGCGCTCGAAGGTCGGCGAGGGATAACCTCGTCGGAAATCCGCTACGCGCCGCTGAAGTGGCGCCAGCCGGCGCTCGGCAACGGACGCTGTCGGCCGCCCCGTTCGAGCCATGCACCGTGTCCGATTTCAACTCGGCCGATGACCGTGAGCGGGCATCCGAGCCGTCGGAGCCCCACCCGCGCCCGTCTCACCCGTGCGGCGTCCATGGTCGCGAAAAGTTCGTAGTCCCCTCCGTAGAAAGCGGTCCGAAGTTGATGGGTTGTCCCCATTCCGCGTCGGCGGAGGCGGGGGTGGAGCGGCAAGGCCCCCGCGACTAGGACGATCTTCCGAGAACTGCTCTGGGCGATCAAGTGGGCGGCATCCGCGATCCCGTCGGAAGTATCGGTCATCGAATGGACGAGCGGGGCCAGCACCTGACCCTCGGGGATTCGAGGGAGCACTCGGAGTGAACCGTTGGCATCGGAGCGGTAGACCCCTCCGAGGCCCACCACGCCGGTGGTGACCACCACATCGCCCGGTCGGGCCCCGCGACGTGTCGGGAGTGATGTTCCACTGGACCAGCCGACCGCGACCCCGACGACCGTTCGGGACGCGCTCGGCTTGGTATCTCCGCCCACCACATGGCAGTCGAATCGGGCGGCCATTTTCTCAGCTCCTTGGAGAACGGATCGCGCCCATTCGGTCGGTGTGCCAGAGGGTGCGAGCAGGTCGATCAAGATGGCGGCCGGGCGGCCTCCCTTCGCGGCGATGTCACTGAGATTCACTGCCGTGACCGCCTCGCCGACCAGTCGTGGGGAGCTCGTGCGCCGGAAGTGCACGTTCTCGACGAAGGCGTCGGACGAGAGGAGGACGATCCGGTTCCGACCTACCTCCAGCGCCGCCGCGTCGTCCCCGATGGGCAGCCGTCCGCTCCGCCCGGCGGGCAAATGTGCCCGGACCCACCGATGGAACTCGCGTTCGGCGAGGGGGTGGCCCCGGCCCCGCGTCGTCGCCATGCGCTTACTTGTACGGCACGAACTCTTTGCCCAGAAGCTCGCGGCCGAGAATGATTCGCATGATGTTGAGGCCGCCCTCGGCCCCCACCATGTACGACATGATGCCTCGGAATCCCAGCTCGAGGCCGACGTCCTTCGTGTAACCGGCCGCACCGAACCACATCATGACCCGGCGGACGGTGTCGAAGGCCACCTGGGGGGCGGTGAGCTTGACGCTCGCGACGACCTTGTCGATCTCCGACCGGTGGGATGGGTCGTCCTTCATCACGTACCGGTCGATCAGCCAAGCGGCCCGCCGGCACTGCCACTTCACGGCCTCGATCTGCGTGAAGAGGTCCGCCATTTCGAACTGAATCCCCTCGAACTTTCCGAGCGGCTGGCCGAACGCCTGCCGTTCCTTGATCCAAGCGATGCCGGTCTCGAGCGCCCGCTCGGCGGCACCGACGCAGGCGGCGGAGACGAACGTTCGAGCGACCTGGAAGCCTTCCATCGCGTACTGGAAGCCCTTGCCTTCCTCGCCGATGCGGTACCGGGTCGGCAGTCGGACATCCGCATAGGTGAGCCCGCCAGTGGAGATTCCCATCCGGCCCATGTTCTCGAACTTCTGGGAGGCGATCCCCGGAGAGTTGGTGGGAACGTAAATGAAATTGAATCCCGAACCATTCCGGTTGTGGCTGAGGGTCAGATGGCCCCCGCCGAGTCGCTTCGCTTCTTCGACGCCCGAGAGGAACGCCTTCTCCCCGCGGAGGATGTAGCCGTCCCCGTCCCGGCGCGATTCGGTCTTCATGTTGCCGAGGTCACTGCCCCCACCGGGCTCGGTCGTCGCGATCCCGAGGAACGCCTTTCCCGCAGTAACGGCGGGCAGGATCTCTCGTTTCGCCTCCTCAGTCCCGTGCGTCTCGAGGGTCCAGCCCCAGCCGGCCTCGAGCAGGTAGAACACCGCGGTCGCCATTGAGAAGTCCCCGCGACCGACCTCCTCGGCGGCGAGTTCGGTAAGCACCGCCGAAGCGCCGAGGCCGCCGTACTCTGGCGATACCAACGGGGACAACAGCCCGAGATGTGCCATTTCTTGGAGCACCACGTCGGGGATGCGTCCCTCGGAGTCGATCTCGCGTTCGTGGGGCCGAAGTACCTTGTCTCCGAACTTACGGACGGCCTCTTGGAAGGCGGTTTCCTCTTCGCTGAGAGCAAAGTCCATTGGCAACCGGTGCGCCACGCCGGTCCGGCGATAAAGCGTTCCCGTCTCGGGCGCCCGGCCCCCAACCCTTTATTCGGAGTCCGACTCGCTCGCCCGAGCGTTCCATGCCGGTGCGAGTGGCCGTGAACGGATTCGGCACGATCGGGAAGCGAGTGGCCGATGCCGTATCGAAGCAGCCCGACATGGTGCTCGTCGGCGTCGCGAAGACTCGGCCCAGTTTCGAGGCTCGGCTGGCGGTCGAGAAGGCGTATCCCCTGTTCGTGGGCGGGAGCGGCCGGGTCGAAGATTTTCGGACCGCCGGACTGCCCATCGCAGGAACCACGAACGAGATGTTCCAGCTGGCGGACGTGGTCGTGGACGCGACCCCCGACAAGATCGGCCGGGAGCACTCCGCGAGGTACGAGGCGGCCCATCTGAAAGCCATCTACCAAGGGGGGGAGAAGCCCGAAGTGGCGGAAGTTTCGTTCAACGCATTGGCAAACTACGATGCGGCCTTGGGGAAGAGCCGCGTTCGGGTAGTTTCCTGCAACACCACCGGCATCGTACGTGCGGCGTCGGTGCTTCGAGCTCGCTACGGAGTCGAGCGGTGGGACGCCACCCTGATCCGTCGCGCCGCGGACCCGACCGAGACGCGGAAGGGCCCCGTCAACGCGATACTACCCACGTTCCAGTTCCCCTCGCATCACGCACCGGATGCCCAAACGATTTACCCGGACCTTCCCATCTCGACCACCGCCGTGGTCGTCCCCACGACCCTGATGCATGTGCACGTGAACCACGTCCGGCTCCGCCGGCCCCCGGCGGGCACGTCCGACGTGATCGCCGCGTTCCGGGAGACGCCTCGATTTCAGGTCTTCCGGAGCTGGGAACACGTCGAGGGCACTCCTCAGGTCCTCGAGTACGCTCGGGACCACGCCGCGCCCCGCGGGGATATGATGATGAACGTGCTTTGGGAGGACGGGGTACACCTCGACGGCGCGGACCTGCACTTCTTCCAGGCGATCCACCAGGAATCGATCGTGGTACCCGAGAACATCGATGCGATCCGGGCGGTGTTCCGGCTCGCCCCCGACGCGGCCTCGTCGATCGCGGTGACCGACATGGCGCTGGGTCTGCGCAACTGACCTACGACCGCCGTTTCCGGCGCTTTTCCGCCGCGTCCCGGGCCTTTGCCCGGCGCTTTTCGGCCGGCGTCCGGTCCCGGAAGATCTCGATCCAGTTCCCGTCCGGGTCGGTCACGTACCCGACCCAGCCGTCCGTTGTCGCCGGAGTGACATTGGTCGGCGCGGCGCCCTGGCGCAGCAGTCCGCGGTAGATCCGGTTCAGCGTGGAGGCCGGGACCGGCCCCAGGAAGAACCCGATGTGATCCAAACCTTCCCCGATGACGAACGGGACGTCGAACTGGGAACCTTTCGGATACCAGTTGAGTTCGAGACGTTGGTGAGAGGCCGGGTCCTGGAGCAGCACCCAGGTGCCCCGTCCATACTGGCTCAGGTCTCCTCTGGTGACCTCCCGAAGCCCTAGGGCCCGGGTGTAAAAGCGCAGCGAACGTCCGAGGTCGGTGACGCGCACTCCGGAATACCGTAGATGCATACCGCGAGGACCGCGGGACTCCCGAAATAGCTTGACCCCCGGCCCGGCGGAAACTCGCCGGGCCGCGCCGGCGGGCGGAACCATCTAATAGGTTACTCGGCTCGCGCGGCCTCGCATGTATTACCTCGATTATCGGCACGATGTCGTCCGGGTTCCGCCCCATCGGTTGGGGCCGAAGTTGGAGACCGTGCTCACGGAGCTGGCCCAGCAGCAGTTCGAGGGGAAGCTGGTGGACGGCCAGAGTCTCGCCGTCATAGTCAAGGACGTCAAGCCGGTCGGCGAGGGCCACATCATCCACGGCGACGGAGGCGTCTACCAGGAAGTCGAGTACCAAGCGTTGCTGTTCAAACCTGAGATCCAAGAGGTCGTAGAGGGTGCCGTCGTCGAAATTCGCAAGTTTGGGGCGTTCGTCCGGTTCGGCCCGCTCGACGGCCTGCTCCACGTATCACAGATTATGGACGACCGGGTCAACGTCGACGAGCACAACCAACGGCTCGTCGGAGTCGAGACCAAGAAGGACCTCAAGGTCGGGTACAAGACGCGTTCCCGTATCGTCTCGCTCTCGTTGTCGGAGATCTCCCCACGCGACAGTCGGATCGGTCTCACCATGCGCCAGCCGGGCCTGGGGCGGCTCGAGTGGGTCGTCGATGCCCACAAGAAGGCCGAAGACAAGGGTCCGAAGAAGGGCGGCAAGAAGGAACTCGCGGGTAAGGCGGTCATCAAGAAGGACGCCGCCCCTGCCGTGGCAGCCAAGAAGGAGGCCACGCCGGCCGTCGCTCCTCCGAAGGCGTAAACCATGATCCAGCTCAAGGCGTGCAAGAACTGCTCCTACATCTCCGAGGGAACGAAGTGCCCACGGTGCGGCGGCGAGACCAGCCGCGAGTGGCAAGGATACTTGCTCGTCGTCGACCCCGAGAAGTCCGAGATCGCCCGCAAGATGGGCATTCATGCCGGCGGACGGTACGCGCTCCGTGTCAAGTGATGAGGAAGGGGTCTGGGTCGTCCCCGCGGCGCTGCGTCCCCGCTTGGCCGAACAGTACGGGCCAGTCTACTCGGGGGCCGAAGCGGACCGGCGCATCCGGGATCTGAAGGTCTTCGGCGCTTGCGGCGATATGGTCACGGCCCAGGCGCTTCGTCTCGGCAAGACCCCGATGGTGGCGGTCGTCGATTACAAGACCAAGCGGAACGAGCCAGTGGATCCGACGGCCTTCTCGGCGCTCGCCCAGGTCCGAGTCCGGAAGGTCCACAACCCACCGGGGATGCTGACCGAAGCCCTCCGTACGGCCATCCACGACCTCGTATTCGAGGGCGGGGGACTCATCGTAGTGGACGGCGAGGAGGACCTGGGCTCGCTCGCGCTCGTGGAAGCGCTCCCCTCGGGAGCGACCGTTATATACGGAATTCCGGGTGCGGGGGTCTCTTTCGTTCCGGTCAACGCTCGAACGAAGGATAACGCACGCGCGCTCATCGCACAAATGGAATACCGGAAGGTGCCCCTTGGAGGTTAAGATCCTGGAAGAGCGGCCGAACCCGCTCATGCATCGCAAAGAGTACACCTTCGAGGTGGACCATGCCGGCGCCGCGACGCCGCCTCGAGCGGACGTCCGGAAGGAGTTGGCCAAGCTGGTCAAGGTGCCGGCGGACCGGCTCGTCATCGAGCGAATGAACGCGCGCTTCGGGATCGCCAAGACCCGGGGGGAGGCGATGGCCTACGCCACGAAGGAGGCCGTCGATGTGACGGTCCGCGAGCATATCCTCATTCGGAACGGCCTGCGCGAAATGGCCGTCCCCGCGGCCCCCGCCGCCGGCGGAGAGGCGCCCGGGCCCGAGTCTCCGAAGGAGGAGCCGAAGGCCGTGCCGTCGAAGTCCGAGCCCGCGAAGGAAGAGACTCCGAAGGAGTCCGCGAAACCCGAGCACCCGAAGGCGGAGCACCCCAAGGCGGAAGGACACAAGCCCGAGACCCCTAAGGAAGCCCACAAGGGCGAGGGGCACAAAGGCGAGAAGGCCGAGCACGACGACAAGGCGGAGAAATCCGAAAAGAGCCCCAAGCCCGACGGCAAGGGGAAGCCGGCCCACGAACCCAAGAAAGAGGACTGATCCATGAGCAAGGCACGGGTAGGGCTCTACGAGGTCCAAGGCGAGTCGCTCGTCCGGACCCACAAGTCGTGCCCGAAGTGCGGGGCCGGCGTGTTCCTAGCGGAACATGACAACCGGCGTTCCTGCGGCCGATGCGGCTACAGCGAGTCGAAGACCGCGACGCCGAAGGGAAAGCCGAAAGGAAAGTGATCCGGTCCCAACGGACTCGGACGACCCGGCCGGCGTTACGGCCGGTGGGAAAAGCGACGGGACCGAAGGAGATCCGGTAGTTCTCGCGCGAACCTCCGAAGGTCGGAGGTCACGGCCCACGATCGGAGGATCGGGAGATCGAGGTCGGTTCCTTCCGAGGGTACGGCGGCAATCCCGTGCTTGGGTGGCGGGGGCTTCATAGCACCACCGTGGCGAGGACGAGGACCACCACCGCGGCGCCCACCAGCAATCCCATCTCCGCCAAGGCTCGCAGAGTTGGCATGGTCGTCTCCGCTCCATTCATCCGGCCGCACCCATATGGCAAAATGTCCAATCTGGAATTCACCGTGTGGAACCTTCGAGGTAGTTCCTAAATACAGTCCGGCTTCGAATGCGACGCGCGGGCCCGTAGTATAGCTTGGACATCACAGAGGCCTCCGGAG
>JBARJD010000138.1:0-8097 GCA_049800095.1 Thermoplasmata archaeon | reverse complement strand
GTCCTCTTTACTGACTATTACACGAGCTCCAGCTACCGGCCCGTTCAGAAGATCGCCGAGGCCGCCCAATCCGGCGGCGGCACCGTCGTCATCGCAGGGCTGTCGGTCGGGTTGGAGGCCACTTGGGCCTCGGGTCTCGTCATCGTCGGCGCGATCCTCGGTTCCTTCTTCGCCCTGGGTTGGTCGGCGACCGGCGCGTTCCTCATGACCCCCAGCTTCGACTACTTCGGCCTCTACGGTATCGGGTTGGCGGCCTCCAGCATGCTCGCCGTAACCGGCATGATCATCTCGATCGACGCCTTCGGTCCCATCACCGACAATGCCGGCGGGATCGCCGAGATGGCGAACTTACCGGCCGAGGCACGGGCGGTGACCGACCCCCTGGACGCGGTCGTCAACACGACCAAGGCGGTGACGAAGGGATACGCGATCGGCTCGGCAGCGCTGGCCGCGCTCGCGCTGTTCGCGGCCTACGGCTTCGCCGCCGCCAACGCCGCGGGACAAAGCTACACCGTGTGGATCGCGGACCTGACGATCACCAACCCGCTCGTCGTCGTGGGCCTGATCCTCGGGGCCCTGCTTCCATTCTTCTTCACATCGTTCCTTATGAACGCCGTCGGGATCGCGGCCCAGGCGATCGTCTTCGAAGTGCGCCGGCAATTCCGTGAAATGCCCGGCATCATGGCGGGCACCACCAAGCCGGAGTACGGCCGGTGCGTTGACATTGTCACCCAGACCTCGATCCGGCAGCTCGCGGTTCCGGCGGCGATCGCCGTCATCGTTCCGCTGGCCGTCGGGTTTGTCCTCGGGCCCTACGCGCTGGCCGGCCTGCTGCTCGGCGTCATCCTGTCGGGGCTCCCGCTCGCCCTCTTGATGACGACGGGGGGCGGAGCGTGGGACAACGCAAAGAAGTACATCGAGGGCGGCAAGTACGGCGGAAAGCACTCGGACGCGCATAAGGCGGCCATCGTCGGCGACACCGTCGGGGACGCGACCAAGGACACCGCCGGCCCGGCGATCAACCCCCTCATCAAGGTCGTCAACACGATCTCGATACTATTCGTGGTGCTGATCGTCCTGCATCACGTCATCCACTTCTAGGGCCCAGGAGGCGGTGCGAGGCTCGACGCTCCGCCGCGCGGCGGGCTCATCGTATCGGTAGCAACCACACGCCGGGGGTTTCCCCTCGCATGTTGTTCGTCAGGACCGCGAGCGCGGGCGTGGAGGGCCGTATTCCGTACATCAGCGTCGTTCTCCGATGGTTGAAGAAACGGAAGTGTCCACCCATGGCCGGAGCGATCTCGGAGAGGCCGGGGAGCGAACTCGCCGCGGTGAAGACCAAGATCCCCCCCCTCTCGTGGACACGGCTCGCGAGAGAATTGACCGCGTCGACGAACTCGGGTCGGTTACCGAACGCCGAATCCAAGGCGCTCAATACGACCGCGACGACGGACTTCGTCGTGATCGACTCCTTGAGCTGCTCGATCAGTTGACGGGTCGCGGGAGGGGTGGGACTCCCCGGCTGGACCAGCGGCGGCGGATTGAACGCGTTGAGGTGCTCGAGGAGCGCGGCGCGAGGGATCAACCTCTCCGTTTCCGCGAGGAACGACGCGAGCGAGAAGGGGGCATCGGCCATGAGGGTCACCTCCCAGCCGCTTCCGATGGCCTGGGCCACCAGGTATTCGATCACCGGCCGGATCGCCGTGCGCTCGACCTGGGGGTCATACTCCAGCAGGACCGGCTGGCCCGCCGGCACCGTGCCGATCGTCCGGTCGAGTTCCGCCAACCCGCTCGACAGCCCGTGCACCGGATTCTCCCGAACCTGGAATGGCTCCACCGGCGCATCGCCCGGACGGGGGAATCGTCGGGGAACCGCGGTGAACCTCGCCCCGTCCAGGGAGTACATGATCGAACTGGACTGCAGGGGAACCCCCCGCAACTTATGGAACAGGAGCTCGCGGAGCACCATGCCCTCCACATCGTCCCGACGCAGTTCGATGACCCCGTGCACCAGATACTCGAGCGCGGTGAACGAGGAGGTCTCGTTGATGAGGATCGTATGGACGTTCGCCTTCGATAGGATCGAGATCAACGCGTTCTCGATCCGGAGGCGGTGAACGGTGGACGGGAGGTCGGAGGAGCTGCCGAGGTACGGTTCGATCAGGCCATCCCAACTGTCGATGACCAGCGCGGAGCGCTCGCCCTCGGGGAAACGGCTGAAGACCTCCTGGACGCCGGGCGGCAGGGTCAGGAACTTGTCGAGGTTCCCAAACTCCTCCGATTCCGGAGAGAGTTGGGTGAACTGCCGAATGAGCGACGAGTATTCCTTCCGGCCTTCCTCGCCCGGCCACATCGCCTCCGCGTCGACGACGTGGTCCTCTGGCAAGTGGTCCTGAAGCCACGGGTAATGCTCGATGAGCTCGGGATAAAACACCCGCGTGGACACGTAGAAGCCCGGCGCCTTGAGTCCCGCCAGCAGGCTCAGGGCGAAGGTGGTCTTTCCGGTGCCCGGGGAACCACGGATGAGGAGCGACTGGCCGACTCGGCTCCGGAAGAACCGGCGAATCTCGGTCGGTAAGTGCCAGTCACCGACATTCTCAAAGGCCGGCGGCGACGCGGGCGGTTCCCGATGCACGGCGGGTTCCGGCGGGGCAGCTTTCTTTCGTGCGCTTGGCATCGATATCCGGAATTCCCCGAAACGCCGTGAGGGGGGTCGTCGGAGATTCTACCTTTCGGTAGGTCCTTCCCGTGATATTAGAACTGACGGCCCCCCTTCGGCCGCCGCAGACGCCACAGAAGGGATGTACCCCCGGGCCCGTCGGGGGCTCGTGTTCCTGTTGAAGGGGCGTACGGGCCTGATTACAGGCGCTTCCCGAGGCATTGGTCGAGCGATTGCCACCGACCTTGCGACCGCAGGGGCCCGGCTCGCGGTGCACGGGCGGACTGTGACGCCCGCCCTGCGCGCATTCGCCCGGTCGATCGGGGAGCCCGGCCACCCTGCCCGAGCGTTCGGAGGCGACCTTTCGAACCCAACGGCCGCTCGGACACTCATCCGACAGGTGTGCCAGTGGTCCCCTCGCCTCGATTTTGTTGTGGCGAATGCCGGGGTGTATGCCGGCTCCCCGAGTGGGGAGGTGTCGGAGTCGGAGTGGGATGCGATGCTTGGCATCAATCTGCGAGGCAGTTTCCGAACCATTCAAGGCGCTCTCCCGCTTCTGCGGGCATCGCCGCACGCATCGATTGTCGTGCTCTCCTCAATCCTTGCCACCCGGGCCTCGGCCGGAGGGGTTCCGTACCAAGCTTCCAAGGCAGCCATCGAGCAGATGACCCGGGCCCTCGCGGTGGAGCTGGCGCCTCTGATTCGCGTGAATGCCGTCGCCCCCGGGTTTATCCGGACGGACATGAACCGATCTGGCCACGAGGATCCGGCGTTCCGGCGCCAAGTCGAGGAGGCCACCCCCCTCGGGCGATGGGGTGAACCGAAGGACATCGCTCCGGCGGTCCGTTATCTGCTCAGCGACGAAGCGGCCTGGGTGAGCGGGACCGTCCTGTTGGTCGACGGGGGACTCGGGCTCGAATGAACGACCCCGGGCCGCTTGAAGGACGCGTCGCCGTCGTGACGGGCGGTTCCCGTGGCATCGGCCGGGCGACGGCCCTGGCTCTGGCCGGCGCCGGGGCGGATCTCGTCGTCCACTATCGCAAGGACGAAGTCTCGGCGGGCGAAGTAGCCCGGGAGATCCGGTCGCTAGGGCGCGCCGTCGAGCTGGTCCGCGGAGACGTGCGCAGCCGGAACTCAATGTGGGAGCTGGTCCGGACCGCGCAACGTTGGAAGGGCCGACTCGACATTGTGGTCGCGAATGCCGGAATCGCGGAACCGGGGTCGATGCGGTCGGTGGACCGCGACTCGTGGCTCCGAACTCTGGAGACGAACCTCGTCGCTCCCTTCGAGCTGGCGCAAGCGGCCGAGGAACCACTCCGGCGCAGCCGGGGGACGTTCATTTCCACTGCATCTATCTCGGGCTTGGTCCCTTCCACGGCAGAGATCCCTTATAGCGCGTCCAAGGCCGGCCTCGTGATGCTGACGCGATGCCTCGCCCTCGCGATGGCCCCGGAGGCACGGGTCAACGCGGTCGCGCCCGGGTGGGTCGCGACGGACATGACGCGGGTCGAGCACACCGACCCCCTCATCTACGGTCGGATCCAATCCGCGACGCCACTCGGTCGATGGGGCCGACCCGAGGACGTCGCGTCGGCGATTCTCTTCCTAGCGTCGGACATGGCCCGATTCATTACCGGCCAGGTGCTCGTCGTCGATGGCGGCCAGAGCCTGCATTGGCGCGTGGATGAGCCGAACTCGAAGTAACCGATCCCGAGAATCCGAGATTCAGACTCGACCTACGCGTAATGGCTCAACGAGGTACGTTCTTTCCGGGCGTCGTCCCGCTGGGTCCCCTTCTCTTCCGCTTGCCGTTGCCGCTCGCACTCATCGTCGGTAACCCAATCGAATCGGAGTTCCTCCGGATGGTCGTGCGCAAGGGACGCCCCCGCCTCGAAGGCGCTGAAGAGCAACTCTTCCAGGTTTTCGGCGTCTTCCTCCCCCTCGAGGCGACCGGCTGTCCGCCAGTACCAATCAGGAGCCTTCCCAGCCTCCTGAAGATACTCCGTAACATGGTCGAAGATTGAAGCATGGTCGTCGGCGAGGCGGACGTGGAGATGACGCCGCGGTGTTTCCACGGGCCCCGGAGGAGAGTTGGCAGGGGACATAGCCGCGAAACGCCTCCGTCCGCCTATAACTCCTCCCCGGGCCGTGGAGTCCGACCCGCACCGGTCGCGAACCCTTGAATAGGGCCGGTGCTTCGAACCGACCGAGGCCTCCATGTACACCCCACCGACCGCCCCATCGCCTCCGCCCCCTCCCCCGCCCGAGGAGGCCGAGGAGGTCACCGGAGCCCCGAGGTATCCCTACCTAGTGGGCCGGCTCAGGAACCGGCAGATCACGATGGAGGAAGCCACCGAACTGTTCACTATCCAACGTCAGCAGGTGCGACTTCTCATGGCCCGCACCAACGCCTTGGCCGCCGCGGCCGCTTCACCCTCGGTCCGAATGCCGCGACCAGCGGCTCGACCGGCGGCGCCGGCAGCTCCGGTCGCGATGGAGGGCCTAGACCCCTGGGGTGAAGGATTGCTGTTTCTGGCCCTCGGCGCCGCCTTACTGGCCGCGCTCATGAAGCGCTCCCAGGGTCCTGCACCGACGGCTCCGGGCCGCGCCTCTCCTCCAGCCGCGGGTACCCGACAACCATAGGGGGTCCTGTGACCCCGCGCGATTTCGTCTTCGCCCACCTCGCTGACGCGCACGTCGGGGCGTGGCCTCGGGACCCGGCGGTCCGCGCCGCTCTCCGGGAGAGCGTCCTTGCCGCGCTCCGAACCGTCGCAGAGCGCTCGGCCGATTTTCTCCTAGTCTCCGGCGACCTGTTCCACACGCCGGTGCCCGACCCCGAGGAAGTGGCGCCGATCGCTGCCGAGCTCCGGAATCTCGCCGATCGGGGCATCCGCGTCTACGTGATCTTCGGTTCGCATGACTACGTGGCCCATCGTACGAGCTGGCTCGACGTTCTTGCCGAGACCGGGCTGTTCGTACGGGTCGCGCCCGAAGCGGTCCGTTCCGATAAGCCGCGCTGGACACTCCCGTTCTTGGTCGATGAGCCGACGGGAGCAGTGATCGCCGGGATTTCCGGCCGGTCTCATGGACTCGACCGGGAGTACTATCAATCCATGGACTCGACGGCGTACGGGCGACGGCCAGGCTTCCATATCTTCATGTTTCACGCCGCGGTGCAGGAGTATCTCCCTCCGGGGCTCCAACCTCACATCCGAGGGGTGAGTCGGAACGACCTGCCACCCGGGGTCGACTATTACGCCGGAGGCCACATTCATCTCAGCTACCTCGGGCAGGGACCGACCGGCGGACTGCTGGTGAATCCGGGCGCGGTGTTCGGGACCAGCCTCCCCGATATCGCCCACGGCGCGGCCGGACGGAGCCACCGGGGCCTCACCATCGTCTCAGTGCGGGGCGGCATTCCAACCGCGGAATTCGTCGAAACACTCCGCCCTGGAAGCATCGACGTGTTTGACGTCGAGCTCTTCGGCAAATCCACGGAAGAGGCGAGAGCCGCAGTGCGGGAGGAGGTCCGCGCCCACGCGACCCCGGGCGTCCTATTGTTCCCTCACCTCACCGGGTTGAGCGACGCCACGCGTGCGGCGGAACTGGGCCTCCCCGATTCCAGCTCGGATGCGACGGCCCTCGGCGCTTCGACCGTGCATTGGGACATGGCCGACCTGGCCCCCGGCGACTCCAGTGCCCCCGCGGGGCACGAATCCGAAACGCAACTCGAAGACCAGGTGCTCCTGACGCTCGGGACCCTCGCGCCGTTGCCCCTCCCAGAATTAACCCCGGACGATCGAACCCGACGAGTTCGGGACCTGGTGCGCGAACTGGGGACGCCGCCCGGAGACGGGGAGGCGAAAGAGGACTACCGAACGGCACGAGTGGCCGCCGGTTTTCGCGTCTTGGGGGTCCGTCGAAATGATACGGAGGCCGGTACCGGGTGACGATGCAGATCGCCCGCGTCGGGCTACGCAATCTCCGGAGCTACCGGACGGCCGACGTGGTGCTCGGGCCGGGCACGACGCTCCTCACCGGCGACATCGGTTCCGGCAAGACATCGCTACTCTATGCCATCGAGATGGCCTTGTTTGGATTCGCCGAGGTAGACCCCGGCTACCTCGTCCGCCACGGCGCGAAGGATGCGGAAGTCTCCTTGGCGCTCACCGACGGTACGCACCGCTGGGAACTGCGCCGTCGGTTCGTGCGGCGGGCACGGAAGGGGAAGGATACCTTCGAGCCCTCCGAGAATTCACTCGCCGTCGACGGGCAGCGCGTCGCCTACTCGGCAACCGAGCTGCGGCGCCGAACGATCGAGCTGCTCGGCTTCCCGGACAACCCGAACCCGCGCGCCCATTCCGATGTGTGGAGGTGGGCCGTCTACCTGGCGCAGGAGCGGATGCGCGACGTGCTCGATCCCGATGTCGACGTCCGCATGGAGACGGTCCGGAAGGCGTTGGGCGTGGAGCAATATCGGCTGGCGGGGGAAAACGCACGCAGCCTGGCCCGTTCCCTCCAGGAACGCGCCGCCGACCTCGCGGAACAGGGCGCCCGGCATCGGGGGGTCGAGGAGGAAGCGGCCCAGTGGCGACTGCAAGAGGCCACCGCTCGGGAGCAACTGGCCACCCTGGATGCTCGGGAGCAGGACCTGCGAGGCGAGTTGACCCGGGCCCGGGCGACCCTCGATCAGGTCGAGCTTCAACGCCGTGAGTTTGAGACGGCCCGTGAGGCCGTCGCCCATCAGGAACGACTTTCTGCGGAACTGGACCGCAGCATACAGCAAGATCGCGCGGCGCAACAGACCGGCCGCACGCACCTTGCCCGACTCCTCACGGAGCTTGCTATCGAATCCGCGGCCAAACGGTCCGGAGAGGAGTCAGGTCATGCCCTGGAGCCCTTGCGTGCTCGCCGAGAAGAGTTCCTCCGGCAGCTGACGGACCTCGAAGGGCTTCGGGGTCAAGCGACTGGCTTCGATGAGCAACTTGCCCAGGGGAAGGACCGGGAGCGAGAGCTGATGACGCGACACAAGGCTACGCTCCGAGAACTCGCGACCGTGCAGGCGCAACGACTGCACGTCGAGGAAACGGAACCCATCAAACCGCCCATCCCCCCCTCGGGGGACCAAACGCAACTCCGATTCGTGGCCGAGCGGACTCAACTCGAGGAGACCCGGCGAGCGTTGGACCGCCGATTGGCGACGGCCATCGCGGAGTTGCACGAGTTGGCCGAGATCGTACAGGAGGGAGTCTGCCCCCGTTGCCACCGGGCCGTCGAAGCATCGGAGTTCGAGGCGCACCGCGCGGAGCAGGAGGCGCTGGTCGTCGGGCTCCAGCGGGAGCTGGATTCCGCGGCGAACAAGGTAGAGGTACTGGACGCGAAGGCTCTCGCTCGCTTCGAGTATGACCGGTTGCACGAAAGGTGGGGTCTGCTGGAGA
>JBARJD010000137.1:0-30457 GCA_049800095.1 Thermoplasmata archaeon | reverse complement strand
CCGTCGGAGGGCGGCGGCAGTTGGCCGACGGCGAGCCTCGACGGTAAGGGCCTCCAGATGACCGTCGCGGACCGCGACGCGGGCGCAGTTTGCCAAGAACGGCACACGATTCGGAATGATTCGCCCGTTGCGTGCCGCCCCGAATATCCGATTCGATTCCTCAGCTACCTTCTCCTCTTCGTGGGGAATGAACGGGACGACGTTGTCCGCGATTGATAGCGAAGAGACGCCCGGGAAACCGGCACCGGACAAGGCTTGGAACGAGGTGACGTGGACTACCTTCGGGTCGAGGAGTTTCCAAACGGGCGCCAGCGCCAACACGAGGCCCGTCGCGGTGCAGTTCGGATTCGAGACGAGCAACGCACGACCGTAGGCACGTGCCCCGAGGACCCGCAAGTGGCCTGCGTTGACCTCTGGAACCAGCAGGGGAACGTCGGGATCCAGCCGATGGTCGGCGGCGTTGGTGAAGACATGGATGCCCCGACGGCGGCACTCCGTCTCAACGGGTCCCGCCACACCCGACGGGATGGCGCTGAATACAATCCGCACGCCGGCGCTCTGTAACTGCGCCGGCGAAAGCGGACGAAGGGGCTCGGCCGCCAGCTCAGGGGGAGGCTCCTCGGTGAGTTGCCAGAGCTCCTCCAGACGCTGACCTTCCGAGCGTTCGCCTCCAACGAGAAGCGGTGTAGCGAACGTCGGATGACGTGCCAACAGGCGCGCGAAGTGCTGGCCGATGTAGCCGCTGGCCCCCAAGACCGCGGTCGGGAGCTTCTCGGAGTCATTCATGGAAGAAACCCTCCTGCGAGGGCGAGGTCGGCCATCGCACAGGCCGCGACCGACTCCAAGACGACCACGGCACGAGGCACGATACAGGGGTCATGTCGGCCGGTCACCACTAGATCTTGCTCCTGGCGCGTGGTCAAATTCACCGTCTGCTGCGACCGGGCAATCGAGGACGTGGGCTTGACTACGACCCGGAACACGATTGGCATCCCGGTCGCCAAGCCTCCGAGGATCCCTCCCGCGTGATTCGTCCGCGTCACGACGCGGTTGTCTTTCCAAGCGAAAGCGTCATTGTGTTCACTGCCACGCATCTGAGCGGCCCGGAATCCGGCCCCGAATTCGATCCCCTTGACGGCGGGAACAGAGAACGCGAGATACGCAATGGCACTCTCGATCGAGTCGAAGAACGGCTCGCCCAGTCCCACCGGGGTTCCGAATATCCGGGTTTCGACCGTCCCTCCGACACTGTCGCCCTCCTTGCGGGCGCGGGCGATCGACTCCTCCATACGTTGCGCGGCGTCCGCGTCCGGGCAACCCACCTCGTTCCGGTCGCGTCCGCGACGAATCTCCTCCGCCAAACGGTCCTCGTCGATGTTCGCTACGACTCCACCAATGCTCCGCGTGAATGAGACGACCTCGATCCCACGTCGAGCCAGCATCTGGCTCGCGATCGCACCGGCGATCACCAGACCCACCGTCATGCGACCGGAGAAGATCCCGCCGCCGGAAAGATCCGCCTCCGCGCCATACCGGATTCGCGCGGGATAGTCGGCATGTCCGGGTCGGGGAGTCTCCCGCAACCGGTCGTACGGGCCTCGCTGAACATCCTCGTTCGCCACGTGCATCCGGATCGGCTGTCCGTCCGCGGTGCCGTCGACGACCCCAGAGTCGACGATCAGTCGATCCTCCTCCTGCCGCTTCGTGGCCAGCCGACGGCCGACGGGTCGTCGACGGTCCAGGGCCGCTTGGATGCCTTCTATCGCAATGGGGGTTTTCACCGGCACCCCTTCGATGGAGACTCCCACGTCCGGCCCGTGACTCGAGCCGAACAGGGCAAACCGGAAGCGCCGTCCGGCACTCATCATCGAACCGTTCCTCCGCCCTGGGTCAGTGCCCCGAGGGCATCCCAAAAACCGGGGTACGATTTTGAAACGGCCTCGGCTCGGCCCACTCGAGAGTTCCTCCGGGCGGCTAAGCCGGCGACCGTGGCGCTCATGACCAGACGATGGTCCTGAAGCGACGGCAGCTTCAACGACCGGGGAGAATCTGTCCCTATGATCTCGATGCAGGACGAGAACTGGGAGACCTTGGCACCCATCGCACGGGCGAGACGGACCGACTCCACGCGACGATTGGATTCCTTGAACTCAAGGTGGGGCGCGCCGCTGAGTTGACTCCGACCCCCGGGGACCAGGGCGGCGAGCACCGACACCAAAGGAACCAGGTCGGGGGAATCAGTAAGGTCGATGGAGACCGGTCGGGAGAGCGGTCCGGCCACGCTGACGAAACGAGAAGTACGCCGTACGCGGGCCCCCATGCCCGACAGGATTGGGAGTATCGCAAGGTCGGCCTGGGGCAGGTCCGAGGGCACTCCCTCGACTTCCACGTGCCCACCGGTCGCTGCGGCGGCGGCCCACAGATACGCGGCCGAGGACGCGTCGCCCGGCACCCGGATGCGCCCCGTCCGGTATCTTTGGTTCCCGGGAATCGAGAACCCTCCGGAGGTCCGACGGACTCGGACTCCCCGCTCGTCCAAGACGGCACACGTCGCTTCGACGTACGGCTGGGATACTGTCGCACCGAGGATGCGCAGCCGGGAGGGGCCGGGGAGTGTCGGGAGCACCATCAGGAGCGCGGAGATGAATTGTGAGCTCACGTCACCACGGATCGAAACTTTCCCCGGGCTGAGGGGACCCTGGATCGTGCACGGAAGGGCATGCGCTGCCGAAGGATGTCGCACGCTCGCCCCAAGTGTTCGGAGTACGCCGTACAGCTCACGCATCGGCCGTCGGGCGAGTTGGGGAGCCCCGGTGAAGTTCACGGGGGCGCTTCCGAGGGCCGCGACTGCGGAAAGGAAGCGGAGCGTCGTGCCGGACTCCCCGCACCGAACTATGGCGCGCGGAGTTCGACGGCGGCGTTTCAGTGGAGATACCCTCCAGCCAGCCCGAGAGTGTCGAATCTGTGCTCCAAGGGCTCGGAGTCCGTCCCTGGTCGCGCGCGTGTCGTCCGAATCGAGAGGTCCAATAACTTCAGTGGGACGTTCAGCGAGGAACGCCGCTACGAGCGCCCGATGGGTGTAGCTTTTCGACGGCGGAGCCCGAATGCGTCCGTGCACTCGCGCGGGTCGGACGGTGCGTACCGTCATCCGCCCTCCCCCACGGTTCCATCCCCGGGCCGAATGTCCGCCTGGAGAATCTGGCCCCGGTCCGTCGGGAGTTGTGCGACTACGGCATCGACGCTCACGCGAGGAACCAGCACGGCCAGCGTCGGCCCCATGCCGCTCACTCCGCACATCGTTGCACCGCTCTTGAGCAGCTCCGAGCGTAAGCCGGCGTAGTCGTAGCCCATCACGCGCTCTACGAGTTCGGTGTTAAGCGCCATGGCCTCTGCCCAGCGACCGGCACGAGCCGCTTCCACGGCCGCCTGTCCGGCGGCCGCCTCAAACCGAAAGCGTTCGCGCCACGCGGTCGACGGGGCATGCGATTCGGCCGGCACCCAGAGAACGACCCGGAGATCTGGGGGGAAAGGAAACGATCGGAGCGGTGTCCGATTTGTGTTGTCGGTAAGAACCAACCCTCCTCGGAGCGCGGCCACGCAATCGTCGTAGGCCCCCGTCGCGCTCAATCCGATCTCCTGGGCAACGACTGCGGCAAGCCGCGCGAGCTCCTCGGGGGCCCGCGATTGACGGAGCGCGCTCGCCACCGCCCGAAGGACGGCACCACCGACCGCGGAGGAGCTCTTGAGTCCCTTTCCCGCGGGCACCTGGGAATCGATCCGGAGCTCGCCCGCGAACATCTCCCCGGGAGCGAACCGGGCGAGCCCGACCGCCAGCGTTTCCCGTACCAGCTCGGTCTCCGAACCTCGCTCGAGTTGGATCCGATGCGCGCTCAGCCCATCACTGTGACGCAGGTCCAGGTCCGCTCGGACCAGAAGCGAGATTGCGACGGCGCATCCGATCCCCGTGGGCAGCGCGTTCACGAGGGTTACCGCCCCGGAGGTCGTGCCTACGCCGCGCACAGCACCTCCTTCAGGGCCGCTTCCTGGAGCTCGGGCGAGGGCGCGGTCCCCCACCAGGTCGCGTAGCTTTCGGCGGCCTGGTAGACGAGCAGCCTCGAACCATCTTCGTACGTGGCCCCCTTCGCTTCGACCCCTTCGCGCAAAAAGGGGTGGACAGGTTTGTACACGAAATCCAGAAAGTGCGTTGACGCACCGATTGCGCCCTTCCACGGGAGGTCGAGCCGGGGGCAGTCCTCCCGCCCGGCGGGCGTGGCGTGGATCACCACGCGCGCTGGCCTTAGCCCGGACCCGACCCCGACAGTGCCACCATATTCCCGAGCCAGGTTCTCGGCGACCTCCCGGCGTCTCGCGATCACGATGCCTGTGCTCCCGACCGATGACGCGGCGGCAAGTGCCGAGCGGGCCGCTCCGCCGCCGCCGAACACTACCACAGGTGAACCATCCCAGGCGCCGTCCACCTTGAGCTCGGTGAGCCGGCGCCGGACCGCTGCGACATCCGTGTTCTCCGCAGAGATCGTCTCCGGGTCGAAGGAGAGCGTGTTCGCGCACCCCGCCGCCTCCGCGGCCGGACCCGATCGGGTCGCGAGGGTGAGGGCCACTTGCTTCCATGGATGGGTGATATTCAGTCCACGGAAACCACCGGAGGCGAACGGCGTCAGGCTCTCCGCGAGGTCCTGCGCGCTGGCCATGTCCAATGCCAAATACAGGCCACTCCGCCGTTCCCGTTCCATCCAAAAGGAGTGGATCGCGGGGGAGCGGGAATGTTGTATCGGATGACCCACGACGGCGAACAGCCCGCGTTCGGCGCCTCCGCGTGCATAAGCGCGCAGCCGATCCACGGGAACTTGCGCCGGCTCGACGCTGTCGCTATCCCCGTCCGGAGTGGAAACGGGAAGAGACGCGTACACCGCGAACATCCCCAGCCGTTGCGCCCATGCCCGCAGGATCGGGCCGGTGGGCCCGGTCGTGTGGAGCACGTACGGCGCAAAGTTGTCGAGCCGGGAGAGCCCCGGGAGCAGATCCGACCAGAGCCGCTCAAAGTCGCACGGTAGTACGACCTTCGCCACCGCGCCGTCCGGCCGGGGCAGTTCGAGCAGGCGGAGGACCTCGTCGGTAGGGACTGAGGCGGAGAGGTGGGAGGAGACAATCACGGAAGCAGTACCGACAACCCCGGATTGGGCCTTGCCAAGAAGACCACCATCACGGGCGCGCTCCAAGTCGAGGAATCGAAACGGAAGTCGAGATGCGGATTCGAGCACCCGGGCGCGCTCATCAGAAGAATCCGGACCTTCTCCTCCCTCCGACTGCGAACGTAGGGTTGCGACCAGCGGTACTGGCGAAGGAAACAGCCCTGCCAGACGGGAAAGCTCCTCCGGGACGAGACGATCCAGACGGACCTCGCCGAGATCGGCGCCGCCTTGCATCGCGCGCTTCAGCTGCGATGACACGACCGCCACGGATCGGCCGGGACAACTCGTGATGAGGAGGGGGAAATGGCTCGTCATCGCTCCTCGATCGTCTCCTCCACGGCGACCCCCAAGTGTCGCCCCGGGGCGAGGGGGACGCCCCACGCCAGAGCGCCCGGTCGCAGTTCGGTCGTGGCGATTCGCCCCGAGTCCGTCGAGAGTCGTACCGTTTCTGCCTCCTGCAGAAAGACCGTGAACGCGCGAGCCCGGACCTCCGCCGCGACGAGCACCATCGGCCGACGCTCGATCTTGATCCGGCCCACTCGCACGCTCCGCGCAGTCCCCGCCGGGCTGCAAACCAGGATTGCATCGCCGGCCGACAGTTCGCTGAGGTACCGAGTCTCCCCGGTGGCGAGGAGGGTGTACAAATGCGCAGCCCCCGCATTGACCCGAAAGGGTCGAGGCCGCGTATACCGCGATCCAATCGCCTCGCTGGCTACGTGGAAAAGGAACGCGGCTGCGCTGCCGACCAGGATCCCTTCATCCGGTTGCAGCAGGGAGGTCGTGTCGACGATAACCCGATCTCCGGTCCCGGCCGGCGCTACCGATCGGATCGGCACCCGCTCCCACTGGAGCTCCACCGCCGGATGCTCCAGTCGTCGCTCCAGTTCGTCGAGTACTTCCGGTGTCGAAACTTCCACCACAATCGAATCGGCACCGTGCTCTAGCGCGCCCAGGAACGCCGGAATCTCGGAGGTCTCCGCGGTGACCACCCAGAGGGTTCCGCGTACCCGTCGGGCAGCTACGAGCGTCTCGAGGGGGATGACTCTCTCGGCCCCCCATCGGACCGCACAGACCTCCCCTCGCCCTAGCGCGCCGACCACCGGCTCGAGTTCTTTGGGGTCTCGAACTCGATACAGACGGACGAAGCCCCCAGCCGCCGCCTCCCCCTCGGCGGTCGGTAGGAATCCATCCGGTGTGGAGTGGTACCATGTTTCGTTCGGCCCGGCGTGGGGCGGAGTTTCTTCGACCGAACAAAAGCGCCGGAAGCCCCGGCGTCGGGCTCGAGCCACGATGGCGGAGTTGACCTCTGGCTCGGGGGCCGCGAGAGCGATGACGATCCGGTCCAGCGACAACAGTATCCTCTATGGGCTCCCGTGAAGGATCGTAGCGACTCGCTTCGCGAACGTCTCGACGGGCCGACGTTGGAACAAGTTCCGGCCAATGCAGATGCCGGCTGCTCCCGCGTCCACAGTCTCGCGAACCAAGCCGAGGAACGCTCCGTCGTCGTCGAGTCGATTTCCGCCTCCAAGGAGTAGTGGGGCTGGCGTCGTACGGACGAGCCGGCGGAACTCCTCCAATGACCCGGGGTAGGAGGTTTTGACGATGTCCGCTCCGAGGTCCGCCGCCGCCCGGCACGCGTGACGTAACTCGTCGGGGGTTCCGCCGTTCGGTTTCTTGACGTAGGCCATGCAGAGCAACGGGAGACCGACGGTCCGGCACTGGTCTGCGGCCACGCCGAGGTCGCGGAGCATCTCGCCCTCTTCGGGGATCCCGAAGTTCACCTGGACCGAGAGCACGTCGGCGCCGAGGGAGATAGCCTCCTCCGCGCTGCCGGCCAGGACCTTCCGATTCGAGTTGGGATTGAGGCTCGTCGAAGCGGAGACGTGGATACCGAGGAGTGTGTGGGGGGTGAGAACCGGCACCAGCCCGCGCACGGCCCCCTTGGTTACGATCACCAGGTCCACGCCTGCGCGTTCGAGCTCGGCGACGAGAGTCGGTGTGTCCTCGAGGCCGTCAATCGGACCCATCGACACCGAGTGGTCGAGGGGGACCGAGAACAGTCGGCGCTCTCCCGGGAAGATCCTCTTCAGTCTCAGCTGTTTTCCGTACATGCTTCTCCTCGCTTCTTTTCACTGCGAGGGAAGCGCCGGGCGGACGCGCCGCTCAAGACTTCTGTCAGAGGGCCGCGCCTGCCGGGCGCTCCCCTCTCACCAGGACCAGGGCATGACCGCTCGCCGACCGGACATCCGGGGCTCGCCGACGTGGGTCGCGACGGTCATCGAACAGTCTCACCACCTGTGCGATATTTAACCTTACGTCGAGCCGTTTGGGGCGGCGATCGCCCCGTCGATGAGCAACCGGTGCAGCGCGAATCCTCGGAGCATCGCGTCCCACATCCGCTTCCGTACCGGCACGGAATTTGCGAACGCGGCCACCATTTCTCCCACGAAACGGCTGTGCTCCTCGTCCGCGGTGACGTGGAGCGAGTAGTACGTGAGGTGGTCGTCGTCGACCCCGTAGTGCGTACGGAACGCGGGCAGGAGTCGCTGGCAGAGTTCCACGTTCGGGGGCTCGGACGAACCTCCTGCGGACACGTAGAACGGTTCCTGCCGGTTGATGTAGAGGAAATCGTCCATCGCCACCATGGTGGAGGGGAGGAGGGGGGCCGACTGAACTTTCTCCCGTGAGATTCCCAAGCCCTCGCAGAAATGGAGCCATAGCTCGGGGTGCCCTCTCTCCTTCCCCTTCGGGTCACCGGCCTCCTCGACCAGCTGGTCCAAGATCATCCTCCGGAACCGGTCGAACTTGGGCTCCCAGGAACAGTTCGAGAACCGCTCCGCCATGGCCAGCGGAACACAGGCCAACCACGGGTAGAACTGGGCCGCCCAGCGATGAATCACCGGTCGAGAGGCGGTTCCTTGCTCGATCTCTTGGAAGAAGGGATGGAGTTTGAACGGATGATGGGCCATCTTGTACGTCTCGAGTTCGTGGCGGAAGTCCTCCCCCTCGTACCGGACCCACGGTGGTTCGCTCAACTCTGTCGCTCCCCCCTTAGGAGTGGCCGACGCTATATGGGGAGCGAGGTTTGCAGGTGAACCTCGGTCCTTAAGGCGCTCCCGCCAACTTGTTCGGTATGTCGACCGAGGGGGTCCGAGACCGGATTGTTCCGCCGTTCGGGCCCCTCCAGGGGATCCGGGTCCTCGATTCGGCCCGGGTCGTAGCCGGACCTTGGGCCTCCACATACATGGGCGAGTTCGGCGCGGAGATTATCCATCTCGAAGGTCCCCCGTTCGAACGTCCGTTCTCCGACCCTACCCGTACGCTGCCTCCTCTCCTTCCCGAGGGGGCACCCCCCGACCAGGCCGTCTCGGAGTCCTGGGTTCAGTATTCGCGGAACAAACTGTCCGTCGGTCTCGACCTCAAACGTCCGGAGGGCCGAGAAGTTTTTCTTGATCTCATCCGCAAGTCGGAGATTTGGATTGAATCGTCCCGCCCGGCGACCTATGACGGACTCGGTCTATCGGACGCGACCGTCCGAGCGACCAATCCACGCCTCACCATTGTCCATGTGTCCGGCTTCGGTCAGTCGGGGCACCCGGAACGCGTGGGGGCCCCCTCGTTCGACCTCATCGCGCAGGCCTACAGCGGGTTCCTCTCCCTCCAAGGAAACCCCGAGCCCGATCCTCCGATGCGTTCGGGCACGGCGCTCAACGACACCGTTACGGGGCTGGCCGCCGCGACGGCGGCGTTGATGGGATACATCCACGCCCAACGCACGGGCGTGGGCCAGGTCGTCGACGTGGCCCAATACGAGGTATTCTTCACCCTGCTCGAGAATCTCGCCCTCGACTACTTCGTCCGCGGCGTCGTCCGCGGAAGGTTCGGTAACGCACACCCACGACTCTACCCGTACAATCTCGTGCGCGCCGCGGACGGATGGGTGGTCCTCGCGGCCGCGACCCCGGCGAGCTGGACCCGACTCAGCGCCGTGCTCGGCCTCACCGATCGACGACTCGACGACCCGTCGTTCCGGAATACTCATCGGGACCTCGTCGACCCCGCGATCGAGCAATACTGCGCCTCGCGAAGCGTCGAGGAACTCGAGCGCATTGGGCGAGAGAACGATACCGCCATCTCTCGCGTTTATCGGATTGACGAGATAGCTCGCGACCCTCACTTCAAGGCGCGGGGCATGTTCCTCGAGTGGCAAGACCCGGTGGCCGGTCCGGTCAAGGGCGCTGGGGTTGCTCCGAAATTTGACATCACCCCCGGGGGAGTTTGGCGAGGGGCCCCATGGCTGGGACAAGACAACGACGCCGTGCTGGGGCGACTCCTGGGCTATTCCGCGGAACGAATCCGGTCCCTGCGAGAGAATGGGGTGGTGGGGGAGCATCCGGTCTCCAGCGCTGCGCCGGCTACTGCGCCATTCTACGTCCGGGAGGGCCTGTGACGGACCTCGCGTCGGTCCTACCGGAAGATCCCCTCCGGGAGGAGGTGGCTTCGTTTGCAACTGCCCAGCGACTCGCCGAGCGCTACCGGGCGCTCGACGCACGCCCCGAATTTCCGCGCAAAGAGTTCCTTGCGATGGGCGTCTCGGGTTGGCTGGGATTGACTCTGCCCGCTGAACTAGGGGGGCGGGGCCTTCCGCTTCGCCGGGCCGGGATCGCGTTGCAGGAGTTCGGTTACCGAGCGGGTACGGCGTTCGCGAAGCTCTCCCTCCAACCGGAGTTCTCGAGTATAATTGGAACCCATGGATCCGTCGACCTTCGGAATCGTTTCGCAATGCCCCTCGCTCGCGGGGAGGTTCTAGTGGGCAACCAAATCACCGAGCCGGGCGCCGGTTCGGACCTCTCTCGACTCTCGACCAGGGTCGAACGAGAGGGGCACCGTCTCGTCCTCACGGGAACGAAGAGCCAGGCCGCATTCGCCGCCGACGCACAAGCCGCCATTGTTTACGCGCGCTCTCCGGGGGGCGCTGCGGGCAGAGACGGGGTCTCCGCCTACGTCGTGCCGCAAGACTTGCCCGGGATTGGGCGACAGGTCGTGGAGGACCTGGGGGAACGATGGATGCGCCGGGGCACCGTGACGTACGACGGGGTCGAGATCTCATCGGATCATCTCGTAGGAGAAGAAGGCCGGGCGCTGGAGTACCTCAAGGTCGAGCTCACCCACGAGCGCGCCTTGCTGGGCGCGATCTACCTCGGGGTCGCACGGGCTTCGTGGGAGGAGACCGTTCGAGAGGCGGGGGATCGTGTCGTCTTCGACGGACCTCTGTCCGAGCAGGAGGCCGTCGCGTTCCCGCTCGTGGAGGACGGCACCCGATTGGCCGCGGCCTGGCTGTACACAGAGCACGTGCTGGAGCGACTCGACCGGGGGGAGCGCGCCGACGACGCGGCGGCGATGAGCAAGTGGTTAGCGACCGAGGTGGCGCTGACGACCCTCGATCACGCCATCCAGTTCCATGGGGGCCGGGGGTACTCCAAGGACCTTCCGCACGAGCAGCGCTGGCGGGATGTCCGAAGCGGCATGCTGGCTCACGGAACCTCTGAGGTGATGCATCGCGTGGCGGCTCGTCGTCGCTGGCCGAAGACGCGGCCGCCCGCTCGGGGACCGGCTTAGGACCCAGAGGACCCGGTCTTCAGCCCCGCTCGCTGGCGGAGCGCATAGTAGAATCCGCCGAACGAGGTCGCGGTGGACGTCTTGAATCCCTGCCGGCGGAGGGTTTCCTTGACCTCTTTCGGGCTCTGACGTAGGTCGAGCGTCTTCGAAGAGTCGAACTTGTACTGGAATGTGCCGTTCGGGCCCCGGGGGAACGGCTCCCAGTCCTTGGCGGTCGTTACCCGAAGGTCCTGGAACTTCTTCTCGTGGGGACCCGGCGCGAACATCGCCATCGTGAGGTGTTCCTCGTTGAGCCACATCATCGTGGCCTCTCGGATCGCCTCGTCGGTAGAGTCGTCGAGCGCGCCCGGTGCCACCTGGGCTTGAACCCAGCCGACCAACGCGTCGAAGGTCTTTTCCGAGTTCTCCTCCAGCATCTGGAGGACGGCGGATCGGATCGCGGATTTCCGCAACAGGGCGATCCCGTTGTCGGAGATTCGGAAGTCAGCGGTGAGACCCAGGAGGGCCTCGGCGTTGTCGGCCAATTCCTTGAGCGCGAACACGAACAGGGGGGTGGGCTGCTCGGACTCGGAGACGTACCAGAGGGAGAACTCCTGGCCGTTGGTGACGAGCGCCAAGGGGGCACCGATGCCCCGGGCGTTCTTGGTCGCCAGCTCCGAGTCGGTGCCGGGGTTCGGAGGCCGCTTAACGTCGATCACGACCCGGGGCTTCCCCGCTTGGTCGAGCAGGGCGTAATCGGCGTGGGAGCCATCCGACTTGATCGGGAAGTCGAGGTAGACCTGGTGCTTGTCGTCGGGGTCCCATCCCAGGGTCACGAGAAACGGATTCACGATCCAGTGCTTGATCTGTTGCTCCGTGGGCTCGGTGACGTCGCGAAGAACTTCGGTGGCAACGAGATAGAAATCTCCCAGGCGACGAGACAGGTCTCCGGCTTCCATGCTGGCGACATTGGGACGTACGGGGCTTAAAGCTTCGGCCGCGGACCGGAAGGATTCGGAGAGCAGGCTCATTGCATTGGTCCTAGGGCCGGACCCGCTCCCGTGACTGGAGAGACGGCCTTGGCTTCGGTCACTTTAAGACTCGGGGGACGGGTGCGGTACGCCCGGGAGATGACCTCCGAGATGGCTCAACCAACCACATTAGGCGTCCTCGAGCCGGAGGCGCAAGCTATTGGGCTGCTCAAGCGCGCGAGACTCTCGGCGTGGGGAGCGTTGGTCGCAGAGGCGGCCCTCCAGGCCCTTTTTCTTTGGGGAGTGAACCCCAACAACTTGGCCTATTCGCTTTCGGTCCTCACTCAGGTCGGGGCCTTGTTCGCCTTCGTCGCGATCGCCTTGCTTCTGCCGGTTCTCACCGTGGTTTGGGTCGGTTGGACCCTTCAATCGGTCCGTAGGGGAGATTGGACCCAGGCCTCTCGACGGTTACCTGTGATCGTAGTTCTCGGCTACGCGTCGCTGATCGGGCCCGGATTCTACCTCCACGAAACGGTCCACTTGCTGGACTCCCCCGCATGGCCGAGGCGAGACCCCTCGATCGCACGCTCGGCGCGCTAGCGGGCCGTAGCTGAGCCACTCCCTAGGGCTGGGGGTGGGCTAGTTGGTCGATATATGGTCCGACGGGCCGCAACGGTACATCGAGCCCTTCGTACGGCGCCAGTCCGAGCATGTCGCTCATCAGCCACTCGACTTCGTACGGATAGAGGGCGGTAGAACCCAACGCGACCATCAGTCGAGTGAGCCCCAGCGCTCCGGTCCGGGAGAGCCGCCAATACCGTGGCTGCTTCCCGAGTGCGTGGAGCATCCGGTCGGTGAGCCCGCGGTACGTCATCCGTTCGGGCCCCCCGAGGTCCAGCGTACCCCGATCCGAGCCCTGGGCTTCGCGTCGGAGGACTCGAGCCAAGTCCGAGACCGCCAGGGGGCTCACGTGGTAGGAGCCATCGCCGAACATCGGGAAGAACGGATACCGGCGCATCAGACGAAGCATCACGCCGAGGAGCACATCGCCGGGGCCGAAGAGCATCGTCGGCCGCACGATACGAAACGAGAGGCCGCTGCCCGCCAGAGAGGCATCGAACCGGCGCTTGTACACCAGGTACGGAAGGTTCGCCTCCATCGAGGCAGGGGCGGGAGGGACGCTGACCTGGAGGAAACGAGGGGTCCGGGCGCGCACCGCGGCCGCGAGCAGTCGACGGAGGCCGTTATGCAACGCCCCGAAGGTCGTCTCGGACCCCCATCGGTACCACGCCAGGTTCAGGACCACCTGCACGTCGTCGAGGAGCGGTGCCCAGTCGTTCACCTCGTTAACATCGGCCCTCACCCACTCGACGGAGGCCCCCTCGTTCTCGGCCAAATGTCGGTGGACGGACCGTATTTGGAAGTGGGGCTGGAGCTCGGGCAGCACGGCCCGGCCCACGAGTCCACCGGCGCCCCCGACCAACAGCAGGCGAAGCGCTCCGTCGGAGGGCGCCGTCACGGGGTGGCCAGATCGCCTTCTTGGGTGATCGATCGGGAACCGCCCGCGCGATTTGGCGGCGCGAAGATCGTCTGCCAGGCGCGAACGATCGGTCCACGGAGTTCGTCAACCGAGGCCGGCGTGCCTCGCTCTCGAGCGACGGAGGTCATCACTTCTCCAGAGAGGCCACACGGCCGAAACGACCGGAAGACGGACAGGTCGGTGTTCACGTTCACCGCGAACCCATGAAACGCCACCCAATCCTCCACCGCGACCCCCACCGACGCGATCTTGCGACGGCCATCGACCCAGACGCCCCGCTGCCCCTCAACCCGCTCGGTCGAAAGCGAGGTCTCTGCCAAGGCTTGGATCACCACCTCCTCCAAGTCGTGGACGTACCGGCGGACATCCCGGCGACGAGGAGTCAGGTCGACGATCGGATAGCCGACAAGCTGGCCCGGGCCATGGTAGGTGCTCTTCCCCCCCCGTTCCACGTCGAATACCGGTATTCCCTCCGGCAGCACGTCCCCCTCTCGACCCTGGACTCCGACCGTGATGACGGCAGGGTGCTCGACGAGCACGAGCGTATCCGGAATTTCCCCGCGGCGCCGGGCGCCTTTCAGGGAGCGCATTTCGGCGAGCGAGTCGCGGTACTCGCGTCGTCCCCAATCACGATGGTCGAGCAGCGGTTCGACGGGCGACATGCATCGGCTCTCCTAGCCAGAGCAGCGCGACCTCTTGAAGCAACTCGGAGAAGGTCGGGTGCGGATGGATGGTCAGGGCCAGGTCTCGGACGGTCGCGCCCATCTCGATGGCGAGAGCGACCTCCCCGACGAGCTCCCCCACACCCGTTCCGGCTCCCTGGAATCCCAATACGATGCCCGTCTTCTCGTCCGCGACGAGCTTCACCCACCCGTCGGTGGCGTGGGAGGCGTGGGCGCGACCGAGCGCAGCGTACGGAAACCGTACATCGCGCGCGACGAAGCCCGCCGTTTGCGCCTCCGGGGCGGTGAGGCCCACTGTCGCAAGCTCGGGGATTGTGAACACGACGGAGGGCATGGCCTGGAACTGAAACCGGGTCGGGAGCCCCGCGATCGATTCGGCCGCGACGACGCCCTCGCGGTACGCCTTGTGCGCGAGCATTGGAGGTCGGCAACAATCACCGACCGCGTAGATGTGCGGCACGTTCGTGGCGAGGCGGTCGTTCACCGGGATGAACCCGGTCTTGCCGTCCCGTTCTACCCCGGCCTCTTCCAGGCCCAGCTCCTGTGTCGCGGGTTTCTTTCCGACCGTCACGAACAGCCGCTCGGCCGAGAGATCTCCCTTCTTCCCGTCCTTCTCGACCGTCAGGCGGACGCCTTCCACGGTGCGTTCGAGGGCCACGGCCTTGATTCCGGTGAGAACCTTTACACCTCGGCCCTCGAGCCGGCGCGTCAGCTCGCGGGAGAGGTCCGGATCCATTCCAGGAAGGAGCTGAGGCATCAGCTCAACGATCGTGACCTGAGAGCCAGCCATGGCGGCGAACTCTCCCAACTCACAGCCGCTCACCCCCCCGCCGAGGACGAGTAGCGATTTCGGGAGGGAGGTCCAGTTCAGCACGTCATACGCCGTATCCACCCTCGCGCCATCCGGCTCGAATCCCCGGAGCGAGGCTTGCACCGCGCCGGTGGCGATGATGGCGTGCTCGAAGTCGATCCGCTCCTTGCCGCCGTCCGGTGCGGTCAGCTCGGCCGACCGGGGGCCGGTAAACCGTACGGTGCCGGGAAGTACAGCGGTGCCCGCGCTTTTAAGGAGCGAAGCGACGCCTTGTCGCTCTTTCGCTACCACCGATTCCTTCCATTGTTGGGCCACCACAAGGTCGAGTTGGACCTCCCCCGTCGTATGGAGCCCCACTTCGGGGCCCTCCGTTCGCACGGCATCCAGGAGGGTCGCGAGATGGATCAGCGCCTTGGAGGGGATGCAACCCCGGTTCAGGCATTCCCCTCCGAGGGCGTCCCGCTCCACGAGCAGGGTGGGTCGTCCGAGTTGGCCCAACCGAATCGCGGCCATGTATCCGCCCGGGCCGCCGCCAATGACGAGCACGTCCGTGGTCCGAGAATATGTGCCCGCCACTGTTACCCCTCCAACGACGGAGCCGACGTGGACGCGGCGAAAACGTCGCGTTCGAGGGTGTCCGGAGCAGGAGGCGCGGTCCGCTCCGCCGTCGCGATCGCCTCTCGGAGGGTGGCGTCGATCTGTCGGTCCATCTCCTTGACGAGGTCCTCGGACAGCAATCCAAGACCGCCCAGCAGGTGTTCCATTCGGAACACGGGGTCATGCTGCGCCGCGCGCTCCTGCCAATCCACGGGCTGGTAGCGGCTCGGGTCGTCGGAGGTGGAGTGGGCGCTCATCCGGTAGACGACGAATTCGATAAACGAGGGACCCTCGCCCCGCCGGGCCGCCTCGAGCGCCTCGGCCAATTTGAAATAGGTCTGGATAAAATCGGATCCGTCCACGCGTCGTGCGGGCATCCCGTAGGCGGCCCCCTTCTCGGCCAGCTCGGCGACCCGACTCTGCTTCTCGACCGGGAGTGAGATCGCCCATTGATTGTTCGTGCAACAGAACACGACCGGTAGCCGGTACACGCCGGCGAAGTTCATGCCGGCATGGAAATCGTTCACCGAAGTCGCCCCATCCCCGAAAAAGGCCAGCGTAACGGCGTTGTCCTTCCGGAATCGGAATCCGTACGCGCAGCCGACGGCGTGACTGATTTGCGTGCCGACGCAGCTCGACATCGATACGTACCGGACCTCTCGGGCCGTTGGGTGGCAGGGCATCTGCCGGCCCAGCGATGGGTCGAGTCCATCCGCGAACAGGTGATGGAGGTACGTTCCGAGCGGGTGACCCCGGACGAGCGCCACGAGCTGTTCCCGAAGGCCGGGGAAGACCCAGTCGTTCTCGTGGGTTGCGAGACCCGCCGCTATGCTGACGGCTTCCTGCCCGGTCGCAGGTCCGTAAAATCCCACCCGACCCTGGCGTTGGAGCGCGACCATGCGGTCGTCGAGGGCTCTCGCGGTTCGCATCCAGCGGTACGCGGTCCAGAGAAGGGTCGCCCAATCCGAACCGAGTAGGTGCTCGAGTTCTGGCGCAGAGTAGGTGAGAGGAAGCGGAGCCGTTGCGGCGGTCATGCGAGTTCCGCGAACAACAGGTGGGGGTCCTCGAGGTAGGACTTCACCACCGCGACGAACTGGGCGCCCACGATCCCGTCGAGGACCCGATGGTCCAGAGAGATCGAGAGGTTCATCAGGTCGGCGGGCCCGATGGTTCCATCGACCCGATACACGGGTCGGCGCACGATCCGGTGGACGCCGAGTATGGCTACCTCCGGGTAGTTGAGAATGGGGGTCGCGAGAACGCCCCCAAGGGCGCCCAGGCTCGTGATGGTGAACGTGCCCCCGCTCATCTCCGCTCGGGTGAGCTTTCCCTCCTTGCCCTTGTCGGCCAGCTCCTGAATCTCCCGCGCGAGGTCGGTCACGCTCTTCCGGTCGGCGTGGTGAATCACCGGCACCAGGAGCCCTTCCGGCGCGGCGGTGGCGATGCCGATATGGAAGGACTTGTGGACTTCGAGTTCCTGTCGCTCGTCATCGAACCGGGCATTGACCTGGGGATAGGCCCGGAGGCCCGCGACGACGCCCTTTACGATGAACGGGAGGTAGCTCAGTCGGACGCCTTTCTTCTCGACGTGCTTGGCCATGCGGTCACGTAGCAGCACCAACTCCGAAACGTCGACTTCCTCGACGTACGTGTAGTGGGCCGCCTTGTGCCGAGACTCCGTCATATGTTCCGCAATAACGCGTCGAATTCCTCGGAGAGGAATGCGCTCGAGGATGTCCGCGTCGGAAGGTGGAGGCGTTGGAGCGAGCGTCTCCTCCGCGAGGGGCGGGGCCGTCGGAGCGCGTGCTTCGGAGCCGCCGGCGGGTGCGCTGGCACTACTTCGGGCCAAATCACCTTCGAGAATGCGGCCGCCCGGCCCAGAGCCGGAGATCGTCGCGAGGTCGATGCCTTGTTCGGCGGCCATCCGACGAACATATGGAGCCGCCAGGAACCGCGCCGAGCCCGACGGGCCGCTCGGGGGAGATGTGGGAGAAGGGCTTGGCGGGGCCGGAGAGGCCGGGCTCGTCGGGGCGGATTGGATGGGGACGGGCGTCCCACCGGCCGGAGGCTCCGACGAATCTCCCGCCACCTCGAGGGTCACGAGTATGCCGCCCACCTTGACCTTCTCGCCTGCCTGAGCGTGGATGCGCAACACCTTGCCAGTCTTCGGCGAAGGGATCTCGACGTTCGCCTTGTCGGTCAGGATGGAGACCAACGGCGCGTCTTCGTGGATGGTCTCCCCTTCGTGAACGAACCAACGGACGACCTCGCCTTCGGCGACGCCTTCCCCGACATCCGGCAATCGGAACTCGTACTGCATTGTGCGCCCGACCTTAGCCCGCCTTTACGGTCTCCACGATCGCTTGACGGATGCGCGCCGCATTCGGGAGGTACAGGTTCTCCAACGCATACGGGAACGGGGTGTCGAATCCCGTGACGCGGCGAATCGGCGCCTTGAGAGAGTAGAAGGCCTTCTCCGCGAGGATCGCGGCGATCTCGGCTCCGTACCCGCAGAAACGGGCCGCTTCGTGCACGATCACCGCGCGGCCGGTCTTCTCCACCGAGGCCAGCACGGCCGCGGCATCGAGCGGAACGAGCGTTCGGAGGTCCACGAGCTCCGCCGAGATCCCTTCCGCATGGAGCGACTCGCACGCCTCCGTCGCGGGCGGAATCATCGCTCCGTAGGCGAAGACACTCACGTCCGTACCCTCGCGGACCGTTCGGGCTTTTCCAATCGGTACCCGGTGGTCTCCCTCCGGCACCTCACCCGTGACGGCGCGATAGATCCGCTTCGGCTCGAGGAAGATGACCGGGTCCGGATCGAAGATGGCGGACAGTAAGAGTCCGTACGCGTCGGCCGGCGTCGACGGCACGACCACCTTGAGACCGGCGGTATGCGCGAAGTACGCCTCCGTGCTCTGGGAGTGATAGAGTCCCCCCTTGATCCCTCCACCATACGGCGTCCGGATAACGACGTGGCAGGGATATTGGCCGCCGGAGCGGTAGCGAAACTTCGCCAGTTCGCTGACGATCTGATCGAAACCCGGGTAGATGAAGTCCAAGAACTGGATCTCGGCGACCGGCTTGAGGCCGTAGAGTGCCATGCCGACCGCTGCGCCGATGATTCCGGTTTCAGATAGCGGCGTATCGATAACGCGGTCCTCGCCGAAGTCCTTCAGGAGACCCTCCGTCGCGCGGAAGACGCCGCCGTTCACGCCGATATCCTCACCCAGGAGGAGGACTTCCGGGTCGGCGGTCATGGCCGCCCGAAGGGCCCGGTTGATGGCCTGAACGAGGGTCACATCCGTCACGGTTTCACCAGCCCCATCCGGATCATCTCTTCCAGCTGCTGGTGCTGCTCCTCCAGCGCCGGCGTCCGAGTCGCGAACACATCATCTAGGAAGGACAGGGGGTCCGCCGGCCCGACCGACTCCGAGTGGCTTACCGCGGCCGCGATCTCGGCGCGGACCTCCTCGAGGAGCCGCGCGTCCTCCGCTTCGGACCACTGGCCCGCGTCGATCAATTCGTGCTTGAGTCGCCCGATCGGATCCCGTTGCTTCCACTCGGCCAGCTCGGCGTCGCTGCGGTACCGGCGGGGGTCATCCGAGGTCGAGTGCGGACCGAGGCGGTAGACCTGCGCCTCGATGAGCGTGGGCCCGTCCCCCGAAACGGCTCGGGCCCGGGCCTCTCGAACGGCCCGGAAAACCTGGTGGATATCGTTTCCGTCCACCACGACGCCGGGGACCCCGTAGGCGAGCCCCTTTTCGGCCAACGTCTTCGACGCGGTCTGGCGGCTGCGGGGGAGCGAGATGGCCCACTCGTTGTTCTGGCAGAAGAAGATCGTCGGAGTGCGGAACACACCGCCGAAGTTGAGCCCGGCATGAAAGTCGTTCGAGCTCGTCGCTCCATCCCCGAAAAAGGGGATCGTCACGACGGACTCGTTGCGACGACGGGCGGCCATGGCGGCGCCCACGGCCTGGATGATCTGGGTCCCGATCGGACTCGAGGCGACCACGAAATTCCGGTCACGGTATCCGTAGTGGTTTGGCATCTGCCGGCCCTTGAGCCGGTCCGCGGCGTTTCCAAAGAACTGATCCAAGAGCTCCTCGGGGGTCACGCCCCGGACCAGGGCGAGGCCGAGTTCGCGGTACGCAGGAAAGATCCAGTCCTTGGGGTCCAACGCCCAGGCGCAGGCAACTTGGGCCGCCTCTTGTCCCATCACCGGCACGTAAAACCCGATGCGGCCCTGACGCTGCATGGTGAGACACCGCTCGTCGAGGGCCCGTGCGAGGAGCATCTCGCGGTAGATGGGAATGAGATCTTCCGGGGCGATCTCCGTCGCCGAGGCTTCCGTCGCCACCCGTCCAGGAACCGATTGCGGCACGAACGAGAGCGCCCGATACTACAGAGCGGGGCGTCGATTATAAGTTTGCGCGGGCGACCGTTCCGCAGAAGCCGCCGCCAGACCAAACCGCCGTCCCGCCTTCGCCGGTGGGGGCGGGTGCAGTTCAGCGCGCGAGAGTTCGGGACATCCAGGGGCCGTTCCGCTCGTAGCCGAGCTTTCGGTAGTACTCCCGGGTACCGACGGCACTCATGACGAACAAGGACCGGAACCCCGCCCTACGAGTCCTCTCCTCGGCGGTCTGGAGCAGCGAGCGTCCCAAGCCGCGATGCTGATACTCGCCGTCCCCGTGAGACCGGGCGTCCACCGGAACCTCGACTCCCAGCACCTTGAGTTCGCGGACGACCGGCTCTGTGAGGCCCCCGGGGGTTTCCGGCCCTGGGAATCGCAGGCGCAGGAAGCCCACCACGGTGTCCGTAGCAGGGTCCTCCCAACTGAGGAAGAGCTCCCGGCCGCCCGAGGCTTCATACTCCTGGCTCTGCAGCTCGAGCCTCGATACGTCAGGCAATCCACCTCGCCCGGGCTCACGGCATCGAAGACACCGGCATCGGAGCCCTCGCGCACGAAGGCGGGCCTTTGCGATCTCCCGCAGATTCCCGTGGCGCACCCCCGCGGCGATCAGGCGGGCCGGAATGTCCCGCTGGATCCGTTGAATCCGGACATACGAAGGGAGCTCGGCCTTCTCCCGGGCCAGTAGCTCCGCGGCGGTCTCCGTTTCGTAGGGCGCGTAGCGCCCGGCCATCCACTCGTCGAAAAGGGCGGTGCCGGGCACGACGAGCGTCGGGTAGATCTTCAGCATGTCCGGCCGGAAGTCCGGGTCAGCGAACAGCTTGCGGAAGTCCGCCAGATCCCGGTCTGGGTCCATTCCGGGCAGCCCCAGCATCCAGTGATAGCATATCTTGAGACCGCGGTCCCGTGCCTCCCGGGTCGCGCGCCGGATCTCGTCCGTACCATGCGCGCGTCCCGTCGCCCAGAGCACCGGATCCGTAAGGCACTCGACCCCAATCTCGACTCGAGTGACTCCGGCGTCCAGGAGTTCGGGAAGGATCTTCCCATCGCACCAGTCGGGTCGGGTTTCTACGGTGAGGCTTACGCAGCGTCGAACGGCCGTCTCATTCTGGCGCTGGGCATCTTCCAAGGAGGCGGCGGGTGCATCATTGAGGCCCTCGAACACGCCTCGGAACACGTCGCGGCGGTAGTTCGACGGTCGGGCTGGGAAAGTACCCCCCATGAGAATCACTTCCACTTTCGAGGTGGCGTGACCTACTGCCTCCAGCGACGAGAGACGATGGGACGTGATCGCCCGGGCGTCGTAGTGGAGCTGGGCGCCTCGCAGAGCCGAGGGCTCCTCCCCGGTATAACTCTGGGGGGACCGGTGGTCGAGGCCACCCGGACAGTAGGTGCACTTTCCGTGAGGACAGGCCGCCGGCGCGGTCATCACGGCCACGATAGCGACACCGGACAGCGTCCGGGAGGGCTTGCGTCGAAGCACCTCGGCCGCCCGAACTCTGTCGGGCCCTGCGGTTCGGGCGAGGAGCTCGGCGTTGGACAGCATGTGGTCTTCGATCCCGTCGCGGACCCACCGGAGCTTTTCCCGCTCCAGCTCGGCTCGAACCGCAGACGCCTTGACGGGGGACAACTCGGAAGGGGCGGTCGTCATCGATCGAGCCATTGCCGCGTCTCGCCCGTGATCGAATAGCGGGCACGGCGCAGTTCGCCAACGGTTCGACTCCCCGTCAGGAACATCGCGACCTTGAGTTCGTAGATGATTTGCTCGAGCTCCGCGCGCGTCTCCTTGTACCCGGTCGCCGCGGCTCGAAGGACACCGCCGGCGATCCCCGCCGCGGTCGCGCCGAGGGCGACGGCCCGCGCTATGTCCAGGCCGGATCGGATTCCGCCGCTGGCCACGATGGGCAGTTCGAGCGGGACCAGCTCGCGCACCGAGACGGGGGAGGGGATCCCCCAGTTCCAGAACGTCTTCCCCACACGGGCTTCCCGCTCGGCTCCTTGAGCAACGGCTCGGTGATGCTCCACCGCCGCAAAGCTCGTACCGCCGGTGCCGCTCACGTCGAACGCGCGCACCCCGGCGGTCCGGAGCCGCTCGCCAACATATCGAGAGAGTCCGGCCCCGGTCTCCTTCGCGAGGATCGGCAACTCCCTGGCGAGTGTCTGGATCTGGTCTAGGCAGCCGCGAGCGCGACGGTCGCCCTCGGGCTGTACCATCTCCTGGAGGAAGTTGAGATGGATCGCGAGGGCCTCCGCCCCGATGAGCTCCATGGCGGCACGGGCCTCGGGAAGCCCGATCACGCGATCGCCAGGCGACTGGGCTATGATCTGGGGCGCACCAATGTTGGCGAACTTGAGCGGGACCGCAAACTTGGCCACGCAGGAGTAGCTCTCCGGATATTTTCCTTTGAGGATGGCGGCGCGCTCGCTCCCCACCCCCATGGCGATGCCGACGTCGGCCGCTGCCCGGGCGAGGTTGCTGTTGATCGTGACGGCACCGGGGTAGCCACCCGTCATTCCCGTGATCATGAGGGGAGCCCGGAGGTGCGTGCCGAAGAACTCTACCGACGGATCGACCTCGTCAAAGTCAATCTCCGGCAACGCATTGTGGAAGAGTTGGACATCGTCCCAGTACCGGTACCGGCCCTCGACGTTCTGGCCGAGCACCACTTTGACGTGCTCGGCTTTTCGGTGGCTCAGGAGCCCCGCCCCCCCTGCCGAAACCGTACGTCGGGCCCTACGAGGTTTGCGGCGCGCACCAGCTGCCGTAGACCGATTCCCCCCGAAGAGCTCGAGAAAGCGCGCCATGCCGAAGTCCGCTAATAAGCCCTGCGTCAGCGCCAGCTCCGGCGGCGGCCAGCATCGCCTCCGCTTTCGCCCGGATGCCTCCCGTGACGTCGGGCACACCCGCCGTGGGCCGGAGCGACCCAATGAGATCGGGAGTGAGCAGTGGAATCGGTCGTCGACGTTGCCCGGGTAGCGCCGGCGCGAGAACCCCCTCCACGTCGCTCACGAAGAGAAGACGTCTCGATGGCAATCCACGGACCAGCTCTACGGCAATCGCATCGGCAGAGAGGATGGAGAAGTCCCACTCTTCGTCCGGAACGACATCACCGAACGAGACCGGAATGCCTCCGCGCGCGAGCGCGCGACGGAATGGCTCCAGATCGAGACGGACAAGCTTCCCCGCCCGGCTGAGCGCGATCGGTTGCGGGGGGATCGAGAACGGTGAGAGCCCCACGTCGACGAGTGCCTGGAGGACCGCCACGTGCAACCGCCGCACCTCCGCTCCGACAATGGCTGCCCCCCGGAGACGATGGGCCCGCTCCGAGGCATCCGTGGGCCCCCGCGCCAGATTCCAGCGTACAGCTCCGGGATGCCCAAACGACCCTGCGCCGTGAAGGAGGACGGTCGGTGGTCCGCCGGGTAAAGCTAGTTCCTCCGCGAGGCGGTGCAGGACCTTCGGCCGGACGCGCGCGGCCTCCTTCTTGCGAGTCAGGACGCTGCCCCCTAGCTTGACGACGACAGGGCCTGCTACCGGCATGGTTTCAGGTATCCCGGCGTCGGTCCATTAGAACTTGGGGCTCTGGAAACGAGACGGACTAGTGGGGCCCTTGGGAACCGGCTCGCGGGTTGATCAACATAAAGAACCCCAGCGCCGCCGGGGCGATTCCAATCCACCAACTCCAGTCGTCGAGGCCCCCGGCGAGCCGGATCAGGGCCCCCGTGACCAGGAACATACCCACGCCACAAAGAATCGCAGCGCAGATTACCCACGGGATCGAGAGCGTATTGCTCTCTTCTGCAGCGACAGTATCGGCCTTCGCAAAGTCACTCACATCGGGGACACGTGGGTCGGCTCTCAAATGGCTTCCGTCCTAACCGTTCGTCTCTACCACGTACAAATCGGACCCTCTGCGAGCGCCCAGGATGTCCCGGCCCGTAGTTCTGCCAACGGCTGACCCTAGCATGAGTCGCACGAGGCACCAGCTCCAGCAGCGTCAATCCGGCGGAACTAGTTGCTAGTCTGCGGGCTTCCTTCGCGTCAGTCTGCGACCCGGTGTCAGGCGCCCGGGCACGTCCAGCCCCATGGGCGCAAAGCCTAGCAGGATCGAGCCGAATGCTAGCTAGGAGTATACGAGAGATTGCGGACTATAGAATGCGAAGCAGACATTGAAGAAAAGGGCCCGGGCCGTCAAAACCCACCAATAGGTCAGGATGACGAAAATGAACGCAAGAAGCCGGCCGCGCAACAGTTGCGCGAGGGCACTCGGCTTACATGCACGACCGGATCATGTATCTCGTCCGTTTCTGAACACCGGCCTCCGGACAAGAGCTCACCGGCCCAATTCGCACGTTTCAAAAGAGGGGTACCAGCACCGCCCGGGGGGGGCGTTTTTAGAAGCAGTAGACCCCCTTCGTGCCCGGCACACCCCCGAGGTTGATCGAATGCTTACTCGGTTTGCCTCGGCGGGGCAGGGGGAGCGGGTGGAATCCCGGTCCGTGTTCGCCGGACCGCCACCCAGACCACGGCGACGGCGCCCAGAGCGAGAGCGCTCGCGCCCCCGAGGAACATGGGGGACACGAACCAAGGCGCCGTCGCGGGTGCAATGATCACCGGGAGTACGACCACGTCGAGGGGGCTCGCGGTCAGGAGCCAAGTGTCGTTGAGATAGCTGTACGTTTGTTCTCCGACCCCCCCGAACAGGATTTCGCCACCTGCGGCCGGGTCGTCCACCCAAGCGGGATTGCCCCGGGATGGTGGCGAGGACGATGTGTTCGCGACCGCCAGCGTCCAATTGCCCGCTGAAAACGACCAGACCTGGCTGCCATAATTCGAGCAGTCGAGGTCCGAGCTGACGCCCTGGCTCGTTCCCTGGAAGAGCAACGTGGTGTTCGTCACGCTATCGAACTGAATTGAGTCGGCCCCGGACGGCGCCGGGGCGCCGGCCGGGTTGAGCTGAACCCACTTTCCACCGGTAAAGGCCCAAGTGTCGTTGTACAGGGTAGGACAGGGGGCGTGTCCCCCCACGTCTCCGTGCCAAGTGCCCTCTCCGCCCGAACCTCCTTGCAGTACGATTTCTTGGGTGGACGCGTCATAGCCCATCCCCAAGAAACTGCGCGAGGTCGGCGGGATACCGGCAGTTGATGTGATGTTGGACCAAACCCCGGCGTGATACGTCCACGTGTCGTTGAATGTGGCGCACGGAGGGCACCCCGCCCCCGCCGGTAGGTTGCCATTGCCTCCGCCGAACAGCACTACGTCGCCTGACGATGCGTCGTACACTAACCCGAAGAAGGTTCGGGGCGCGGGCGCGGTCGAGGTCGGAATCTGGTGCCATCCCGTCGCATTGTAGGCCCACGTGTCGTTGAAGTATTGAGTATCGTTCCGCCCCCCAAACATCAGCAGGTAACCGTCCGCCTCGTCGTAGACCATCTCCGCCCCCCACCGGGCAGCCGGCGCGGTGGGGGTCGCGACCTCTGTCCATCCGCTTGAAGTGAAAGTCCAGGTGTCGCCGTCGGGAATCACCGTGACATCATAACCGCCGAAAAGCACGACTTGTCTGAGCGACGGGGAGTAGGCCGCCGCAGGCGCCCACCTTTCTGAGGGGGCTGGTTTCCCGCCGTTCGTGAGATTGGTCCACGAGTATGTAACGCTGGATCCGGCCGCATCTTTCGACAAGTTAGGGGTTATTGCGACCTGCTCTCGAGTGTTTCCCAGCCCGGAGGCTCCGAACACCAGGCCGCAGAGCAGCCCCGCCGTCGAAATCGCGAGCAGAAGGTGAGGAAAGGGCCCGCGGACCCGTCCCCGCCCCCAAAAAGCCGAATCCGGTTGGGATTTGAGCCGCCCACGCACGCGTTCCGAAGAGCCCTTCATTCGGATAATCCCACGTAGGACCAGAGACCCCTACATGTTTCGATGTGGGGCCGTTGGGGCGTAGGGTGCGGGGCCGTCGCCGAAATACGCCAGACGGCAGGGCCTGCACGGTGAGGCCCTGGCGAAGGTGATCAGTCTGTGCCGCTCTCACATTTCCAAAGTGGCCGCAGGGTTAAATAGGGCAGACAGGGTAGGCGCTTTCTGCTGACATCTGTCAGACAAACGGCGCTTGAGCCGAAGACAAATGGGGCGTTTCCGCGAATAGGGTGACCTGTCGATGCACCTCAAACGAATCCGCACTCGGAACTTCAAGTCGTTCTCAGGCGTCACCGAAATCCCGTTCACGCCGGGGTTCACTGGGATCGCCGGACCCAACGGAATGGGCAAATCCAACATCGCAGACGCGGTCCTTTTCGTACTCGGGCCGACGAGTTCCAAGGCGCTCCGCGCCGATCGATTGACGCATCTCCTGTTCAATGGAGGCTCGTCCAAAAAGGCCGCGACCGAGTGCGAGGTCGCCCTCCTGTTCGATAATCGGGACCGCCTTCTGCCGGTCGACGCCGACGAGGTCGAACTCTCGCGGTACGTGAAAATCGCCCCGTCGGACCCGGACGGCTACTACTCGTACTTCTACGTCAACGGCCGTCGATCGACCCAAGGAGAGCTCGACAATGTCCTTGCCCACGCCCGGCTCTCGGGAGACGGCTACAACATCGTCCAGCAGGGCGACGTCAACCGGATCGTCAGCATGGGGCCGATTCCCCGTCGTGGCCTCGTTGAGCGGCTCGCGGGGATATCCCAGTACGACGATGAGCTCGACCGTGCGGCAACGCGCCGGGCCGAGCTGGAGCAGAACCTCGATCGAATCAACACGCTCCTCACGGAGATCCGGGGACACCTCGAGGCGCTGGAGGGGCAGCGCGTTCAGGCGATCCAGTACAAACAGCTCCAAGACGAGAAGCATCACTCCGAGGCGCGGCTCGCACGTGCCGGAGCACTGCTGGCCCGTCAGGAAGTGGAAACCTGCGAGGGGCAACTCGAGAAAATTACCGAACAGATCACCAAGTTCCGCGCCGAGGTAGCGCGCCTGGAAGGTCAGCGCGACCAACTCGCGACGAAGATCTCCGAGACCGAGTCCGAAATCGCCCGTCGCTCCGGCGCGGAGGCCCAGAAGTTCAAGGCCGAGCTCGACGGACGCCGAATGACGTTCGCCACTCTCGAAGAGCGATACCGCTCCACGGAAGAGGACCTTGCGCAACTGAAGCAGAAGGCGAGCGCCCTCGCGCCCGAGGTTCAACGCGCTGAGAAAGAAGCGACTCAACTCGTCAGCAAGGAGAAGGCACTTCAGGGCGAGCTCACTGATGTTGAAGGAAGCCTCGGAACGTCCCGGAAGTCGCTGGATACGGTGACGGGCCAGACGGAGAGTTCCCGTGGCAAGCTTCTCGAGATTCGCAAGCAGACGCTCGTGGGCCAGAAGAAGGTCGACGAGAAGGACGCCGAATGGCAGACGGCCATCCGTGTCCTCGAGGCGGCACGCGGCGCCCGGGCGACGGCGGAACAGGAAAAGGCCCGGGCAGAGGACGACCTGGAGAACCGGGGTGTCGAGGTACGCGACATCGAGCTTCGGCTCAAGCAGTCGCGACCCGGAAGCGCGAGCGGGGGCCCCACCGCATCCGAACTTAAGCAGCAGTTTCTCGAACTGAAGGCGAAGGAGAAGCGATCGCTCGACAACGCCGACGCCTTGGCGCGGGAAGTTCAGGAGCTCAACCGACGATATCTCGCCCTCGATGCGCGTCTTAAGGCCGTCACACGTCCTGGATCCTATGCGAGTCCGGCCGCGGCCGTCGACTTCCTTCTCTCTCAACGAAACCTGGGGAAGCTCGCCGGCATCCGTGGAACGGTGGAGGAGCTTTCAGAGTACAGTCCGAAGCACCAGACGGCGCTCACAGTTGCCGCGGGCGCTCGATTCCAGGCGCTCGTCGTCGAGTCCGACGCGGTCGCGGAGCAATGCATCAAGCTGCTTCGCGAGGAGAAGAAGGGTCGCGCGACGTTCCTTCCGTTGAACAAAATGCTCCCGGGCCGGCCGCACGGCAAGTCCCTGATCGCCGCGAAGGCATCGGGGGCGGTCGGCTTCGCCGTTGACCTTTTGCAGTTCGAAGAGGCCCTCCGCCCGGCGTTCTGGTATGTGTTCGGCGAGACGGTCGTAATGGCAGACCTTGCCGCGGCGCGGGATCAGATGGGCGGAGTACGGCTCGTCACCCTCCAGGGGGATCTCATCGAGGCCACTGGTGCCATCACCGGCGGATACACCGATTCGGCCGGTCGAAGTGGACCGGACAGCGCGGCGGAACTCAAACGCCTCGGTTCGGAATTACGAGCGAAGAGCGACGCCGAGGCGAAGATCCGAAACGACCTTGCTTCCCTCACTACCGAGATCCGAACCCTCGCGGAAGAGCTCGGTCGGCGGTCGGGTCAGGACGAATCGCAGGCCGGAGCCTCTAAGATTCTCACCCAGCAACTTGCGCAGGCACAGGCTCATCTGAAAGAAGCCCGGGCCCGAACGAGCGCCGCCGATAGGGCGCTCGTGGAAGCCACCGCAAAGCTATCGAAAGCGGAGACCGCCACCCAAGCGATCGAAGCCGAGGTGACGGCGCTGAAGGAGGGCCACCAAAAACTCCAAGAAGCGTACCTGGGCCAAATGCCTGGATCGATATCCGAGAAGATCCGGGCCCTTCATGAGACAATCCAGAAGGCCGAAGAAAACCGGGTGCGCGTCGAAAGAGACCTGGCCACGACCCGTGCCTCGCTGAGGGCCGCGAAGGACCAGCTGACGGCGCGGCGGGAGGAGCTCAAGCAACTCGAAACCGAGCAGGACCGGACGCAGAAGCTCCTGACCTCCGTTCAGACCGAACGTGACGAGGCGAAGTCCTCCCTCGACGCCCTGCGGACGGTCGAGACCAAACTCACCACCGTGGCGCAGGAACTCTCCACCCAGAAGACCAAGCTCGAGGCCGAGCGCCTCAAGGTCACCGAACTACTCACGAAGGCGAGTGGACAGGTAGAAACTCAGACGGCTCTCCAGCAACACGAGGAGGTCCGGTTGGCCCAAGCCAGGGCGGCCCTCTCCGAAGTAGAAGAAGCGCTCAAGCAATTCCCGGCGACCCCGGAAGAGGAAGCCAAGCCGGTTCCGGTGGACCAACTCAAGCGGAGCATCTCCCAACTCGCCGCCCAACTCGAGGCGATGGGCTCGGTCAACCTACGTGCCCTGGACGAGTATGACTCCGAGAAGAAGCGGTTGGACGAATTCGATGGAGAAACCCAACGCCTGACCGGCGAGAAGGGGGACCTTCAGAAGCTCGTGGACGAGATCGAGAAGAAGAAGCGAGCCCGGCTCATCGAGGTGGTTACCGCGGTGAACCAGGGATTCCACGAGGTCTACCTCGAGCTCTCCAACGGCGGCGAAGGGGAGGTGGTCCTGGAGAATCCGGACGACCCGCTCCAGGCGGGACTCCTCATCCGTGCCTCTCCGACCGGCAAGAAGGTCTACCGACTCGAGCAACTCTCGGGCGGCGAGAAATCGCTGGCCAGCCTGGCGTTCGTCTTCGCCCTTCAGCGCTACGACCCAAGTCCGCTCTACGTATTCGATGAGGTGGACATGTCCCTCGATGCGGTCAATGCGGAGAACCTCGGCAGAATGCTCCGGCGGAACGCCGAGCGGGCCCAGTTCATCGTGATCTCGCTCCGTAAGGTCACGCTCAAATTCGCCCACCGGCTCTTCGGCGTGACGATGCACGGGGACGGCTGTTCCCGGGTCGTCGGCCTCGGCCTCGACGAGATCGTCGACGCGGACGAGCGCGACCGGAGCGCGGCCGTGGTGACCCCGACGATTGGAGAGGCCGCATGACGATCTCCCAACTCGAAGCCCGCGAGCTTCCGGCCGTCGTCAGCACCGGACCGGTCTCCCGAGAGGCCGCCGAACGGGTCCTCAACTACCTGGTCTTCCATCGCTCGCTGCACGGAGAGACCGACGGGCAGAGCCCGCTGCTCGAGCGGTACATGACCCTCGTGCAGGACCTCAAAGAGGGGGTCCACGTCGTCATTGCGGACCCGTTCGACAAGGCCCTGGCCATGCTGTTCGAGCTGGTCCTCGACGAGTCGTTCGACCCATGGGAGATCGACTTGGGCCGATTCACCGAGTTGTACCTTAAGCGCATTCGGGACGACGGCGGGGTCGACTTCGCGGTGGCCGGCCGGCTGGTGTTCATGGCCTGGAGCATTCTCTGGCTCCAGTCGCGCGAGATCCTCGCCCACCGAGAAACAGCGCCCGACCCGTCGGCGGAGGCCGTGCCCGATGACGGGTTCATGGGGGACCTCACCACCCCGGAAGCGGTGGACGTGACCGCGGCGGTCCTCGAGAGCCCTCAACCTCCCGCCTTGGAGTTCATGGTCCGGCACCACGAAGCGCGTCCCGTCTCCTTGCTCGAGCTGGTTTCCGCTTTTGGAGGGGCCGAGCAAGAGGCCCGTCGGGCGCTCCGGGTCGAGGAACTCCGCGAGCGGCTTCGGGAAGAGCAACGATCGCCCCCGGAGATCCTCGTCCACGGGGAGATCCCCGAACGAGATGTCGCCGACCTCTGGGAGGTGGCCCTCCGCCATCCGATCGGGGAGCCGTTCCCCTTCCTGAGCCTGTGGCGGCCCGAACAAGGCCGGGACCGGCTCGTCGGCGCCTTCCTCGCTGTGCTGCATCTATCCCGTCTCCAAGCC
>JBARJD010000136.1:0-1519 GCA_049800095.1 Thermoplasmata archaeon | reverse complement strand
GAATTGAGCACGCCCTCGCGGGCGACCCAACCGCGCCGGGCCCGAGCCACCGTGAGTTCGAGTTCGGCCATCTCCTCCAAACCCCCGCTCAGTACGAGGGCCACTCCGGCTTCGTGCGCCCACCGGGCCGCGCTGGCGTCGAGGCCGTTCTCGGCGCCGGCGGGGGTGAGTTCGAGCGCCACGCCGTTCGTCCGGCCCCACTCGATCCAAGCGGCCGCCGATTCCCGCGGCGCGTCTCCGCCGGGCGGAGCCAGCCAGAGGTGACCCACGAACGCGGGCCGCCACGACAGACGGCTCGAGGGGGGTGAAGGTGGGGCGGAGGTTTCCTCCTTCGTAGGAACGCACACGAGGTAATCGAAAAGAGATTCGGGGTCCGGTGGAGACTGGGCGTTTCCGAGCGCGACTTCGAGTCCGACCTGCAGGCGCAGGTTCTCGGGGTGGGCCTCGGCCCAGAGCCGCCGCAGTTCTGCGACCTGGGATCGATGGGACGTCGAACCCCGTTCGGGGGGTACGATCAGGCCCAGGTACTGGAACTTCCAGCGACGAGCGTCGGCCACGAGACGTTTCATCCACGCCGCATCGGGCGTATCCGGCACGTGCCGGTGGAGCTCTCCCCGGATATGGTCCAGTTGGATCAGCCCCGGCAGTTGATGCCGTTGGGCGGCTTCGATCTCTCCCTGGTTCTCCCGGATCTCGGGTGGCATCACGGGAAGGCCGAGCGCCGTATAGACCTCCGCCTCCGTGGCCCCCGCCGTCCGTTCCTCCCCTCGGAAGACCCCGTACTCGTTGATCTTGAGCCCCATGTCGCGCGCGCGCGACCGCAGCTGGATGTTGTGGTCCTTCGAGCCGGTGAAGTACTGCAGCGCGGCGCCGAAGCTCCCGGGCTCCACGACGCGAAGGTCGATCTGAATCCCCGGATCGTGGATGACCGTGGCCTTGGTATCTCCCTGGAGAACGATCTGGCGGACCCCGGCGAGCCCGGTGAAGACCGAGATCGTCTCCGGCGGCCGGGCCGAGGTAGCGAGGATGTCGAGGTCGCCGACATTCTCGCGGCACCGGCGGAGGCTGCCGGCCGCGATGATGTCGTGGACAGGGGTCCGCTCCGAGAGCTCGTGGATCACCGACCGGGCCAATCGCCAGGCCGTCAGGAGCGGGGTCCGAGTCGCCGGCGGCGCCGCCGCGACGGCTCGGAGCGCCTCGCGGAGGTTCTCGATCTTGCGAGGGCCGAAGCCCGCAAGTCCCTTCAATCGGCCTTCGTCGATGGCCCGGGCGAGGGCGGTCGGGCTATCGATGCGGAGCTCGAGGTAGAAGCGACCGGTGGTTTTCGGACCGATCCCGGGGATGCGCATCAGCTCGAGCACCCCGGGAGGGAATGTCTCTCGAAGACGGTCGTAGTAGGAGAGCTTCCCGTCCCGAAGGTACTCCGTGATCTTCTCCCGCAGCGACTCGCCGACGCCCGGGATCTGGTCGAGTCCGCCCAGCTGGGCCACCGTCCGTAGGTCCTCCCCGATGGACTCGA
>JBARJD010000135.1:0-12303 GCA_049800095.1 Thermoplasmata archaeon | reverse complement strand
GGGCCGGGACCTACGTGATGACGAGGAACGACCGCATCGTGCCGTGGAACGTACCGCAGAATTCGGTGCACTGGATCAGATACTCCGTGCCCACCGCGACCGTAGGAACCGTGAACTGGAACAGGTTCATCCGGCCGGGGATCGCATCGATGCGGACTCCCAAATTCGGGATGTTGAACGAGTGCACCACGTCATCGGACGTCACGTTGATTTGGACCACCTCACCGGGGGTGGCCCATAGGGCTCCCCCCGTGACCGAACCTAAGCCGTTCTCGGTGGTCGGGACCGAATACGTCGAGTTGAAGCAGGTCCCGTTGGCCGGATAGCAGAACTCCCAGAACCATTGGTGCCCGATCACGTCCACATATTCCCCGGGGTCGGACGAGAGCGCGTCCACGTGGTAGAGCAGGACCGCGGAGTAGGCGGCCACACCGGCGAGCAGCCCAACCACCGCGAGGGTCCAGGCGACCTCGTACTTGCTAACCATAGCGACGCCCCTTGGTCGCGGGATCCCGGAACTTCCAGAACGCGTAGGCCATGAAGGCGAACGTGATGATTGCGCCGCCGACGCTGATCGCGAGAATGACCCAGACGAGCGGCTCGATTTCCTGGAGATCCGTTTGCCCTGCCGCCCGAAGGACGGTCGGGAGCGCCCCGGCCGCCAGCGTCAAGCCGGCGGCCCGGCGACGGACGGTGCCGAGGCTGAGCACGCGCTAGTCGAGAGCGCGAGTTAGATATTCCCCACGTACGAACTGGCCGGGTGCCCCAGGGTCCCAGTGTGGCTCGGCACGTGCGTCCAAATCTCTCGTGATACGTACGCAGGCCCTTTGAAGGGAGGTCCTGTCCTCCGCGTTCGTAATGAGCGGGTGGCCTCGGGGCTGGCGTCGCCGCGGGCTCGTCGGCACGGTGGCCATCTCCGCCCTCATCCTCCTGTTGCCAGTGGCCCTCGCCCTCGAGGGCTCGGGGGACATCAGCTCGCGGCCGTTGATGGTTCAGACGGCAGCGGGCATGACCATCCAGATGAGCGTGGGAGCGGGCGGAGGGTACGTTTTCACTCCGGACGATGTCTCCAACATCACTCCGGGCGAGAACGTCACGATCGACCTGAGCAACCTCGGCGACATCCCGCACACGTTCACCCTCTCGAGCCTGGTGAACTACACTCTACCTTACGCAGGCAACACGAATCTGACCTCCACGTTCCTCGTGACGCATCCGGCCTACACCTCTACCAACATCCCCGCAGGACCGTGCAGCGACTGTGCCATTGCCAGCTTCATCGCGCCGACGGTGCACGGCTCCTACCAGTTTTTCTGCACCGAAGCGGGGCATTTCGCGTTAGGGATGGAGGGCTTCCTCGGAGTCGACGAGAGCGTCGGCCCGCCGGCCGCGCCGCCGGGCATCGGCCTCCCCGTCTTCATCATCAGCGGCACGATCGTCGGGCTGGTCATCATTGCGATCGTCCTCGGGTTCGTCGTCGGGAAACGGGAGGGCACGAAACACGAGATGCCCCCGGAACGCCTCGGCTACTCGGAGACCCCTCCCGAAACCCCGCCGTTGAAGCCTCCCTACTGAACCTACGCACCTTGTAAGAGGTTAGGCGGCACACTTAAGAGCCGGATTGCTTACGGAACCTACGGACTTCGTAAGAGGTTCGGCGGGGAAATTCTATGGTGTGGGGGCAGCCGGGGCGCGAGCGGCGTGTGTTGAAAGCGGGTCATTCGTCGATCGCAGTGACCCTTCCTAAACCCTGGGCCGAGGCGATGCGGCTCCGGCCCGGCGACCTGGTCGTCTTCGACCAGAACGACGAAGGCACGCTGTTTCTCAAACCGGCGCCGCCCGAGAATGGGACGGTCCCGGCCGCCCCGTACCTGATCCAGGCCCAGAGCTTCCAGGACCCCGGCCTCCTGAGGCGCTTGGTCATCGGTGCCTACCGGTCCGGCCACGACGCCGTCGAGATACGGACCGAGACGGCCTTGACATCGGAGCGCGTGGAAGAGCTCCTCGACGCAGCCCGAGGTTTGCTCGGGGTCTCCATCGTCGCCCAGGAGCCGAACCGGGTGCTGCTCCAGAACTTCATCGATCCGTCGAAATACGGCCTGCCGCAGCTCGTGCAGCGGATGAAAATGATCCTCGTGGCGTACATCGAGGAAGCCGAAGCGGTCGTCACGAAGCGCGCACCCAGCCGGCGCCTGGCCTCCTTCACCGAGGAGGCCGACAAGGTCTTCGCGCTCCTCGTCCGGCAGCTCTTCCTCGCCAGCCGGGACTGGTCCCTCGCCCGGCGGATCGGAAGCCCCGACCCACGGCAACTGCTCGAGTGGCGGGTCGTCGTCCAAACGCTCGAGGAGATCGGTCGGTTGCTCGCGGGGATCACCGAGACGTTCAACCGCCACGCCGAGGACGACCCCAGCGAGCTGGACGGGCTGTCGGGCCTGCTCGGCGAAATGAAGATCGGCCTCAAGTCCGTGGTCGACACGCTCATGCACCCGACGTTGAACGCCGCCTGCGACGCGTACGCGGAGAGTTACCGCCTCCAGGTCGCGGCGAACGACCTCGGGTTGAAGGCGAAGGCGGCGGCCCGGAAGAACGGCATCTCCGCGGCGATCTGGGCGCTGGGGCTGAGCGCCAGCCGCCTGTCGTCGCTCGCCGAAGTGGCTCTCGACCGAGCCGTCGCGAGCGGGAACGAGATGGTACTACTCGCGTCGACCTGAGCTCGCGCGCCGCACGTTATAAGGCCCGAGTACGGACAAACCGGCGGAACTGGGTTTTCCCGTACGCACTCCATATCGAACGCCCCCCTGTCGGAGCCGCGGGGCTGACGGGGATGCTGGATAGTATCGATGACTGGCTGATCATTGCCGTCGTGGCAGCAGTCCTGTTCTACGGCTCGAGCAAGATCCCGCAGCTGGCCCACAGTCTCGGACGCGCCATGGGCGAGTTCAAGAAAGGCCGGCTCGAGGTCGAACGCGAGATCAAGCAGGAAGCGGCGACGACGTCGGTCGGTTCTCCCACGGACAGCGCGGCCCACTGACCGGGCGCTTCGAGGAGGAGGGGCCGGTGGGGGGGGACCAGCGCCGGGTGGACGAACCGGGGCAGACGAGGGACCGGAGGGGCGGATCTCGGCCGGGCGCCAGGGGGGCCTGACGCATCGATGGTCAACTTGGACCGGATCCTCTCGGTCGTGGCCGAGCTGCGCCGGCGGCTCCTCCGGGTGCTCTACGTCCTCGCCCCGCTCTTCGCCTTCCTGGTCACGTTCCAAATTCGCTTTTTCCGTTTCTCCGCCGCCGGGTTGGGGCTGACCGGCGCGTACCCCTATCCCAACCTGTTCGACAACGTCTCTGCACAAGTGTTCCGGGCCCTCGTCGCCTGGATGCTCCCGGCGCATGTGGAGCTGCTGAACGTCGGCGTCGGGGATTCCGTGGTGGTGCAGATGGAGATCGCCGCTCTGCTGACGCTCATCTTCGGCATGCCGTGGATCGTGCACGAGGTCGGCGCCTTCCTCGTTCCCGCCCTTCGGTCCAACGAACGCGGACTGATCAAGCAGATCGGGATTCCGGCCACGGGGCTGTTCGCCGTCGGGACGTTCCTGGGATTCGCCTACTGGACGCCCCTGACGTTCGACCTGCTCTTCCGATACGTGAACGCCATGGGCCTCGCGCCCGTGCTCGGCGTTCAGGATTTCATCAGTTTCGCCTTGCTCTACTCGTTCGCCTTCGGTCTGGTCTTCGAGCTGCCCGTCTTCCTCTACGCCCTGACTCGTCTCGGGATCGTCCGGGCGGCCTATTGGCGCCAGCACTGGCGAGCGGCCATCATCGGCTCGTTGGTCTTCGGGATGCTCATCACGCCCGATAATTCCGGGATCACGATGTTGCTCATCGCGACCCCAATGATCGCCCTCTACTTCGCCGGCGCGTGGTTCGCCGCTCGCTGGGAGAAGGTCGACGACCCGGTCCGCCACCGGGCCGTGGGGGCCTGAGTCGTCGATGGCGCTCCTTTCCGACGTGGACTGGGTGATCATCCTCGCCGTCGGAGGGTTCCTTCTGATCGGGAAGGGGGACCCCCAGCTCCTCCGCACGGTCGGCCGATGGTACGGGAAGGCGATGCACCTCAAGCAGGAGCTCCTCTCGGAGTTTACCCGAGCGGCGGAGCTCCCGACGCCGTCACCCGATCGCCCGATCTCGATCCGTAGCGCACTCTTGGGGCTCGAGACGGACGAGGCCGCGCACGCGCAGACCCCGATCGCGGTCGCGCACGCGCCGCTGACCTTCGCCACCGCGACGGCCGTCTTCCCCGGTCCGGCGGCGATGACCTGGGTCAACAGCGTCGGCCCCCATCAGTGGTCGATTGCCACGACGCGGTTCGCGGAGTTCGACGGAGGGGTTCTCTAGCGATGCTGTCGATCGACGACGAGATCACGATGGTCGAGGTCCTAGCGATCCTCGTCGGTCTCGGCATTACCTGGGCGATCTACTACAACAGCGAGCACGCCGAGCTTCCGGGAGAGGCGACGGAGCCGGACCCCGCCGTTCCCGATGAAACCGTTTCGCACCCCGGGAGGACCCTCGAGTGAACGTCGAGTGCCCCTCTTCCTGCCCGTTCGTCGCGGGGTCGAGCGAGGCGCTCGACTTCCCTATCGGCCAACTGCATCGGCTCGCGCCGGTCGGTTCCGCCGGAACCCCTCCCGACGGCACGGAGGTCGACGAGACGAAACGGAACTTGCTCAAACTGCTCGCCGTCGCCGGCGTCGTCGGGGCGGCGGGCGGAGGTCTCGTCGGGGGGGCCCTCCAGTATGCTCAGCCGCCGGTCGTCGGGATCAAGTCGTTTCCCACCGTCCAGCTCCTGGATGTGGACGGGGCCCCCCTCACGGCGACCAAGGTGAACTCGGAGTACAACGTCGCGACCTCCGAGCTCCATCTCTTCACCTATCCTCTCACGAACGAGCCGAATTTCCTCCTGAACCTTGCCCCCTCCGTCTCGGGCGGCCCGGGTGCCACGAACGTGACGGGCGGCGTGGGGCCTACGGGTTCGATCGTGGCGTTTAGTGCGATCTGTCAGCATTTGGGATGCCCCGCACCCGCCATCTCCTACTACCCGCCCGGCACCTGCTCGCAGACGTTCAACACGAAGAGCACCAAGAACCTGAGTTTCTACATCCACTGCAGCTGCCACGGCTCCACCTATGACGTGACCAATGCCGCCTCGAACCTGACCGGTCCGGCGGTGCTGCCGCTTCCCCAGGTGGAGCTGCTCTGGAAAAATCCGTCCACCGGGGGCGATGACACGATCTGGGCGATCGGTGAATCGACGAACCCTCCCGTCAACGGCCACTTCAACACGCTCCAGGGCGGGTACCAGGTGCCGAACACGGTCCAGCTCGCGGCGGAGTCGCCGATCGTTCTGTGCAAGTTCGGGGCGGTTTGATCCGTAGGAGGTCAGCATGGGGTTCGAGCACTGGTTCAACAAGAATCTCAACCGGGTCTGGGGATTCATCGAGAACCGGTCGGGGATCTCCAAGTGGGCCCTCCGCCCGCAGCCGGCCTTCACCTTCAAGCCCTCCTATTGGACCGGCGCCTTCGTCGCGAACGCCTTCTTCATTCAGGTCGCGACGGGGCTGCTCCTTCTCCTGTATTATCAGCCCAGCGTGAACCCGACGCTCACGAGCTGCGGCCAGGCCATTGGCACGTACTCCACCGCCCCGGCGGCCTGGTGCAGCACCTACTACCTGATTCATGGCGTCCCGATAGGAAGTCTGCTGCTCTCCACGCACCTCTACGGCGCCTACGCGATGCTGTTCCTCGCGTTCATCCACCTGTACCGGGGCTACTACCTCGGTGCGTACAAGAAGCCCCGCGAGTTCTCTTGGATGGCCGGCACCCTCCTCGTGCTCCTCACGTTGGGGATGGGGTTCACGGGCTACATCCTCCCGTACACGGAGATCGCGTACAACGCCACCAACGTCGGGATCGTCCTCGCGTTGCGCCTCCCGACCCTGGGCGCGCTCACCGCGCCCTTCCTGCTCGCCGACGGGACCCCGCAGGGGCTCCTGTCTCGGATGTTCGCACTCCACGTGCTCGTGATCCCGTTGGCCCTGGGCGCGCTCCTCTATGCCCACATCGCGCTCTTCGAGTCGCACGGCATCGCGCCGCCGGCCACCTCCGACCCGACCCAGCGGAACGTCTATGTCCACGCGGAGGAGAAGAAGCAGGTCCCGTTCTGGCCGCAGATCTTCTTCTACATGACCAAATGGGCCCTCCTGTACCTGGGCCTCCTCTTCGCCATCGCGGCGCTCTGGCCCTGGCAGCTTCCGACGTACTATGGCAACCTCGCGGCCGTCGCGACGGTCACGGAACCGGACTGGTACTTCCTGTGGCTGTTCAAGCTGGTCGATTTCTACGGGGTAACGCCGGTCATCGCCGTCGGCGTGACGGTGGTGCTGATGCTCTACCTTCTGCTGCTGCCGTTCCTCGACCGGTCGCCGCGACGACATCCCCGCGACCGTCCCATCGTCGTGATGATCGGGAACACGCTGCTGGGCTTCTTCATCCTCCTGACCGTCTGGGGCGGCCTCACTCCCGGGCTTCAGATCCTCCCCGTTGAGGTAGCGGAGCGGCTCGTACCGATCGTGCTGGCCAACGTGATCGTCGTCGCGCTGTTCTACCGCCGGTACCGGAAGAACTACCAGAGCCGCCTTGTCGCCCGGGGGTCAGAATACCGCCTTCCGGGAGCCTATCCGGTCCTCGACAGCGCGCCGCGCACCGCTGCCACACCCGTGGCCCGCGCTTCGGAGGTGAGCTCGGTTGACTGACCCGGACCCGACCCCGAAATACAAGACCGGATGGCTCTGGACCATCCTGCTCCTCTTCATGGCCGGCGGGACCGTATCGGCGACCTACGTGGTCTGGGGGCTCTCCGACTTGGCACTGACCGGCCAGTATCTGCTCGACATACCGGTCACCCTCGCGGCGACCCTCGTCACGATCCTCTGCGTCCTGTTCGCGTTGGGGATCCTCTACCGGGTCGACCGGCTCCGGGGCGTTCCGCACCGGGAGGTGGCGCTGTTTGAGTAGCCCTACTCCCCTTCCCGCCGATTTCGTGACCCGGGCCCAGCACCGGGTGCTGAACCTCTACGCCGCGGTCATGATCCTGATGCTCGGGATGATCGCGCTTCTCTCGGTCTACGCGATCCGGCTCGGGCCTCTCATCGGGCCGGGCGTCGAGGAGTCGTTCGGCCTCGCCGTCGCGCTCCTCTTCCTCTCCGCCGCGTTGATCGTGCATATCGTCGACCGGGTGTACCGGGTCTGGCCGCTCGGCCGCTCGGTGACCCCGATGTTCCCGGGATTCATCACCGCCCGCGGGGTGGCGAATCTGGTCAAGATCCTGATCATCGTCGGCGCCGGCGCGGGGATTGCCTACGTCATCGCGACGTTGATCACGGGTTAAAAAGGTCGTACGTTCATGACGGATCTACTCGTTCCCGGGTTGGAAATTGGACTGATAGCGGCACTCGCCGGATTCCTGTTGTGGGTCTTCTCCTACCACGGGGAGTGGACGATCCGGAAGATGAAATTCTGGATGTTCACGAGCGATCACCGCAAGATCGGACTGATGTACATCATCGTCGGGTTCATCTACTTCTTCATCGGCGGGATCTACGCGAGTCTGATCCGGACCGACCTGGGCTTTGTCCAGGGGCTCGGCCTCGACCCGCAGACGACCCTCGGGATCACGCCGGCGGTCTACTCGACCCTGTTCACGATGCACGGCGTGCTGATGATCTTCATGTTCGTGATGCCGGTCCTCGCCGGATTCGGGAATCTCCTCGTTCCGTCGATGATCGGCGCGAAGGAGATGGCGCTGCCGCGCATCAACGCGGTGGCCTTCTGGATGATCGTGCCGGCCGGGATTATTCTCATCATGTCCAACGCCAACGCCGGGTGGACGGGCTACGTCCCGCTCTCGCTCCAGGTGGACCCGTCCAACCCCTACGGGATCGACCTCTGGATCACGGGCCTCCACATCTTGTCCGCGTCGTCGATGCTCGGCGCGATCAACTTCTTGGTGACGATCATCAAGCACCGGGCGCCCGGCGTGGAGTACTGGAACATGCCGCTCTTCGTCTGGTCGGTGTTCATCAACTCGATCCTGCTCCTGTTCGCGGTTCCCTCGCTCTCGATCGCGCTGACGTTCGTCCTCTCGGACCGGTTGTTCGGAACGCACATCCTGGCGGCGGTGAACGGGACTCCGCTCGGCGGCGCGCTGCTCTACCAGAACATGTTCTGGTTCTTCGCGCATCCGGAGGTGTACATTCTCGTCCTACCCGCCTTCGGCCTCGTGTCGACGATCATCCCCAAACTGGCCCGCAAGGACATCTACGGGTACGCCGCGATGGCGGTCGCGCTCGGGGTGTTCGCTGTACTTTCGTTCGCGGTGTGGGAGCACCACATGTTCACCACCGGCATCGATACGAACATCCGATTCGTGTTCATGCTCTCGACAATGGCGATTGCCGTACCCTCGGCCGTGAAGACGTTCAACTGGGTCGCAACGCTCTGGGGTGGCAGAATATGGATGGCCACGCCGATGTGGTTCTGTCTCGCGTTTCTTACGGGGTTCGTCATCGGCGGGCTCTCGGGCGTGTTCCTCGCCTCGATCCCGATCGACTATCTGTACCACGCGACATACTTCGTCGTTGCGCACTTCCACTACGTCATCCTCGGCGGCACGCTGATGGCCGTCTTCGCGGGGATCTACTTCTATTACCCGGTCCTCACCGGCCGCTGGTACAACCAAACCCTCGCCCACATCCACTTCCTCGTCACCTACGTCGGCGTGAACCTGCTCCTGTTCCCGATGTTCCTCCTGGGCGCCATGGGGATGCCTCGCCGGGTGTACACCTACCTGCCGATCCCGTCGTTCCAGTTCCTGAACTTCCTCTCCTCCCTCGGGGCAGCGATCTTCGGTATCGCCCAGCTGTTCTTCGTCTTCAACATGGTCTACAGCTACTTCACCGGACCGAAGGCGGCGGAAGATCCCTGGGGCGAGCCGCTCCCGTCCAAGATGGCCGGCCCGGCGGCCCGCCCGGTGCCCACGCCGACGCCCTCGGGACCGCTTCCCTCCGCCGCGCCGGAAGGGGGATCGTGATGGGGTCGCGTGGACGAGACCTGTTCCGCTGGAGCGCGATCGCTTCGTTCTTCGCCTGCTACGCGACGATGATGATCGGAGGCGAGGTCCTGGCGAGTGGCTCGGGACTCGGCTGCGCGACCTGGCCGAGCTGCAACGGCACCTTTACTCCGCCGTTTGTCGGGGCCGCGGCGATCGAGTGGTCGCATCGGCTCGGGGCCGCCACCCTCTCCGTCTTCGTGACGATCCTGTTCGTTTCCGCACTCGTGTTCGAGCGCAAGCGGCCCACACTGATTCGACTCTCCTCGCTCGCCTTCAGCACCGTGCTGCTCGAAGCGCTGCTCGGTGGCGTCGTCGTCGAGAGCCGGCTCATGGTCTGGCTCGTTGTCTTGCATTTCGGCATCGCGACGGCGCTCCTCGGATTCCTCGCGATGATCGTGTTCCTCGGCAACATGCCCCATCTGCCGAAGCGCTGGCTCGACTGGGCTCGGGACGCTTCGACCGACCTGCCGTCGCCCGGCCCGCCGCGCCCGGAACCGGCGGGCCCCCTACCGGGCCGTCCCTCCCCCGGGGACGGCCCGTGGGGTCGTCCGACCAGCCCCGGTCCGGGCGGTTGACCTCCGCCCGTTCGCCTCGCCCGGGCCCCCCTTAATACCGCACTCCGGCTCCGACCTCCATGTCGACTCCTCCCGCCGCCCGCGCACCCGGGTGGCGCGACTACGTCGACCTGACGAAGCCCTGGATCACCCTCCTGATCGTCGCGGTCGCGGTCGCCGGCTACTTCGTGGCGCTCCCGGGCCGGATCGACCCCGAGCGACTCCTCGTCCTGGTCCTCTGCGGAGCGGCCGCCTCCGGCGGCGCGGCGACGCTCAATCACTACTTCGACCGGGACATCGACGCCCGGATGCGACGGACCCGGGGACGACCGTTGCCGACCGAGCGCATTGCCTCCGAAGGCCGGGTCCTGGCGATGGGGCTGGTGCTGACCGTCGTCGGGATCGGCGCCGCCGCGGTGTTCCTCAATCTGTTGACGGCGTTCTCGATCCTGCTCGGGTCGCTCACCTATGTCCTGGTCTACACGGTATGGCTCAAGCGCCGCACCGCCTGGAACATCGTCATCGGCGGATTCGCGGGAAGCGCCCCGGCGTTGGCGGGCAGCGCGGCCGCCGTGGGGCATTGGACGGACGGTGCCCTCGCGCTCGCGCTGCTGGTGTTCCTCTGGACCCCGCCGCACTTCTGGAGCCTGGCGCTCATGCTCCGGGAGGACTACCGGGCCGTCGGCCTGCCGATGCTGCCGCGGATGGACGACCCCGGGTACTCCGCCAAGGTGACGGTGATCTCGTGTGCGCTCCTCGTCCCGGCCACGGTGCTTCTCGCCGTGGTGGGGCCGATCGCGCTGCCGGCGATCGTAGCGCTCCTCGCCGTCAGCCTGCTGTTCCTCGTCTCCGAGCTGCCGTTGTGGCGCCGATCCGACCGGACGACGGCCCTGCGGGGGTTCATCGTCTCCGGACCGTACCTTCTCGCCGTCATCGTCGTGGTGATCCTCAACTGGGTGCTCGTGCGCGGCGTCCCCGGTGTCGGCGGCTAGCGCTCCGCGCCGGCCGTCGTGACGCGATCTCGGCTTCTACCTCCACCTCGACCATCATCTCGGGTTGAAGGAGTCGCGTCACCTCGACCATCGTCGCGGCGGGTCGGATCGTGCGAAACAGTTCCGCATGCACCCGGGTGTACTCTTCCCACCGGGAGATGTCGGTCACGAAGAATCGGGTCCGGACGACATCCGAGAGTTGAGCGCCCGCGGCGTGAAGGGCCTTCTCGATAATGGCGAAGGCCTGTCGCGTCTGCACCGCGGGGTCGCCGCGGCCCACCAGTTGGCCGTCCGGACCGATGGCCGTCGTGCCGGCGACGTAGACCCGGCGGCCCACACGGACCGCCCGGGAGTACCCTACGCGCTCTTCCCAGGGCCCCCCGCTCGAGATCCGTTGTCGCTCCATGGGTTCTTCCCCGACCGGAGGAGTCCCGTGTGCGTATAGCCCGCACGCCGCGGCTCCCGACAGCGGGCGCCGACCTTATGCGGGGGGTCGGTTGAGGGCAGGGCAATGGCGCCCTTGCCGGCCCGTTCGCCGTCGCTGACGGATGAAGAGCTCGTGCGCGAGGCCGAAGCGGCGCTCCGGGACCTGGGATTTCCGAAGGCCCGCTCGTCCGGCCGCCGTCCCAATCCCGCGCCCTCCTTCTGGGTGGAGAATCCACGGACGCGTCGTCGGTCGATCCCCGTCTACGTCGACCGGGCCGGCGCTGTATTGCCCAGCGTGATGCCCCCCACCGGGGTGACCCCCGACGCGGACACGGAACTGACGCCGCCGATCCTCGTCGTGCCGACCGACGCCGCCGCCGAATCGGCCTGGAGCCTCGTCCCGAAGACCCGGGGCCTCTTGGCGCCAACGAAGCTCCGCATCCTCGTACTCCGGGACCCGAAGGGTGTGGCGCGAGCGCCCCATTGGCACCTCGTCACGGTGCCGCCTCGGGAGGTGCTCCGCGTCGCCACGGGCGTCGTCGTCGGGATGTACCGACGCGCGTTCTCTGGGTCCGGGCCGGGCGACATCGACTTTGGCGAACTGTTGGGCACGCTGCGACAGGAGTATCACATCGACGTGCCGCGCTCGCTGGGCGTTCAGAGCGACGAGGACGCGCTGTTCATCCTCTACCATCTCGCCCTCCGGGACACGTTCGCGCCCGGCAACATTGCCGGAAACCTTCACTCGATCGTCGCGAACCCGACCGGTCCGGCGAGCCGAATCCCTTGGTTTGCCGGCTAGCCGGGCCCTGATCGGGGCCCGACCCAACGAGAACCATAAGAACCGGTCCGGTTCTTCGATGGTCGAGGAGACTGCTGGCGATGTCCGAGGACGACCCATTCGTGTGGCCGTACACTCCCACCCCTGGAGGCGGCACTCCCCCGGTCGGCACCGGTCGGGCGGAGGGCCGATCGGAGGTCAAGTGGTTCTTCTGGCTCGCGCTGGCGAACACGATGATCATCGCCGCGGTCGGACTCACCGTATGGTTCCTGCTGCACTCGCCGACGCGTTGAGCCGTTCCCTCCCGGACACAATAGTTATCACCCCGGGGCAGGTCGCCGCCGCCCGGAACCCCGTGGGGCCGTGGGGTAGCTTGGACCATCCTTCT
>JBARJD010000134.1:0-5764 GCA_049800095.1 Thermoplasmata archaeon | reverse complement strand
GCGCGGTAGCGCTCGATGTCAACTTCATCGATACCGCAGACATTTACCAATCGAACGCCAGCGAGACGACGATCGGCCGAGCGCTGCATCCACTGCCATCCGGCGTCGTCGTGGCGACAAAGGGCGGGATGATCCGCCCCTCCGGAGTCGATGGCCACCCCGAATACCTGCGTCGAGCGGTCGAAGGCAGTCTGCAGCGGCTCGGGCTCGATTGCCTCCCGCTCTACCAGCTCCATCGCGTCGACCCCACGGTCCCGATCGAAGAAAGCGTGGGCGCGCTCCGGGACATGAGAGCCGAAGGGAAGATCCGGGATATCGGTCTGTCCAACGTCACCGTCGAGGAGATCGAGCGGGCCCGTCGCGTGGTGCCCATCGCTTCGGTGCAGAATCAGTACAACATCCATGACCGGAGGTCCGAGAACGTGGTGGACTTCTGCACCGAACACGAGATCGCCTTCCTGCCTTGGACCCCTCTCATGCGGGGCGACCTAAGGGCGGAGACGACGCTCGGAGAAGTAGCGACCCAGTACGCTGTGACGGCCCACCAGCTCGCGCTCCGGTGGTTGCTCCGACGTTCTCCGTGGATCCTGCCGATCCCCGGCACCCTCTCGGAACGACACCTCGAAGAAAATCTTGCCGCAGCTTCCATCGATCTCAGCGACGCCGACTTCGAGCGGCTGTCTGGATAGACCGGGGGACAGGGCTTCTCGGGGCCCTCGGGAGTTCCCAGCTGAGGGGGGGCACTCCCCCACGCTCCCATCAGCCGCCCGCGCGCCGAGTCTGCGGCCCGCGCGCGCACCAGGGGCAGCGCCGAAGGTTGGATCCCAATCGGCGATCGACCTTTTCATGCTTCACAGCGTCAACGACTTTCGATGCCCGACAAACCGAAGCGTCTCGAGGCGGCCAACTTTGAGAGAGCGGAGGCCGCGGTGCTGTGGGAAGACGCCGATAACACAGCCACCGAAACCGGCCGCGTTTCGGATAAGGTCAAGGCAGAAGAGCGCGATCGCGCGTTGGTTGCTGCGGATCGCAAGATCAAGAACATCGAGGCGGAACCGTAGGTCACCGCCGCCCCTGCGCCGCACGAGGGCCCACTACCGCTATCCTGCGACCGTTCTGACTCTGAGGAACGCTGGTCGGTCGAGTGCGCCCGGGTTTCCTGACTAGTATCCGATCGACGGCCATTGGTCCTACCGCGACGTCGGGGTGGGGGGGGGCCGCCTGCCGGGAGTAGCGGCGATGTGCCGTCCGATCCCAGCCGGTGCGTCCCCCTATCGACGGAAGGCCCCGTCTCCATGGGTTATTATCGGGTGGCAACATGAGCGAACCGGGGTGGGAGAGTGCCGACGCTGTACGTGACGTGTCGAAGCTGCCGCCGCGATTTCCCGGCCGCGACCGATGGGCCCGAGGCCGGTCCTGGCGAAGGAATGATCAGGGGCCTAACGCTGCGCTGTCCGAAATGCGGTCGTGAGGCTCGGTACTCCTCTGCCGACTTCCGTCCCGCCGCCACTACCGGGACCCCCTCGGGGGGAGAACCCTCCGAGGCCGAACCAAGCCCTGCCGCCGAGCAGAAGGCCCAGGAAGCAGAGGCTCAGGAGCGGTTCGAGGGCTTTGGCGTCGTCCCGCCCGAGGATCGATCGCCTCACGAGAGTTGACTGCCTCTCGCGGAGCCCTTCAAGACCGTCACCCCGCGTTTCTTCGGTCCGGGTCGATATCGTGCGCAGGACGCCGCATCCGCGATACGTGACAATCCACGGTCAAACGGGCAGTGTCGATTCGAAATCCAGGATCGCCCTATCCGAGTTCGTAGGTTCGGGTGAGCGGAGGATGACCCTCAGAGGACAGTGGGCTCGGCCGGATTCGAACCGGCGATCTTCGCTGTGTGAGAGCGACGTCTTCACCGCTGGACTACGAGCCCGTTGCGGGCGAGGCCGACGCGTCGGCGGGCATAATGCTCTCCCTCAAACCAGGGCGAGGACCAGGGGGACCGCCAAGCTCGCGAGCACGGTCAGGGCCAGCCCGCTGGCCAGTGCCATCGAGCCCGCCTCGGCGTCGCCGTACGCGGTGACAAAGTACAGCGTCGTGTCCATCGCGGTCGCTCCGCCCATCGCCGTGAGTCCTTCCGCGCGGACCCGCCGTCCGATCCATGGCGAGGTAACCATCGTGAGGTTCTCCCGGAAAAAGTTGGTCAGGAACGCGACGAGCCCGGCCAAGGGTCCGATCCCCGTCGTAACGAGCGGCCCGGCCAGGCTATAGAAGCCGAAACCCAGCGACGCCGCGAGCGTCGCCCGGAAGGAGAAACCCGTGACGAAGGAGAAGACCGGGGCGGCGACCAGCGCTCCCACGATGGCTGCGATCAGCGGGGTAGGGGTCGTTCGGAGAGCTCCCCAGGAGAGCCGGATATTGAATCCGACGAGGGCCAAGAGCGCGTAGAGTGCGACCGTGAGCGCCAGCGCGCCCGGGAGCGGGATGAAATGGCCGGTGCCGTAGCCCACGAGCAGCGCGACGATGACGAAGACTCCGAGCGGACGGGGGCGCGTTCCGGTACCGGAGGCGGGCGGGCGTCGGGGCAGGATGAATGTGAGGGCGAGTGTGATCGCCAGAATCAGACCTACGAGTCCGAGCGCGAGCGGAATTGCGCTGACGAGGTGGGTGGCGGGAAGCGCGGCCAAAAGGACCCCCAGGAAGAAGACCAGTACGACGATGTCCACCATCGTCGCGCGTTCGACCCAGGGACTCCGCCACCGCGTGAGCTGGCCGGCCGCGACTCCGAGGCCGAAGGCCACGTACAGGAATACGTCGATCACGCCACCGCGCCCCTGAGGCTCGCGTCGCGACGCCCGACGCTCACGTCGTCCAGGGGGTGATGGTCACCGGGTGCGTGGGAGCTCCGCGGCCAAGCCACAGCGTGTCGTCGCGGTCGGCGCCGTAGCTCAGGTACTCCACGGGCACCCGAGTCTCCTGCGCAATGTACCGTAGGAATCGCTTGAGGGCGCCGGGCACAGCGGCGGCGCCCTCTCGGCGGATCTTCTCCCTCAAACGAGCGGTAAAGGGAGGCCAGCCGGGAAACTTTTCGTAGAGCGGTGTGACCTTCGCGTACTCGCTGGCCTGCGTGGGCGGATAGTCGGAAAGGGTCTCGCCGGAGTCCATCCGGTACCCGACGCAGATTGGGATCTCGTCGAGTCCCCCCAGCACGTCGGCCTTTGTGATGGCGAGGGAAGTGAACCCGTTCAGCCGGGACACGTAGCGGAGGAGCACCAGGTCGAGCCACCCGCAACGCCGGGGTCGGCCGGTCGTGGCTCCCCGCTCATCGCCTTCCTGAAGGAGGAACTCCCCCATCTCTCCCGTGACCTCGGTAGGGAACGGGCCGGCACCGACCCGTGTGGCGTAGGCCTTCGCGACGCCCAGGGCTTCGTCGAGCTCGGTAGGGGGAATGCCACTCCCCATCAACGCGCCCGCAGCGGTCGGGTGGGAGCTCGTGACGAAGGGGTAGGTGCCGAAGTCCACGTCGAGCAGTGCGCTCTGTGCGCCTTCGAGCAAGATCGAAGTCCCTTCGGCAATCGCGTTCCAAAGCATCGGCTCGGTTGGGCGGACGAACATCGCGAGTCGGCTGCCAATTTCCCGCAACGCCGCCTCGAGCTCCTCCCTCGGAGGAGGGTTCGCCAGGAAGCTCTTCGTCGCGTACAGCAGATCTAGCCTCTGACCTAGGTCAGCCGGGTGGACGAGGTCGACCATCCGGATTCCCCAGCGACCGTACCGGTCCTCGTACGCCGGGCCGATGCCCCGGCGCGTGGTACCAACGGATGCGGCGGGGTTCTTCGCAATCCGCAGGTCCTCTTGCCAAACGTCCTCGAGTTGATGAATCGGGAGCAGCACGTGGGCCCGTTCGCTGAGAACCACCTCTCCCTTCAGCAGGTCGCGCTGCTGGAGATCTAGGATCTCCGTCTCCAGCGCCACGGGGTCGATGACCATTCCCGGCCCCGAGATCCCGGTCACGCCGGAGCGCAGCACGCCGCATGCGAGCTGGTGGAGGATGACCTTGCCCTGGGGAAGATGGATCGTGTGCCCCGCGTTGGGTCCGCCGCCGGTCCGTACCACGAAGCGGGCCTTGGCGGCGAGATAATCGGTGATCTTTCCCTTCGCTTCGTCGCCGAACTGCGCCCCAACGACGACGGTAACGGTCATGGCCCTCTCCTCCGCGAGGCCCGGGTAGCGCGACGATACATCTTGATTGCGCCCGCGGACACGGTCGCGTCCCTCGGCATGTCCAACTTCCCACAACGGTTATGGGGGCGACCCAAGTCCATCGATGGTGGTCGCCCAGCGGGTCCGCGACATCGAGATTTCGGGCATCCGCCGGATGTTCGAGGCCGCGCCGCCCGGCGCTGTAAACCTCGGTCTGGGGGAGCCCGACTTCGAACCGCCGACAATCGTGATTCGAGCGCTCGTCGACGCGGTGCACCACAAGATGAATCACTACGGCCCATCGGCCGGCCTCTCCGCCCTCCGCGAGAAGATTGCGGACCGGTACCGCGACATCGATCCCGACGTCGGGCGGGAGAACGTCATCATCACCACGGGGGGGTCCGAGGGCCTGATGGCCTGTGCCTTGGCGCTCTACGACCCCGGTGACGAGGTGCTCGTGCCGGACCCGGGGTTCGTGCTCTATGCGCCACATGCACGACTCGCCGGGGCCATGCCGGTCTCGTACAGCCTCCCCGAAGAGCGTCGCTTCCTCCCGGACCTCGACGAACTCGAGCGCCGGGTGACCCCCCGTACGCGCGCGATCGTGGTGAACTCGCCCTCGAACCCGACCGGCGGGGTCTTTCCCAAGTCGACAGTCGAGCGCTTGCTTGCGTTCGCCGACCGGCACAACCTGACGATCCTATCGGACGAGGTGTACGACGAAATGGTCTACGAAGGCCACCACATATCCTTCGCTGGAAAGGGGGACCGGGCGATCGTGGTCAATTCGTTCTCGAAGATGTTCGCCATGACCGGGTGGCGCCTCGGGTTTCTCGTGGCCCCGCGCTCTCTGGCAGTCGAGATCAACAAGGTACACTACCACATGGTCGCCTGCCCATCCACTCCGGCCCAGGCCGCCGTTCTCGCCGGACTCAGTGCCATCCACGAGGCCACCTCGGCGATGCGGACGGAGTTCCAGGCGCGGCGCGAAATCATCGTTCGGGAACTCAATGCGATGCCGGGGCTTCGGTGCGTTCCGCCCGCCGGGGCCTTCTACGCCTTCCCGCGGTTCTCCTGGCCGGTGACGGCGTATGCGGCCGCGGGCGACCTCCTCAAGCGCGGGCTCATCACGACGCCCGGGGACGCCTTCGGGCATCTCGGGGCTCGGCATCTTCGCCTGTCGTTCGCCGCGTCGAGGCCGAACTTAAAGCGGGGATTGACGATACTGAAGGAGTACGCGGCGGAGATGCACCGCCGACGAAAGCGACCATGATTCGCTGGCTGACCGTCCGGATCCTTCGAGTATCCTCCCTCATTCGACGGGAACCCCAGAGCTCGGCCCTGCGTCGGATCGCCGACGAGTTGACCGACCGGCCCCGGCAGCCCCCGGTCAAGCGGCGAGTTCCCGGTACAGCGCCAGATGGTCCTCGATGACCCGGTCCCACGAAAAGTTCTGCACCCAGCGATGTCCCGCGGCGACGAGCGCCGAGGACCGCTCGGGCGAACCCAAGATGTCGCGGATCCCGGCCGCCAGGGCATCGGCGTCGCCATAGGGGACGAGTCGGCCGGCCCGGCCCTC
>JBARJD010000133.1:0-35781 GCA_049800095.1 Thermoplasmata archaeon | reverse complement strand
GTACGCCGCCGTGGAGGGCTGGTCGATCTCGGCGGGTAGCTGGAGGATCGCCTCACAGCCCATTTGATGACAGGCTTTGACGAACTCCGGCGTGGAGGTGGTGGCCTGGATCTGTGTCCCGTTGTTTTCCGTGAGGACGCCCGTCGTGTAGTTGTACTCCTCCGCCAATGTGCCTCCCGGGAATCGAAGGTACGTCACCGGAGTCGCTGCGACGCTGGCGGCGTCGGTGTCATTGAACCGTTGGGCCACCGCGACATTGACTCCCCAGAACTCGGGGGAGATCGGCACGGCCTCCGAAAAGGCCCCGACACTGATCCGTGCGGAGACGGTCGCCGCAGCGGAAGAGGGAACCGCCGCGGCGCCCCGGGGCCCCGGAACGGCCATCGAACCGAGGCCGATCGAGACCCCCAGGAGGACCACGAGGGCCACCAAGGGCACGTCCCTCGTGGCGATGCGGCGGCCGGTCGCCTGGCGACGATGTTTCATGGACCCCCACGCCTATCAAGCCGCCCTCCGCACTGCGAAAAGGTCCGCATCAGTGCGCATCAGGCGGTTCGATGGTCTGTTACCCGAATGTAGGCTCAATACGTGGTTATACGTATTTCTGTTCCGTCCGCGGGCTCGAACCGGAGAAATAGGCCCCTCGAGCCCCTCGGATTTGCCCGATGATGCCGGGTTTCCTTGTCGTTTCCGGGCCTCCGGACGGGCCCTACTTGTAGACCGCCGGCGGCGTCCCGACGTCCAGCTCCCCGCGCCTAGTGGCCTCCTCGCGAACGCGACGAACGGCTCGACGGGACGGCCCCCCCGAGCCGCCACGGCGCCGGCCCACCAACCGACGACCGGTGCTGTGCGTCCGAATTCCTGCGACGACCCGTCCGAACAGCGGTTCCGGCGTTCGAGAAGATGCCAAAGTTTACGTACTGACCCGCATCCGGTCTTATGGTGTCGGTCTCGAACCCACCTACTGCGCCGAGTCCGCCGGTGTTCTTCCGGCGGAGCTATCTCTGGGTGCTCGCGGTTTTGGCGTTCGCCTACGGCTTCGTCGCCGTGCTGGTCCCCGTCCCCGCGATCGAGACCCCCCTCGGACTCCTGACGCTGCTTCTCTGCCCCGGCTATGCTCTCGGCGCGCTCGCCCTCGGTCCCACTCCGCGCTGGCCGTGGACCCTCACCTTCGCGATGGTCATCGGGCTCAGCGTCGCATTCTCCGTCTTGGAGGGCCTCGTCCTGCTCGCATTCCATTTGGGACTGCCGGCCGCGGTCTTCGCGATCGTTTCGCTCGGTCTCATTGTCGTCGCACTGGCCACCTTCCCAGAGGACGCACCCCAATCGGCGTCCGAGGTCCAGTTCCGGAAGTTTGTTGCCGAGGAGCTCCGGCTGCCGGGTCACTCGCCCGGGCAGCAGGTAGCGGCCGTGGCGATCCTGGTCGCCATCGTCGTCGTCTTTGGGGGCATCGTGTACCTTGCCACGGTGACGCCCAACCAGCATCTCTCGATCCAGATGGGAATCGTGGGCCCGAACGGGCTCACCAGCGACCTCCCGATCGCAGGGGAGAACGGGACGAATCTCACGGTCTATGTGACGTTGGGGAACAATGCGACGATGCAGGAAGTGAATCTGTTCGTCCTGTCCTATTCGAACGGGACGGCGCCGACGAGCTATTCGACCGTGGCATGGAACTTTCCGCTGAAGCTCGGAGCCAACACGACCACCCTCGCTGACCCCGTCGGGCTGCCCGCGAAGACTACGGTGACGGTAAGGGTGCAGTTCGAGTTCCCGGTCGCGGGGACTTACATCCTCCTCTTCCACCTTGAAAACCCGAGTGGGCAGCTCCTGGAAGAGAACAGCTTCTTGACCACGATCTCCAAGGGTTGAACCCCCTGGTCCCTAGGGGGCCGAGCGGGGATTCTCGCAAGCGCTCGAATTGGGGAGACCCGCGACCGGTTCGGCCCCCTCCGCTCCGAGCCGGGACACCGGATCGGGTCGCCCGGGCGCGACTCCTCCGCCTACCCCCAGCACACGGGGGGGGTTTGGGTGGGGACGGTCGTGATCTGGTAGACCGTGAAGACGGAGTTGGAGTAGATCACGACGAAGCAGTACGGGTTCGCGGAGAACTTCGCCAAGTTGGCCTGCGGAATCGCTGCGTGTGGCTGGTCGCCGGTGGGGCCGAAGAACATCGGTGGCGGGAATCGGGTCGTCATGTGCGTGTCGACGACGACGTACTGGTCGACGAAGACCCGGGCCGTGAGCGTAGCGTTGAAACTGGCGTTGGCGAACATCGCGTACGAGTCCCAGACCATCTCGAAGTGCGCGAACCCGCCGTAGACCGAGTAGGCGAGGTAGTCGCCCCAGACCGGCTGGGATGTATTCATGTGGGCGCTGGCCCACTGCCCGGCGTCGTACGCACTCTGGTTGATGAACAACGGGGAGTCGACCGAGACCCCCTGCGGGACCTGGGAAAACTGGTCGCGCGTGCTGAGCGGGACCAACTCGCCCCCGCCGACGATGATCACGCACAGCACGATCGCCAGCGCCACCGCCCGGTTCCGGGGCATCGCCCGGAAGCGGAACCGGGACATGGCCTGCTTCAGATGATTGGGGGGCTGCACCGGCGCCTCGACGCGCGGTCGGAGCAGACGGTTCGTCAAGTACCAAGCCCCCGCGGGCGCGAAGAAGACTCCCACGAACTCGAACTCCCGGAGGGCGAGGAAGCTGAACCCGGTCGAGAGGAACGGGATCGAGAAGATCCCGACGAGGAGCGAGGTCACGATCCCGAAGGTGATGAACGCGAGCTGGTTGAAACGGAACGTTCGGGTGAGCGTCAGCATCGCGAGCCCACCGATCACCACGATCGTCGCCGCGATCCAGACGATCTCGTACAGCGGGAACGTGAGCCCGGCGCCCGGCGCCACCCCGACGGCCTTTGCCGCCGCGGGATGGATCACCGCCTGGATGTTGAGAACGAGGATCGAGTACTCCTTCAGAATCACCGTTCGGCTCACCAGGGCGACCCAGACGAGCAGCATCGTGAGCACCACGAGGAACATCGTGAACGAGCGGAGATTCGGGTAGGGATCGCGCCGCCGGACGAGCCACGGGAGGACGGCAAGGCCGAACAGCATACCGATGAGCAGGTACGTCGTCACGTAATGGCTCACGACGACCATCAACGCGGCCACAACGAACATCGTACGGAGGAACCACGTCTCCGAGGTCGCCGACGAAGTGGCGAGGAACCCCAGAAGCACGATCGCCAGGATGAACCAGAGGACCGCGAAATCCGTCTGCGTGGGGATGTTCATCTCGATCGACGGCACGGTGAGATAGAAGAGTACCGCGAGCGGGGCGGGGCGCGAGCCGAAGAGGCGCACGCAAAACGCGTAGATCGCGCAGGGGATCACGAGCAGCCGCAAGAGCTCGTACGCCCACAGAAACGTCACGTTCAGCGGGAGGCCCGTGAGGGAGGGGACCAGGGCGTTGTAGACGGCCCCGCCGGGATAGTAGCTGTAGATCTTCGCCTGGGCGGTGACGTCGACCAGCGGCTGCCAAGTGTGGGTGGTCAGGATGGACTGAGCGAACTGGAGGTTGTAGATCGTGTCCCGGCTGAACGGAAGGCCGTAGGGGCTGAAGAGGGGGTAGAGGAAGACGATCAGGAACACCGGCGGAAGGAGGTACATGACGGGGACGCGGCGAAGCATCGTGACGTAGAACGGCGCCGCGGCCGACGCGATGGAGACGACGAGGAGTATCCTCGTGGGGAAGTGGTCGAGGCTGAACGTGACCTCGTGGAACTTGAACTCGTAGAGGATGAGGGCAACCCCGATGAAGCCGAGCAGAGAGAAGAAAAGCGCGACAAGCGAGGCGGTGGGACCGGGCGGGTAGTCCGACGACGGTACGGCCGTCGGGGTAGCCTCCATCGGGGGCGGGGAGGGAGGAGGGACGTTCGCGCTCCGGGGGGACCCTGTCGTGGGAGGAGCGGGGACGTTCGAGACCGGCGACGCAGTGGCGCTCACCCGAGTTCGCCTGCCCTGAGAACTGGGTCGGTCCCCGACCGCCCCTTCACGCCGAATCCTCCGTCACCGACTTGCCCGTGAACTTCCGGATCGCCCCGACCGCATCGGTTACGCGAACCGACGAGCCTTGGCCCGGGTTATAAACCTCGCCGGTAGACTCGGCGGCCGTTGACTGAGCAATCCTGTGTACGACCTCTTCGATGGAGGGGAAGTCCCAGAGTTGGCACCGGTCGTCCCAGTCCTCGACCAGCGCGCTGCGAGAAAGATAATTCGGGAGTCCCGCCGAGTGGACGTCGTCGATGGGGAAGGAGAACGGTGGACACGCGAAAGCCATTCGAAGAATACCCCGCTTGTTCCGCGCGGGATAGCGTGGTATCATCGTGGCACGGCCCAAGGCCTGGCGGCCCCTTCTATGGACCAGATGCACGTTAAAGCGGTTTCCGACGAAACCGGCCGGCCTTGTGACGATCGAGTCGACCACGAGGCGCGGCGACATCGGTTCCCCGCTTGACCTTGATCGAAAACGAAGCCGAAATCGACATTCTCGACGCCCGAGAGACCGTGTCTCCTAGACTGCGTCATGGCAGAGTGCCGGTTTTGCGCCACGCCCGGGAATGGGACGGCTCGCCCGGAACGGATGGGCATATGTACGGAACGCGGGTACTGAGGGGGTGGAGGCTCGCCCGGGCAGGCGGGGACGGATGGCCCGAGGATCGCTTCCTGACGTAAGGGTTCTAGGGAACCGTATGGGGGGCGAGCGTCTCCGTCCGGGGTTCGCCTTCGTACTCGCGTGGGCGGTCGTCGTCCTCCTGATGCTCACTTCACTGGGGGATCGACCCGCGGCAGCCCAGCCTGCGAGCGCGCGGGAGGCCCATATTGGGGCCGGGGCCTCGCCAAATTTCCCCACGCCAATCCGCCACGTCTTCGTCATCGATATGGACATCGGGGAGAATACGTTCGTCCTGCAGTACCTTGCCTTCGAGAAGTACCTCTCGCAGAACTTCTCCTACGCGTCCAACTTCTACAATTATTGTACTCCGCAGGCGCCGAACTACCTCGCGATCACGGCCGGGAACACCTTCGGCCAATGTCACAACAACACGCTGCGCGCGGGCCTATACCAGACATCTAACATTGGCTCCCTCGCCTCCGCGGCCAACGAGACCTGGATGGACTTCGAGCAGGGGATGCCGACGCCGTGCGACATCACCGACGACAACACGACGGGATACCAGGCGAGCGCCAATCCGTTCCTCTACTTCAACAACACCTACATTTACTCCAACAACACCTACAACGCCACCGCGTGCCAACAGCACGACGTGAACTTCACGTCCTGGTACACCGACGTTAACGCGAGCGCGACGAACCCCGCGGCGGCCCCCAACTACGCGTTCTTCGTCCCGGACCTCGCCGACGACAGCGATAACTTGAACCACAACAGCTCCGACTCCTGGCTGGCCCAGTTCGTTTACACCGACTTCCTGCGCCAACCGTTCATGGCCGACTCAGTGCTCTTCATCACGTACGCCGAAGGGACGTTGGCCACCGACCAGCCCATCGGCACCCCCCCGCTCTACTTCGCCGGCGGCGCGGTTCCGCTGTTCGTGATCAGCCCGTACTCCGTGGGCGGCCCTGACACCTGGCTCAACGGGTCGTACACGAGTTTGAGTAGCCCATATTCCCTCCTGAATACGACGGAGTGGCTCCTAGGTCTCGGGACCACCGGCAACGGCAACTACGACGGCGAGCCCGGATTCACCGCGATGACTGGGCTCTTCAACTTCACCGTGGCCCACCGTATGCCAGTTCCGGCGTACAACTGGACGCTCGTCTCTTCAAGCCCCAACTCCCCCTCGCCCCGCTCGGGCTCCGCCGTCACATACGACGCCCGCGATGGCTACGTCCTCCTTTTTGGCGGCCAGAATTCGACCGGCGAGCTCAACGACACTTGGTCGTACCAAAACGGGACGTGGGCAAAGGTCGCGTCGGCGAGCGGCCCCTCGCCCCGTGCGGGAGCGGCGATGGCGTACGATCTGAACTGCCAGTGCGCGGTGCTCTACGGGGGCCGCTCGGGCAACCAGACCTACAGTGACACCTGGACGTACCAGGACGGGGTCTGGACGAACCTGACATCTCAAGTCGGCACGGCTCCCGGCATACTCGCGTGGGCGAGCCTCGCCTACGATGCCGAGACCGGTCAGCTGGTCCTCTTTGGTGGCGGCTACGGGGGCGTAGGGACCAACGCGAGCACGTACTCGTACGTCAACGCCACTTGGCTCCTTGCCGGGAATCTCTCCGGGACGTGGACGCCCACCATTCCGACGGGCCCCAGCCCGGAACCGCGCGACGAGACGTCGCTCGTCTACGATCCGTCGCTGAAGGACCTCGTGCTGTTCGGCGGACAGAACGCCACGCCGGTGGCGATGGGAGACACTTGGCTTTTCAACAGCGAGAGTGAGTGGTCCCCGGTCGTCTCGAAAGTCGTGCCTCCAGAGGCCGGGGCGGTAGCGGACTACGATGCCGAGCTGGGGGCCGTCGTCCTCTTCGGCGGTGGCAACAACGGCACCTACCTCAACACGACCTGGATGCTCCAGCAGAAGACCTGGAGCCTGGCGTGGGCCTGGCCGGGACCCACCCAGCGCGCTCTGGCGGGGGGCGCCTACGACCCGTTGCAAGATATCTTCGTTCTATCCGGCGGCCGCGTCTCGCCGACGGGGACGTCGCTCAAGGACACCTGGGTCTTCTCGGCGGCCGCCACCGCGGGGGGTGTCCCGCCGGCCACGTTCTCGGTGACGTTCCAAGAAGGGGGACTGCCAGTCGGCGTTCGTTGGGCGGTCACCCTTGGGGGCACGACGGGGAACTCGACGAAGAGCACGATCGCGTTCGCCGACTGGAACGGGTCCTACCCGTTCCACATCGCCTCGGTCCGTGGGTACGCCCCAAGCCCGTCGAACGCGTCCCTGCTGGTCAGCGGGTATGCCCTCTTCGTTAAAATCACGTTCACCCCGGGCCAGGGGCAGCAGCAGCCCGCCAGCCACGCTCTCCTAGAGGAGATCATCATCGGAGCGGTCGTTCTCGCCGCGGTGGTCATCTTTGTAGTGCTCTTGGCGTTGCGGAAGCCGTCGCCCGTCACCCCACCGCGATCCGCACCCTCGAGGGTGCCCCGGCCGACTCCTCCGCGCCCGCGGAGCCCGCCGCCCGGCAACCCCCCGCCGTCGTCCGCACCTTCTACGCGGCCGTCTCCCCCGCGACCGCCAAGCCCGCCGCCCGTCGGGTAACCGGCTGCCTAAGGCGTCTACGCCCGCTTCAGGTACCAAGAGCGGCGGACCCGAGGATCGGCCGCCGGACCTTCACCAGGCTTCTTCACGGCCAGGGCTTGACCGAGCGGGGCCGAGACCACGGGACGGATTGACCATACCGGACCGCACAGCCCAACACGGGCCGACGCACAGGATCCTCAACCCTCCTAGACGTCCCAGGACGGTATTCCGCCTCCAGACCCCGGCACGGGAAACGCGTCCATCGACCACAGGGTCGCGAATCGAGCATATCGCGGAGGCCGAGGTAGCTCACACGGGCCGCGCGTAGCACGGGCCCGGGCCGGGAATACCCCAGGCGGGCCCTCACTCCTTGCCCGCCCATAGGCCGGGCGGCTCCGATGGCCCGCAGAGGCAAGATCCGTAAGTACCCAAGGTCAACCTGCGGGGCTCCAAAGAGTATAAGAGGCACGCATTTGTGCGGATAGCCCCTGAGGGTACGTTGGCAGCTTTCTCGGCAGACGCATGTGGTTGGATCCCACAACCGATGCCTCGCACCACGACGCCCGAGGCGGTGCTCCGGACGCTCATCCGGCCAACCGAAAGTACGGCCGGGGGGACGATGAGTTCGGACGCCCCTGCCTCAGGAACCTCGCATGAGGGTGCCGAGAGGTCGAATCCATGATGGGCGGACCGGGCTCGCTGCCCGCATCGGGGAAAGCGGCGACTCGACGGCTACGGAGCAGGACCGAAAGGGGCGGTTGGTCGCCCGTGGCGTTGCTGGCCCTTCTGTCGGTGGTCGTTCTCCTCGCTGCGTCATGGGGAGCCGGGGCGGCATCGGCCGTAAAGACCAGCCTGGTTACGCTGACTCCTGAAGTGGGTGCCGCGTCGGCCGAGCCCGCCGATTTCTGGGGGGTGGACCTCGCGGACATCCTGTCCGCCGGCCCGAATGTGGGGGCGACCCTGCTCGAGACACCGACGACGGTGCTGGTCTATCCGGCCGGCAACCTCACGGAACGGACCGATTTCATGACCAATACCATCTACGCTCCCCACACGGCCCAGGAGTCCGTGGTGACTGTCCAGGACTTCATTTCCGACTGTAACGCGATATCTTGTCAGGCGATCATGGAGCTCCCGATGGAGATCGACAACATCTCGACCACGGCGGCGGAGGCAGAATACGTCGTCAATACGTTGGGTTTCCACCCCGCCTACTTCGCGTACGGGAACGAGCCCTCCACTTGGAAGTGCTTCGGACTCTCCTGGAGTGCTCAAGCGGCCGGGCACAGCTGCAACACCAAGGAAACCACACCCACCTCGTTTGCCACGGAGACCCAGGAAGCCATCTCGGCGGTCTCGGCGGCGCTGGGTTCCCAAGCGCCTCCCGCGCTGTGCATGAACCAAGGCACGGGCACCGGCTGGCAAAACAACACGCCGTGGCTCGACGCGCTAGAGGCCAACTCCTACGACAACACGAACTGCGCGGCGTACGCCATGCACGTCAAGGCCGCCCATTCCCAGACGGTGGATCCGACGCTGGCTAGCTTTTACGCGACGCTGACGAGTCCCCAGGGGTTGCCGGCCGACTACCAGAACCTGAGCGTGCTCACTAACGGGAAGCCGCTGCTCCTGACCGAGGTCGGTTGGACGACGCCGAACTCCGCCTTCGAGCCCGTCTTCAATGGGACCTGGGCCGAGAACATCGTCCAGACCGCCCTCATCGTGCAGGCGATGCAGAACGTCGTACCGACCATGTCCTGGTGGGCGTGGAACGAGGGCTACAGCCTCCACAATGACAATCAATCCTCCTTCTGGGGGATCTACACGAACCTCCTCACGCGGCTCGGGCCGGTCTGGTACTCGACCCAGTTCACGGGCCAGCGGGGCGTCTTTGCGGAGGTAACGAAGAACGGGTCCGCGTGGAGCGTGCTCATCGTCAGCTCCAACATCCAGCGCTCGTTCACGATCTCGCTCAAGAAGACGGGGATCCCACTATCGGAGGCCGCCACCATCTACACGGTGACCGCGTCCGGGACGGCCACCACGTCGGTGGCGAGTCTCTCCAGCGGCGTCACGCTGCCTCACCAATCCGTGGTCCTGATCACCGTCGGGAGCTCGTAGGCGGCGGGTGGGCCGTCCGCTGCACCAAGCACGTGACCGTTCCCGTCTGACACGTGGCCTCCGGCGAGCTCGCAAAGATGGGGCTAGGGGGGAACCGGCGCGGCCGATGCCCGACGGGTCGGTAGCTCGAGACGGACACTCGTCTCCCCTGCAGCAGCCCAGAGCCACCAAGTAACCGCACCGGAAGACGTCCCACGCGGTGTGGCGATCTCTCGGCCCAGGACGAACGTTCCGCCTATGTGGACCTACTCTATCGCGCCGACGGCGCGGACTTCGCCGAGGGAATTCCGCCATCCCGCTCGGCCGGAGCGGGGGGGCTTCCACACCGAACTCACCGGGGAACGAGTTGCGGATTGTCTCCCGACGCCGCGACCTCGCCTCCCAAGAGCGGTGGGGGGGTTACCCTCCCGCCCCGGGCGGCGGCGCCCGTGGGTTCGCGGGAGGCGGCCGAGGCCGCCTCGGGGGGGAGGACGGCGACGCGGTGCCGCTCGGTGACGCGTTCGGTTTCTCGGATGTCTTGGTGAGGATGATCGGCTTCTTCCGTCGAGTCACCAGTGCGGCCACCGCGATCACGACCACGGCGACGGCCGCAATCGCGACGATCACGTACGGGGCGAGCGAGACTGGGGGCCCAGGCTTCACGCTGACGGTGAGAAGCGATTTGCCGTAGGCGTGCTTTCCGACACTGTCGGTCACAGTGAGGGTGATCTTGGGGAACCCCACCGTCGAGTAGAGCTGCGCCGGGGGGTCCTCCGCGGTACTGTTGTTGCCATTGCCGAACGACCAGGAGTACGTGTACGGGGGAGTGCCGCCCGTTGGGTTCGTCGAGAACGTAACCGTGCTTCCGACGATGATCGTCTCGGCCGAGGCGTCGATCGTCGTCTCGATCACCGGGTTCAGGAACACCGAGGGAGGGGAATAGGCGCCCACGATGTAATAGAAGTCCACCCAGCTCGTGGTGGGCTGAAATGTTCCGGGGCTGGCGTACGAATGGTTGACATCGTAGGAGAGGGGCACCGAGGTGTTCACTCCCCTGGCCCGGCCGGGTACGCTGGAGAAGCCGTCGCCGAACGAGACGTTCCAGTTCCCGGCGATGCCGCTACTGGTCCCGGGCGTCAACGTGGAGTTGAAGCCGATCGGCATCTGGGCATCGGCGATGCTCGGGGTCACCGTCAGGGTGGGTTCGGGCGGCACCTCGTAGACCCATTCGTTGGTGGCGCAGCCGGATGAGCAAGCGCCGGATCCGCCGATGACGATTGGGGCGAGCGGTGCGCTCGTCTCGGGCATCGCCGGTTCGGCCACCGGGTCGTAGCCCGCGGGCGCCGGCAGTCCCGTGACGCTGGCCGGCAACCAGGTTCCGTTGGAGAAGAGCCAGCTGTCGTTGAACCAGGTGGACGTGCCGGGGTTGAGACCTGCGGTCAGGAGGATGGCCTGGAGCTGGCCGTCCCACGTCATCGCGCTATCCTCCCGCGCCGGGGGGGTGTAACACGTCGCACTGACGCAACCCGCGTCGTCGGAGGTGACATTGTTCCACGCATCTGTCGGAGTCAGGAGGTACGTCAGATTGGAGGCGGCGGCCTCCCCCATGTCATACCCCCCGAAGAGGACCAGGTCCTCGTCCGACGCGTCGTACGCGGCGGACGAGCCAAAGAGGTGGGTGGACGAGCCCCCGGGTCCCGAGGCGACCGACCAGCCGGTCGTGTAGTTCAGGTACCAAGTGTCCTCCCACACCGACGAGCAACCGTTGAGTGCTAGGTCGGAACATCCGTCCACGGCCACGAGCTCGTTGAGCGCGGGATCGAACGCCAGAGCACCCCACGTCCAACTCACCGCTCCGCCGCCGGGTTGATGGGGGTACCCTACGGTCGTGGTGACGTTGGTCCACCTCGGTGAAGTACTCGTGCCGTTGAACAGCCACGTGTCGTTGAAGGAAACCCAGTTGGAGTTGCTGTATTCGGTGCCTCCGAACAGCACGACGCCCCCGAACGCCGGGTCGTAGTCCATTCCGGCCAGGATCCGAGGCGACGGGGCGGTCGGGAGGCTGCGTGTCCAGTTGGTCCAGCTGATGCCGTTGTAGGTCCACGTCTGGTTGGCATCGGGGCAACCGGAGCCGGCGAAAGGGCAGCCGTCGAAGAGGACGAGCTCGGTGAGCAGCGGGTCATAGGCCATTCGGCCGAACGAGTAGACGGAAGGCAGACCGCTGCTCGAGTGGGCGGAGATGTTGGCGGTCACGTTGAACCATCGCGGGGAGGCGTTTCCCGGGTCCGCTCGAGCGACCGAGCCGGTCCCGGTACCGGTCGAGCCGGGGGACCCTTGACACGTCATCTCACCGCCATCGGTGGCATCGCACCTCCCCGGCACACCTCCGGAAGGGCCATCCCCGCGTTCGAGGGAGGAGGCGGCCTGCTGCAGCATCGCCTGAGCGGGGCCCGATCCACCTGGTTCGATTCCCCCCGCGTGGACGGACGGCCGAGACGGCCCAGGAAACGATCCACCCGCTCCGGCGGGGAGCAGGCCGAGCCCCGCGAGGAGGAGGACGACCGCCACGCTTCCAATGCCAACCCGGCGACTCCTGCGCGACATTGGCGTGTAGGCCACTGATCCCGGGTTCCATCCTTGGTGGTACATTACCTCTGCTGGCAGCGGCTGCGAAACCGTCGTCGACGGGTGTGAAATCCGCCTAGGGACCCGAACCGGGGGTACCATCACCGGCCTTCTCCGGGCCGCGCCGGCCCATCGGGCCGGAGAACGAAGGGGGGGTCGGCCCCCTGCCCCGCTTCGGTTCGCGACAGCGAATGCCGGAGAACCGGGGTCACCTCGGCGATCACGCGCACAGGCACTCGGGGCGGTTCGCGGAAAACCCGTCTGCCGGAGACCCTGCGCAGAGGGGCCCGCGAGCCGCCCTCCCGGTCGTCCAACGGCCGCCGCTACGACCCAAGTTTGTACTCCCAGAACTGCCGGGAGATCCCGCCCGCGTTGACCCCACCGAAGATCAGCGGGTGCCCGTTGTCGATGTCAGTCTGGACAGCCGCGTAGGCGACCTGCACCAGATCCGAGTAGGGCTTGGTCGCGTTAATCCACTCCCCCCCGACGAAGAACCACGTGTCGTTGTAGTAATGCGTCCCATCGGTGCCAGCGACCAGCATGACGACCTGGGGCTGGGCGATCGATGGTACCGTGTTGTTCGGCCGGGGGGTGTCGACGATCCCGGCCCCGTAGCGGGCCGACGGCGAGGTCGTAGGGTGGAGCTGGACCCACTCGGTCCCCGTGAATTCCCACGTGTCAGCGAGCGCACCCGAAGGGCCCTTGCCTCCGAAGAGGACGACGTAGCCGTGTAACATGCCGCAGGTCGCAGTGCCGTAGGCACAGTTACCCTCCGAGTCGTAGACCATCGCGGCGCTGGCCCGAGGGGACGGTCCGGCGATGTTGAGTTCCTTCCACTGCCCGGCCGTGGTGAATACCCAGGTGTCTCCGAGGTACCCCCCGGCATTCTGGCCCCCGAACATCACAATCTGGTTGGTGGCCGCATCGTACACCATCGACTCATTCGCCCGGACCGGCGGCGGCGTCGTGGGGTACAGCTGCGTCCACTCCCCGTGCCCCGGGGTTCCCTTCCACTCCCACGTGTCCCCGAGGTATCCCGTCGGCCCGTATCCCCCAAACATCACGGTGTAGTTGAGCGTGAGCGATCCGGCCGAGGGTTGGCATTCCAGCTTCACTTTCGCTGGGCAGAGCCCGAAGTAAGCGGCCGCGCCGAAGGCGCGGGGCGACGGGTTGAACACGGAGTTCGCCTCACCCCACACCTTGGGATCCCACAGCCACGTGTCGTCAAGGTAGCCCACCTTGCCGCTCGGCGTGACCCCGACCCCGCCGAACACGAGGACATCTAGGCTCCCGTAGTCGTAGTCGACGATCGAGCCGTACCGCGCCGAGGGCTCGATGGGCGGGGCCCATGGATTCCAGATCTTGGACTGGAAATCCCAACGGTCGGTGAGGAGAAGCCCGGTCGACGCCATGCCGCCCACGATCAGGACCACGTTGGACGGCGCGTTCGGGTCGTCGATCGACGCGGCGAGGAAGCGGGCCGGCGGGGAGGCGGGGACCGCGGTCTCCCGGGACAGCGCGCTGATGGGTTTCCACGAGGAATTGAACTGCCAGGCGCCGCCGAGCGTGTCGACACTAGGGCAACTGGGAGCCATCGGGTTGAAGGTCGCGTAGGCGCAGCCTCCGAAGAGGAAGACGCTGTTGGCCGCCGAGCCGCTGGTCTTGGTGTCGAGGACCATCGACATCCCCCATTCCGGCGGCGGGCTCGCGCTCCCCGTGTCGATCTGAACCCAAATGCCGTCCAAAAACTTCCAGGTGTCACCAAGAGCGGCGCGGCCCGTCGTCCCGCCGAAGAGCACCGCGTAGCCAGCGGCGTTGTCCCACGAGAGGCCACCGAACGCTCGGGCCGTCGGGATCGGCGTCCCCCAGACGTCGATGATCGGAGTCCACTGACCGCCCTGGAACTCCCAGGTGTCAGAGAAGTACGCGCTTCCGTTGGTCCCTCCGAACAGGAGCAGGTACCCACCCGAGGTGTTTTCGTACGTCATCATCGCCCCGTAGCGCGGTGAGGGGGCGGTCTTGGGAGAGAGCTCGGTCCAGTTCCCATTCTGGAACTTCCAGGTGTCCCCGAGCGGCGTCCCGGTGGCACTCATGCCGCCGAAGAGGACGACGTAGTTATCGCGAGCGTCGAACGCCATGGACTCGTACGAGCGGGCCGATGGCGAGAGCGCCGGAAAAATCTCCGCCCAGGCCCCCGTCGGGTACGTGAGGAAGACCCACGTCTCCCCGTTGGGGCCGTAGCCCGTCGAGCCCCCGAACGCGACCGCGTAGCCTTGGCGGGTGCACACTCTCCCACCGCTGCAGTACGTGACTGTCGGGTCCCACGCGAAGCCGGCGCCGACGCGTCCGGGCAGCTGCGCCCAGTCCCACTCCGATTCGGATTGGACCTGGTCCCATCCGCCGGTGGAATTTGCAGTGGGGGGTGTGAATGTCCAGGTGTCCGCGGGGCCGAAGCTCTGGATCCCCACGTTCCCGAGGGGGTCGCCGTCGACCATGCCGCCGAAGAGGGCCACTGTGCGGTTCGCCGCGTCGTACGTCATTCCGAACGACTGGCGGGCCGCCGGCGCCCCATACGGAAGGTACTTGAGGCCGGGGGTCTGGACGCCCGGGGCCGGGACGATCAGGCTCCAAGTCCCGCCGGCGTAGCTCCAAGTGTCCCCGTCCGCCGTGCACGTCGCACCGGCACAGCTCGCTCCCCCGAAGAGCAGGGCTTTCCCCGTGGCATTGTCGTAGGCCAATCCTGCCTCGAAACGCGCGGAAGGTGAGGTCGAAGGAGAAAGACGGGTCCACTGGCCGCCGGCAAACTCCCACGTGTCGCCGAGATACGTCGATCCCGTGAACCCGCCGAAGAGGAGGAGGACCCCCTCCCCGGAGTCGAACGTCGAAGCGCTCCCCCATCGGGCGCTGGGGGGCGTCGAGGGAAATATCTGGGTCCAGTCCCCTCGGGCGAAGGTCCAGGTATCTCCGAGCACGGTCGATCCCGAACGCCCGCCGAAGAGGACGACCTGCGCGGTCGTCCCGTCGTAGCTCATCGTTGCGCCCTGCCGCGGCGAAGGGTTCGTGGTCGGGCTCAGCTGGTGCCACAACCCTCCCACGAAGGTCCAAGTGTCCCCGAGGACGTTGCCGTCGTATCCGCCGAAGAGGACCAGATAGCCGTCGGCGGCATCCCACGCCATCGTCGTATTGTCGCGGGGCGAGGGGCTATCGGGGGGCGTGAGCTCGACCCAATTGTTGTGGAAGAACTCCCACGTGTCGCCCAGGTAGGCCGACCCGTTGTACCCGCCGAACAGAACGACGTACTGGTCGACGGCGTCGTAGGCCATAGCGGGCCCTAGGCGCGGGCCGGGGCTCATGACCGACTCCCACTTGAGCTCGGACGCGCAGGAACCATTTTGGACTGCCGATCCGTTGGTGCAGGTCGCCGGTCCGGCCGCCGGACCATCCCCGTCCGCGAGCGAGGCTCTCGCCGCCGCCAGATCCGCGGCCGCCGTCGAATTCTCACCGGCCGCGGGCGACGGTTCAATCGCGCTGGCCGGAATGGCGACCGAAGGAACGGCGGCCATCGCCCCCGGAACCCCTTCCAACAGCATGATGGCGACAATCCCAACCACCAGCGTGCCCGTGAGACGCCACCGGCGCTCGGCGACCCGGAATCGAGTGCCACGGCCCCTTGTTACCAAGGGGCCTGCTGCTTCGGCCGTCGCCATTTGCCCGGGAAACCGCCGTACACCGATGCAGTATATGTACGCATCGTATTCGAGAGAGGCCGTTCAGTTTTTGACGCGACGGTCGCCTTCGTGGGCGTCGGGGCCCGTCTGCCACTCCCATTGGTAGCGCAGGCCCTCTGTGAGCGAAACTCGCGGGTGAAAATGCAATATCTCCTGGGCACGGCGCGTATCCGCCCAGGTCGCGCGCGGATCGCCCGGCGGGGCCTCCCCGGGGCGGATGGCGATGGGGTGTCCAGCGAGTTCCTGGAGAATTCTCAGCACCTCCGTCAGCGGGGCCGGAGTTCCCCCGCCGAGGTTGAAGGCACCCTCGGCGCCGGTCGTGCGACCCGCCGCTACCAGCCCCTCGACGATGTCGTCTACGAAGGTGAAGTCCCGCGTCTGACGACCGTCCCCGTACAATGTAATCGCCTTTCCGGAACGAGTCGCTTCGATGAACCGATTGAAGGCCATGTCTGGCCGCTGGCCGGGCCCGTAGACCGTGAAGAACCGAAGGGACGCGGTCGAGAGTCCGTGCGCCTGGGCATAGAGCCGAACGAGATGCTCTCCGGCGAGCTTCGTCATGCCATACGGGGAGACCGGATTCGGGGTGGCGCTCTCGGGGGTCGGGCCGGCGGGCTGCTCCCCGTAGATCGACGAGGAACTTGCGTATACGAACCGGGCCGGTCGCACCCGAACAGAGGCCTCGAGGAGATGCTGCGTGACCAGGACGTTGTTCCGCAGGTACCGCTCGAACTGGGTACCCCAGCTGCCCCGGACCCCCGGCTGCGCCGCCAAGTGGAAGATCCGGCATCCCGGCTCCCATACGGTCGACGGGTCGAACCCGAGCAGATCTTGTTCCACGAACCGAAAGTTCGGGTTCCGACGGACTTCGGCCAGATTTCGCTCTTTCGCGGGTCGAGCATAGTAATCGTCGAAGGAGTCGATACCGACGACCGACTGCCCCTCCGACAGAAGGCGCCCGACGAGGTGACTCCCGACGAACCCTGCCGCCCCGGTCACGACGTCCGCTGGCACGTTGGCCGCGGAGGAATGGTGGTTCTTAAGCCCCATCGGTCAGGAAACGTGCCCGGCTCGGAGGTCTATTTCGCAGGGAAGCCCCGCCCCGTCGGTCGCCGGGGCGAAGGAGCCAAATGCGAGACGGGACTCGGCGCGGCCTTCGGTCCGCGACGTTCAGGCGGAGGAAAGCAGACCATCGGATGCGGGTCCTATTCGCCATCGCGCACCTGGACAAGGGGGGAGGGCAGGTCGTCCAGACCCTCCAATTGTTTCGGGTATTGCGCAAGAAGGTCGACGGACACCTCCTCTGCCTTTCGGCCCGCGGCGACGGACCGTCGATCGATCTGGAGGAAGGTATCGAGGTCGTCGGCCCCCTGACGTTCCCGGGTGGGATATTCCGGTTGCGGCGTGCGATTCGGGACCGGATGCGGTCGTACGATCTCGTCCAAGCGTACGACTTCTACTACGCGCTCCCCGCGGCTCGGCTCGCCCGAGCCCACCCGATCGTCGTCCGGGTCGGTGCCCATCCGGTCGACGACTTTGGCAGCCGGTATCGGTGGGCTGGCCGGACCTGGATGAGACTCACGAACCCCTGGGTTTACTCCGACACGACGGTCGTGGTCAACGCGGAGCACCTCGTATCCACGTTTCCCCGTGGGAAAGCGGTCTGCATCCCGAACGGTGTCGACACCTCCCGTTTTGCCGCCTCGCCGCGTGTGGACGCCGCCCGGACAGAACTGGGACTGCCGCTCGGCGCACCGCTCCTCACGTTCACCGGCAAGATCGTCCCCCGGAAGAATCTCGAAGACCTCTTCGGCCTCCTTCGAAACGAACCGACATACCACGTTCTCCTGGTCGGAACCACCTCGGAGCCCTACTACGGGGACCAGTACTACCGGCGGTTGTGCGCCGAATTCTCCGACGTGCTTTCCCGGGTCCATAGCGTCGGCGAAGTCCCGATGGAGAAAATCCCGAGGTTCCTAGAGGCGACGGACGTGTTCGTGTTTCCCTCCCGGCTCGAGGGGATGCCGAACTCCGTGCTCGAGGCCATGGCGGCCGCGTTGCCGGTCGTAGCGTCGGACATTCCGGCGCATCAACAGGTCTTGACTCGAGAAACCGGCGCCCTGTACCGCACGACGGACGAGTTACGCCAGGCCGTGGCGCGATTAGTGGCGGACGGTTCGGTGCGTCGTGCGATGGGTGGACGCGCGCGAGCCCTCGTCGAGCAGCGCTTCAGTCTCGATGCAGCGGCAAGAGCGTATCTTGCGCTCTACGAGCAAACGATCGCCGCGGCGAAATAGGCAGACTGGGGCCCCGGACCCGTGGGTTACTCGCCTGCGACACTAACCGTTCTATGGCTTGTTGTCGACCCGCCCGCGGAGTGCCTTTTTCGACTCGCCCGCCGGCCCGGTCGAGCGCTCGACGGGCCCAAAGGTCCCCCGAGGAGGGCTCTTTGACAGAGCCAAAAGGCTTAGAACCGCCCTAAGGGAGTGATATGCCCGCGGTGAGGCGAGAATTCATGCGTGATGAATGGTCGGAGTGCCCGCGATGAAGCTGCTGATCACGGGCGCTGCAGGGTTCATCGGGGCCCATTGCGTTCGGTACTTTGCCTCGCGTGGCCACGACGTCACCGCAACCGACCTCGCCGTGGGCGAAGGCGTCCTTGCGCTCGACGTGTCCGACCCGACCGCCGTCCGTTCGATGGTCTCGTCCACCCGTCCTCAAGCGATCCTGCATCTCGCCGCCCTGGCCTCCGTTCCGAAGTGCGAAGCCGAGCCCGAGACCTGCTGGAAGACCAATCTGCAGGGCACGGTAAACATGGCTGAGGCGGCGACGGATGTCGGGGCGCGGATCGTCTTCTTCTCGACCGCCGCGGTGTACGGCAAGCCCGAGCTTCTCCCGACACCGATCACCGCGCCGGTCGCTCCCACGAATCTGTACGGGCTCTCGAAAGGCGGCGGCGAGCTCGCCGTTCGGGGGTACGCGAAGGACCACGTGGTGCTCCGGTTGTTCAATATCTATGGAGAAGGGTGCAGCCGTTCGTACGTCATTCCGGACCTGATCCTGAAGCTTCGCTCCCACGAAGGCGAACTCCTGCTGCAGGGAACCGGGAACGAGTCGCGCGACTTCCTCTACATTTCGGACCTGTTGCGGTTGATCGAAGCCGCGCTGTCGGCTCCCTCCGGATCCTTGTTCAATGCGGGCTCGGGCACGACGATCACCATCAAGGAGCTCGCTACGCGCGTCGCCCGGATGGCCGGGCGCCCGGATACGACATTCCGGTTCTCCGGCCCCCGCGCCGGCGACTTCCCGATCAACTTCGCGGACATTTCTCCGGGGAATGTGCCCCCCGGTTGGAAACCGCAGGTTTCGCTGGACGAGGGCGTTCGCCGGATGATTCAAGAACAGGCTCCACCGAGCTGAGGGAGAGCCGGCCAATGCACCCCCGTCCATCGCGAGCCCGACGCGTCCTGGGACCCGATTCGTGAAGGTCTGCTTTCTCGCGCCGGAATTGCTCCCCAATCGTGGGGGGGTCGGCAGTTACTGTATCGGCTTGATCCGCGAGCTGTCCCAGCGTGTCGAGATCGTGGTTGTGTCGCCCCGGCGATGGGAGGGCGCTGAAACGTACGGAGCGGAGGAGATCGAGGCCTATTTCGACCACAAAGTCCAAGCGAGGGTGATCTCGGAGTCCCGGGATTCGTTCGTCTATAACGCGCGGTTCCAGACGGCTCTCCTGCGGCGGTTCCCTGCCCTGGAGCGAGCGGAGCGGTTCGACCTGGTTCACTCCCAGCACGCCCACATGCCGGACCTGCTCTCCGGAGCGCTCAATCCGAAGCCACCGACCGTCCGGACGGTCCACAGCACCATTGCGGGCCAGCGAGATGGGATCCGCGAGGCAGACCTCGAGGGCGGAGATCGGGACACGGCCGACCAGTATCAGGTGGCTTTGGGACCGTTCCTGGCCGCGGCCGAGTGGTCGGTACTGGCTCGACGGCGGGACCAGTACATTGCAGTCTCGGGCTGGACGCGCGAGCAGCTGTTGGCACTTGGGATTGCATCGAACCGGATCCGCGTGGCGCACTGTGGCGTCAACCCGCAGATTTTCCGCCCCGACCTCCGAGAGGAGGAGCTCCTCAAGGGCCCGGGCGTGCGGCACGTGGTGTTGTTCCCGAGCCGATTGACGATGATCCGGGGGTCAGCCGTCCTCGCGAAGGCCATCCCCCTGGTTCTGGCCGAGGTACCCGACACTGTGTTCGTCATCACCGGGAGGAAGCTGGACGATTTTCAACGGGTCCTTCCGTTGCCACCCGCTCTGCTGGACCGGGTCCGGTTCCTGGGCCATCAGCCGTACGACCGGCTCCCGACGATTTACGCCTCCTCGGATGTGGTGGTGGTTCCGACATTCTACGACAATTTCCCGATCCGTGTGCTCGAATCACTTGCTTCGGGGGTTCCGGTCGTCGCGAGCCCGGTGGGCGGGATTCCGGAGGTCGTGTTGCACGAGTCGACCGGCCTCATCTCACCGACCGGCTCGGCTCCGGCACTCGCGGAGGGCGTGATCCGGTTGCTCCGCGATCGGGATCTCCACGACCGGCTAGGTCGACAGGGGCGGGCGCTCGTGGCGGAGAAGTTCACCTGGCAGCAGGCGGCCAAGCACACCCTCGAGGCTTACCAGGCGGCCGCCGGCGCAAACTAGTCGGCGCGCGGCGGCCCGCACTCCACTCGTTATCGTCCGGAACTTCTCGAGGCGCCCGTACGGCTCACCGCGGGCGATTTCGAAGGGCCGAATCCGTCGCTCGAGCTGGTGCCATCCCCAGCCATCAATTTGGACACCCCCCTCCGGATGCGATACGTATATCCCCCCCAAGTTCGGTTCCGCCGAGTCGGTCCCCACCGAAGAGGGTGCCAAGGAGGCTCCCCCACCCGGGTCGATCGATCCGGGAACGTCTGAATGTCCGAGATGCTACGCATCCCTGCCCAAACGCCCTCGGGCCAACGGTCGCTGGGGGCGAGTGTCTTCGGTCTGGCCGTGGCGTTCCTCGTGCTGGGCTTGCTCAACGTACACGCCTCCTCCTCGGGTCTCGTCATCTCGCCCAACTCTGGCATCGCGGGGTTATCCGAGCCGATGAATTTCACGACGATCAACGTCAGCAACATTCCGCTGGCGAGCCCGGGAGCCCAGTTCTGGGGAGTCTCCGTCGAGGGGGGCAATCCGGACCCCGACACCCCTTCGCTGCTGGGCTTTCTGAACGCCTCGCCGTTCACGGAGCTACGTTACGGGGCGACCTGGATCGATGAGGAAAACTGGTCCTCGGGGTGCTTCTATAACGACACCTCGGTCTGTTACTCCTTCCACAACAACGTCAGCGACTACGCCGACCTGTGTCTCTCGTCTCCCCGCTACTACTGTATTCTCGGCGTTCCCGCCGAGATCAACTCGGTCTCGACGCTCGCGTACGAAGTGAACTGGCTCCAGAGCACGACCGGGTGGCAACCGAACTGTTGGGCCATTGGGAACGAACCGGAAGCGTGGACCCATTTCAACATCCCGTGGACGGCGTGGAAGTCTAGCGATAATCGAGTGCCCACCGCAGCTCAATTCGCCCAAGTCGCGTTGAACTACACAGACACACTGCGCTCGATCGATGGGCCAGGAACCTGCATCATCGGGCTGGAGTCGGACTCCCCCATAGCCAACATCGGTAGTTTCACGAACGCGGTCACGTCGGCCGTTCCCAACGACACGGCCGTCTCCTTCCACTCGTACCCGGATGGCAAATGCACCTTGAACGGGAAAGTCGGCACGGCGTCGCTGTCCCAGCTTCTTTCGCCTTCGAACCTGACCGCGACCCAACTCTTGTACAACGCTTCAGCGGCCAACGACACTTCGGGCGTACCCGTGTACATCCAGGAGTTCAATATGGGATCCGCGCACGGGTCTACCTCGTGCGGGCCGTGGGTGACCAGCTATACGGACTCCGTCTTCACCTCCGCCGTCGTCGCTCAAGCGCTAACATACGGGGACCCTCAGTTCACGTTCTTCCACTTCGACTGTCAGACGCCCGATTGCCTCGTGAACTCGACCACCGGGATTCGATCCCCGACCTACTGGCTGTACGCCGACCTTCTTTCCCAGATGGACCTCGAGCAACTCCATCAAGTCAATTTCACGGCGGGAGGGAATGCTCACACGTACGCTGTCCTGGGCGAGAACGGGACCCACGATCGAACCCTCTTGCTCGCTAATGCTCAACCCCGGGGTTGGCTCAATCTGAGCGTCTCCTCGCTTGTGCCGTCCCTCCCCACGGACTGGGAGATTCAGAACATCTCTCAGAATTGGGGCCCGGGATGCGCGTCGACCGGCTGCGTGACGACTTGGGCGAGCTCCGCCGTCTCGACCGGCCCGGCCTACATCACAATCCGGAACCAGAGCACAGTCCTCGTTCACTTTTGGAATAGCCTGCCCTTCTCCGCCGACGTGAACTTCTCGGAGTCCGGACTCCCCATCGGAACCACCTGGTCGGTGCAGGTCTTGGGCCACCCAACGATGACCGCAACGGTCTCGAGCTCTGGTGGAACCGACCAAACGGTCACTCTGGACGACGGGTCTTACACTTTCTCGGCGACCGACTTGGACAGCTCCTGGGCCCCCCCAACGTCCTTTCCGAGTATCTTCGTGGATGGCACCTCGCAAACGCAATCTATCGTGTTCACGCTCGTGACCTTCCCGGTAGAGTTCACGAAGACCGGCCTCCTGACCGGAGCTGAAACGGACTGGTCGGTGACGTTCGACGGCGTCACGATGACAGGTCCCACGATGTCCGGCAACCCGCTCGTCTTTGCCCCCGTACCGAACGGCACCTACGCTTACTCGATCGCGGATGTCCCGGGATTTCATCAGACCACGCTCCCGTACAGCAGCACGCTGAATGTCGACGGAACCGCCCTAGCCGAGAGCATCGCCTTCCTGCCGGTCGAGTACACCGCCACGGTTTCGGAGTCGGGATTGCCCTCCGGGCTCCCATGGAGTGTCACTCTGAACGGTACGACAATGGGCCTCACCAGCGACGGAGGGACCGATACGCTCACGTGGACCGATCTCACGAACGGCACGTATCCCTACACGATCTCCGACGTGCCAGGATGGCATCAGCCGAACCTGGCCTACAGCGGGTCGATCCCGGTGAATGGGGGGTCCGGAGCGATCGACGGTACCGGGAACGGCTTCGCGGTCGTTCTCACCTACATCGCGGTCACGTACGAAGTAACGTTAAGCGAATCGACATTGCCCTCCGGGCAGGCGTGGGAGATCACCGTCGGAGGCGTGGCGGGTCAGCTCACCACGGATGGGTCGCTCGATAGCCTCACATGGACCGGCCTCGGGAACGGGACCTACAGTTACAGCATTGCCAGCATCTCCGGCTGGCACGAGACCACGCTAGCAGCCAGCGGGAAGCTGAAGGTCATCGGAGGGAACGGGCCGATCGACGGCACGGGGAATGGCTACCTCGTGACGCTCGTGTACAGCCGGTCGACGTACCCGGTTTCCTTCTCTGAGACCGGACTGCCTTCGGGCCGCACGTGGACCGTGACCTTCAACGGCGTCATGGAGGGGCTCACCACTGACGGCGGCACCGATACGCAGACGTTCACTGCCGAACCCAACGGGACCTACGGGTACTCGATCCAAGGTATCTCAGGGTATCACCAGAGCACGGTGCCCTACACGGGCACGGAGACGATCGCGGGCGCCGGGCTAGCGTTGAGCCTGACCTACACGCAGGTTACGTACGCGCTCGAGTTCGTGGAGAGCAACCTCCCGTCCGGACTCACGTGGACCGTGACCGTGAACTCCGGGGCGCAGCACCTCACGACCGACGGGGGCACGGACACTCTCACTTTTGCGGCCGCGAACGGCACGATTGCCTACTCGGTCACGGGGACGGCCGGGTGGCACCAGACGACCCTCCCGTATGCGGGGAGCGTCTCCGTGAGCGGCAGCTCCGAGACCGAACCGACGCTCGTCTACTCGGCGGTCACCTACAAGGCCACATTCACTGAGGCCGGGCTCGCGTCCGGTACGTCGTGGGCGGTCACGGTGGGCAGCCTCGAATTGAGCTCGGCGTCGGCCAAGATCGTCTTCGCACTGAGCAACGGGACGTACTCCTTCACCGTCGATCCCGTGACGACGCACAAATCGACACCGGCCGCCGGGAGCCTATCGATCGCGGGCGGCCCGGTGAGCCGCACGGTCAAGTTCACGGACTCGGACTATACGATCACGTTCTCCGAGTCCGGGCTCCCGCTCAGTACGAGCTGGTGCGTGACCCTGACCCCGGGCCCGCAGGCGGCGTGCTCGACCACGAAGAAGGTCGCGTTCAGCGAGGGGAACGGTGACTACAGCTACTCGGTGACGCCGATTGCTGGCAACCACATCACCACTGGGTCGTATACCGGCACGGTGACCGTGAGCGGGGCGAGCCCGGCGACCGTCACGATACACTGGAAGCCGGTCACGTACGCGGTGAAGTTCACCGAGTCCGGCCTCGCGAAGGGCACGACGTGGTCGGTAACGATCGACGGCAAAAAGAAATCGACCACCGGCAAATCGATCTCGCTCGACCTCGGCAACGGGACCTACGCGTTCACGATCGCCGCCGCGGGTCACAGCGAGACCTCGAACCCGACCAACCCACTGACCGTCGACGGCGCCGTCGTGGACGTCACGGTCACGTTCACGGCGACCTAGGCTTCGGCGGTCGCCTACGGTCCGCCGAGACCCCGGGGGCGGCTCGGGCCCCCGTCTGGGGAGCGCCCGGTCGCCGGGGACTCAGCCCACCTGGGAGTAGCCCGCGTCGGAACGGTTGTAGTAGAAGAAGTTCCAGCTCGGAGGCACTCCGACGGCGAACGGGATCATGTACTCCGGTCCCAGTCGGACCGGAGCACTGAGGTTCTGGCCGGAGATCCGGAGGTGGGCGAACGAGCCGTTGAAGAAATATTGGGAAACCGGGACCCGCGACGTGGCCTGCCACTCGATCTGGGTGTACGCCGCGACGAACGCCGGCCCGGTGTACGGGATGGCGGCCGACCAGACCGCATCCGGAGCGCGGACATTGTGGTCGACCAACGTGAAGACCATCTCGCCCTCCGACGGAACGCGCGCAATCGTCAACGACAGGACGGTGTCCGGCGGCGATACGAATCCGGAGCTGACGACCCCGATCTGGCTCTCCTGGAAATAGAACGGATTGCAATTCTTCGGGACGTACCACGGTGCGATGTGGCCCTGGGGGTCCAGGTCGACTCCGAGCTGGTAGAACCCGTGACAGGAGGGATAGTTCGCACCCCCCGGGTTCATCGCGTCGATCTGGACGCTCAGTATGCCCGTTCGAGGCACGTTCCAGTTGTCCAGCTGGATCGTGGAGGTCAGGATGTTGAAACGGGGGAGCAACGTAACGAGGACCCCGGACCCTTGACCGTAGCCGTCGCTCGGGTTCGGGGCGAATTGAGCGTTCAGGGCTTCGGCGATCTCGTACGTCGTGAGGATGTAATCGGAGTACGCGACCCGCCCCTGGGTTGTCAGGATAAGGGCCTCGGTGTACTTTCCGGCGGCCGGGACAGAGAAGCCCATGACCATGGGCACGGCTGTTTGGTCGACGAAGACGTCCATCTCCCACATCGCCGGCGCGGAGTGCGAAGGGTCCGTTTGGTAGATGTTGGCCGTCACGTACGTCCACCCATTCGGTTGGGCCGAACCGATGGGGATGGGCCCGAGGTCCGAAAGCCTCGCCAAGGAGGGGCCGGCCCAGACCTGTCCCGCGCCCAGTCCGATCAGCAGGACCGGCTTCCCGCGCGCTCCGAGACCTATGAACCCGGTCGCCCCGGGTCCGGGATGGATCACGCCCTGCAGAGAAAGGAACGTCTGGCCGGCGACGACATTGTGGGTCGCGACGTCCAGTTGGGGGCCGTCCTCCGCAGAGGAGACGAGAGCCGGCTCCCCGGCGTAGTTGGGCTGCCTCTGGACCGTGAAGGTCCCTTGGGCAGCTCGCCAGCCGTCGGGCTTCAGGTCCTCGAAGGTCGACACCAAGGCGAACGCGCCCGGCGACGGCGAAGCGGCGCCTACGTCGGATCGTACATCACGGGGCGGAGAAACGGCAACGGTCGCCGAAGGGCTCGGTGAATTGAGGAGGGGAAGCGCCAGCAGCGAGGCGAGGAGCACGGCCAGAAGTATGACAGTCGGGCGCCGGGCCCCCTCCACGCCCCGCGTATGGACTCCTCCTATTACTCCCCTTCTGGGAACGGAACGTACGAGGTCTTCCGAAAGGACCGGGGCCTGCCCTCCTTGGGCCTCCCGCGGGTACATTCCACGGGCCGTTCTGATCCTACGCGGAGCTCATGCGTCGGCGCGCCGGCGATAGCCGTACAGCCGAGCGAGCCAACCGCCGGTGAGCCAGAATAGGGCGCGGCTCGATTGCGGCAACCCGGTGGTCCAGCTCAGGTCGGCCTTCAAGACGACGGACCCGCCTAGACGATTCCGATTGCCCGCCGTGATGTGTCGCATGGGGATCGGGTCCTTTGCTTCCACTCGGGCTATGACCTCCGTCAGGTCGACTCCAACAAATCGCCCGATGCGCTCGAGCGTAGCCCGCGGATTCTCCACGAGGTCCTCGTACCGGACCCGCAGGTAGTTCGCCCGATCCTGGGAGCAGAGCACCGTCCCGAGGAGGTTCATCCCCACCCACCGGGCAACGACGATGGGGGGGAATCGCACCCACGGTCCACCGGCCTCGGGCGTATTTTCTTGATGCGACTCGGACCACATGAACCCGCGTCCGTCCCGCACTAGGTGGAGAAACTTGACCCGAAACGGTGGGTTCCTCTTCACGGAATAGACCCTTCCTCGAAGGGCCCCGAAGCCGGATTCCACGATCACGCGCGCCCCCGACTCTTGGCCGATGATCCGCACGAGGTCTTCCATCCGGCCGGCGTGACGTTGCAGTTCTTGCCGCTGGGACCCCCGGGCGAACAGCGTGCGCGGAAGGTCTCGCCAGCGCTCGAAGCGGAGCTGGCCCCGGCGCAACTCGTCGAGACGGTGCTGCCGCTCGAATTCCTGCCGCACGTGCGACCAGAACGGACAGTTGATTGAGGGAGCGCCACAGGAGCAGTACCGATTCGGGTCCCCGGGGACCCAGATTGGCGAGGGAAATCGGTACAGTTCGCCGGCAAAGAAGATATCCGGGCTTCCGGACAGCAGCGCCCCGAGTACAGTGGACCCGGATTTGTGATGTCCCACGACGTACACTAACACCGGTGTCGAGACCTCTCGAGGTGACTCGGACGGCCGGAGTTCCGTCTTCCCGCCCTGTTTCCCGTTCATCAGATCCTATCGGTCACCCAGCACTGTACTCCAAAGAGGTCCGCCGCCAAACTGGACTTCTGACCGCGTGGCGGGGTGGGCTCGGGCGCTCCAAAAGCCTTTCCGCCCATGCGTCTGCGACTCCCGGCCGCGGGGCGGGAGAGAGAGCTCCGGGCGGGGCGGATTACCGGGATGCAACCGAAACCTCACGGAGGGAAGCTCGTCGACCGATTCTTACCCGAGGCCGAACGGGTGCGCCGCGAGGCGGAACTCCAAGATCTCCCGCAGTTGATTCCGTTCGTGGACCAGGTCTATGACCTGGAAAAAATCGGAATCGGAGCCTACAGCCCGCTCGAGGGATTCATGGACTCGGCGATGCTGGAGTCCGTGCTCCGCACGGGACGACTCCCGGGCGGCCTCCCGTGGACCATTCCTATCCTGTTGCCGATCCCAACCCACGTCGATCCGAAGACGGCCGACCGGCTTCGCCTCGGAGAGGAGGTCGCGCTGGTCGATGCGGGGCGCCGATTCATCGGCCTGCTTCACGTCAGCGAGCGTTTCCGGTACGACAAGAAGGCCTTGGCGCAATCGGTCTACGGGACCGACGACCCAACCCATCCGAACGTGGCGGACTTGGCGTCCGCCGGAGACGAGGCCTTGGCCGGTACGGTCGACCTCGTGAATCGGCTCCCGCGGTCCGGCGGCCGGGTCGAGTTGACGCCCGCCCAAGCCCGCGAGACCTTCGCCCAAAAGGGGTGGAAGAACGTGGCCGCGTACCAATGCCGGAACCCGCCGCATACGGCCCACGAGTACATCCAGCGGCTGACCCTGGAACGCGAGGACGTGGATGGGCTGTTCGTCCATCCGGTGGTCGGACGCCTCAAGAAGGGGGACTATCGCCCCGAGGTGATCCTTCAAGCCTACGAAGCCCTCGTCTCCCATTATTACCCATCGGACCGGGTGATCATGAGCCCGCTCACGATCTCGATGCGCTACGCCGGCCCGAAAGCCGCGCTCTTCCTGGCGATCGTTCGGAAGAACTACGGCTGCGGGCTCTACATCGTGGGACGGGACCAGGCCGGGGTGGGCCGGTTCTACTCCCCGACCGCGGCCCATCGCATCTTCGACGAATACGACATCGGCGTGATCCCGCTCCGGTATGATGAGTCCTTCTTTTGCCGGGCGTGCGGCTGGATGGCCAGCTCGAAGACCTGCGCGCATCCGCCGTCCGACCGGATCGACACGAGCCAGACCCGGATCCGCAAGGCGCTCAGTGAGGGAGGCGAACTCCCGGTCGAGCTCCTCCGACCGGAGGTGGCCGCGATCCTCCGGCAACCCGACGTGCTCCTGACCGAGTAAGCCGGTTCCCGCCGACGGCGAGCGGCGATAGCCACCGCTGCGTCGGGGCCGGGGTTCGACGGGGCGTTGCCGGAAACGGGGGCCCAACCCAACCGGGGCGGACGGGCGTGGGCCCGGCGAGCCGATAACGGGACTTCTTCCGGCACGAAGGCCATGACGGCGCGAATGCGCCCATCTACGCATAGCGAAACGGCCATAAACTGGGCGCGCTCCTCCCGCGAGCCACAGGTGGTCGATATGGAGAAACGACCCACGGGGTTCTGCATTTGGCTGACGGGCCTCCCGAGCGCCGGAAAGACCACGATCGCCAAGGAGCTTACCCCGATGCTCCAGGCCCGCGGCTGGTACGCCGACCTGCTCGACGGGGACGAGATCCGGAAGGGATTGAGCTCCGACCTCGGTTTCGACCGGATATCCCGTGAGACCCACGCCGGTCGCGTGGCCTTCGTCGCGAAGCTCCTGGCGCGAAACGGCGCCATACCGGTCGTGGCACTCATCTCTCCCTATCGCTCGTCCCGGGCGAAAGCGCGGGCCGAGATCGGCCGGTTTGTCGAGGTCTACGTCAACACGCCACTGGGCGTCTGCGAGCAACGCGATGTGAAGGGGCTCTACAAACGGGCTCGGGCCGGGGAGATCAAGGACATGACGGGCGTCGACGACCCCTACGAACCTCCCGATGCGCCGGACATCGTCGTGGACGCCGTGGGACTCTCCGCCCGCGAGTCTGGGGAGTTCATCCTCGGCGAACTCGAGCGCAAGGGCTGGCTTCCCCCCGCGCACCCGAATGGGTCCGACGCAATGGCTCCGGAAGGACCGTCCGCCCGTTCCCGGGCGGCGCCGTAGGCCGGTCGTCCCGGTCGAGGCGACGTGCTCCCAGTCCCGGTGCAGGAAATCTCTCGCTTCGTCCGTGGTTGGGGGAGTCTTCAGAGGTCATGTCCGCGGTCGGCGGTTCCACGAGCATCGGAAGCCCCCCGCCCATCGGGAACGGTCCCCGGCTCCAGGTCCTCCTCGACTTCGACGGGACCCTGGTGGAACCGAACGTCGCGATCGTGCTCGTGGAAAAGTTCTGCGCCGACGGCCTCCGCGTCGCCCACGAGGTCGACGAGGAGTTGCACGCCGGCAAGATCACGTTGCGGGAGGCCTGGACCCGTCAGGTCGCACTCCTGCCCCCCGACCGCCTCCCGGAGATGATCGAGTTCGTGGTGCGGGAGGTCCCCCTGCGGCGCGGGGCGGACCGGCTGCTCGGCCTCCTCCGCGAGTACACCGTCCCCACTGCGATCGTGTCGGGGGGCCTCGACTTCTACATCCGACCGCTGCTCGCGCGCGACGGGATCACCTACCCCCTCTTCGCGGACGGGGTCGAACACGACGCCGAGTCCCGACTTCGGGTGGTCCACCCCTACGGCCATCCCACCTGTCGGCTATGCGGCATCTGCAAGGCGAACGTGACCGTCGGCTTCGCGACGCCGGGGGTCTCGACCGTGTTCATCGGGGACGGCAGTACGGACCGGTACGCCGCGGAGGTGGCGGAGATCGTCTTCGCCCGCCGCCGCTTGAAGGACTATTGCGCCCGGTCGGGTATCCCGTTCTTCCCGTTCGAGGATTTCGACCCCGTGACCGACCAACTCCGCGGCTGGCTCACCGGCGCCGAACCGTTCCCGCCCCCGCGCCCTCGGGGCCTAGGGACGAGCGCATGCCCCATATCCCAAGGACTGGCCCATGAGGCCGCCGATCCGGCCAAAGCCGAGTAACCGTTCCCGGCCGCGCCCCGAAACGGCGCGTTACGACCGGGCCTGACCCCAGTCGAACTTCGATTTCGGGCCCCGTGGCGGGGGGCTCTGAGACCGCGGGGGCACCGGTTCCGGCTCGCGCGCCTCGTGCAGTTCCTCGGTCGCGTCTTGCACCGACAGGCCATTCGCGACCAAGAAGTTCGTCCGCACATCGCGGGCGTCGGAGTTCAATCGGCCCGCCAACAGGCGGAGCGGGTCAAACAGGTCGCCGGGCGCATTGGGACGGCCGATGTAGGCTCCGCTCCGGGCCGAGCTGCTGCTCCCAGACGGACCTCGGCGGACGGTGTCGGGGGTTTCCCGTAGCTCCGGCATGTCCACATACAGCGCGTGGCGGCCCTGACCGAATCGTATGATCGGTCCTACGTAGCCGTTTACCGGTAGGGGGGGTTCGATGGGGGAAGGGGGCATCGCCATATCGACCCTACCCGCCGCGAGGGAAGGGGGGCTCGGCCCAGCGATGGAAGCGGCCTCGGGAATTTCCGGCCGAACGACCACGCGGGGTCGCATGTCGCTTCGCTCGAGAAGGAACGCCACGGCGCGGGCCTCGTTCTCCCGGGAAGGGGGGGTGACGAGGACGAGGTCTCCTCCGCCCACCAAGGCAGTGACGAGTAGGTCCCGAATGAAGACCGGGACCAGCGAAGTGGCGGGCGGAGCGGCCTGGAGCGACTTGTGTCCGAATCGGATGATGCTCAGAAGGATTCGAACCCCATCTGACACGGCGTGGAGCTTCGCCTCCCCGACCCGCTCGCGGTACGGGATCGGGATCTGGAGGATCGTCCATCCGGCGCGTTGTCCCTTCAGGAACAGCTCCGCCTCGATGCCGAAGTCGTGCGAGATGAGGTTGAGCTCCTGCGCTCGTTCGACCTGCACCCCCCAGAAGCCGCTGCACACGTCCAGGATCCGGGACCGGCTCAACCCGCCGGCGACAAAGTTGAGTAGAGCGTTTCCGACCCGATGCACCAGGTCCCGGGGATTCCGGGGAGGTCCGGAGGCGGACTGTCGAACCCCCACCACGAGGTGGCTGCCGGCGTCCAGTAGCTCGAGGGCCGGTAGGATCGATGCGCCCGGGTAGGACGCGTCGGCGTCGAGCACGACGGCGTACTGCACGTGTCGGTCGGCCAGCCACTCAAGGGCTTCCAGGACGGCCCCTCCCTTGCCGCGGCTCTTCTGATGAAGAACGGGCAAGCCCCACGCCGCCGCCACGTCGAGAGTACGGTCCGTCGAGCCGCCATCGACCACGAGGGGTCGAACGCGCCACCCGGCCCGTGCCAGCCGATCGAACGGAATGTCGAGGAGGGTCTGAGAGATCCCAGACTCCTCGTTCAGGGTCGGCAGGATGATCGCGGCGTTCGCCGCTTCGAACGAATCGGCCATGACGGGCGGTCTGACCGAACCTTTACCCTCCGGCCCGATAGGAATCTCGTCCGGAGCGCCGGTCTCCTCTTCCATGACGTATAACGAAAGGGACGAGGCGTCCGTTCGTGATTTGATGGCTACCATTGGGCTCCTACTTCCGTTCGGTTCGCTCCGCTCGGGAGGCCCGAGACGTGCCGAAGTCTCGGGAGGGCTGACTGGATTTGGGTCTGCGCCATCCTAAAAGAGCCTACGTCCAACGCGAAAGTCTCCGACGGCGCGTTGCGCCGCTGCGTAGACGTATAACCCCCCCACTGCGCCAAGACCGAGACCCGGAGTAGCGCCGTACTGGATAGCCCTATATAGACGTTCGTTCGACGCGTTCCCGGCTCAACCATAACCCGGACCCTCCCTGCCGGGCGGAAGTGCTGGGGAACCCTCCTCCCGGCCGCCGCGTCCGCGATTCGTAAAGCCTCGGTCAGCCCATTGGGTGGTCAGGCGGGCGGGGCCATTCGTTGGATGAGCCCCCGATTGGCGAGATGTTCGAGAATCTGCCCCAGAGACTGCCCCACCGGTACGTTCGCCGTATCTACGGTGAGATCGGGGTTGAGTGGTTCTTCGAATGGGTCATCCAACCCGGTCATCCGGTGGACCTCCCCCCCCGCGGCTCGATGATAGATCCCCTTCGGGTCCCGGGCCTGGCAGATCTCCAGCGGACACCGAAGCCAGATCTCCTCGAAGGAGGTCTCCACATCCGCTCGAGCCGCTTGGCGGGATGTCTCATAGGGCGTGATCATCGCCACGATGGTCGCGACCCCATTCCGTGCGAGCATCCGGGCGACGTAGCTCACCCTTCGGGCGTGGAATTCGCGGTCCTTCCGAGTGAACCCCAGTTCCGGGGAGAACATGCGCCGGACTTCGTCCCCGTCCAGGAGCTCGACCTTCCAGCCCGCGCCGCGGAGTCGCGTCGCCAGCCCTTGCGATAGCGTGGTCTTGCCGGAGCCCGAGAGGCCTTCCAGCCATACGACGAACCCCTTTCGCTCGGCCAGTCCCTCCTTCAGCATGACGCCCCGCATGAGCACTCGTTGACGAATAGACTTTCTAGCCCGGGTGGGCCGACGAGGAGTCCGGCCTGGAGGCTCCCCACGGCGTCGCGAGAGGCACTTTAGCGGGGTCGAGGTCGTTCCCGGATCGCGGTGTCCCGCGACGTCAACGATCCTCCGAACGACGAGAGTGGGCCGGGCTCTCGGCGAGAGCGTCCCACAATTATCCTATTGAATACTGCGGTCCCCGGCCCGGGTCCGTATCTCGTCGGAGGTGGCGGTCCAGGTGAAGGGTACCGAGAACGATCCTCCACCACTCAGGTGGGCCTGGATCGCCTGATGGAGCCGCGTCACGCTGGGGAAAGCGGTCGCCCGGATGCGTTTCTTGGTGAACTCCCCGAACCAATGGTCGATGAGGTTGGGCCGCTTCGCGTCGGCGGGTAGGAAGTGGAGCTGGAACCTCGGATGCCGAACCAGCCAGCGCTGCACTGTCGGCGAGGTCGGGGCCAACAGCCGGTCCAGCACGAGGTGCAGCTCGAACCCCTTCGGGGTCTCGCGATCGACGGCCTGTAGGAAGGACAGAAACCGGGCTCCGCGGTCCGGCTCCCGGAGCGCCGCGATCGCGTCCCGTTCCCGGCGGTCGAGCGAGGCGGCTCGGGCGCTTTCGTCGACGCAGAAGGCCATCGCTCGTTCGGGAGGGTTGAGATAGAGTCCTACGAAGTCGGTCACACGGTCCACGAACTCGGACCGGCGGGAGGGCCCAGCGCGACCGGGTCCCTGGGGGCGAATACGTCGAGCTTGCCAGACCCGCGCTACCGTAGTCTTGCTCACTCCCATAGCCCGTGCGAGGCTTCGGGCCGTCCACGGGGCGCCGTTGGGCGCCCTCCGTTCTAGTGTCGCTCGGACGATGGCCTGGATCGAAGAGGCCGGTATGGCCGGAGGACGACCGGGTCGGGGGGCGTCCTTTTCGATCCCTGGGATCCGCTGGGCGAGGAACCGACGGCGCCATAGGGCCACCGTTCCCGGATTGGTATCGAGCGCTTCGGCGATCTCCCGGTTCCGGAATCCCCTGGAGGCTTGGAGCACGATGCGCGCCCGAAACGCGACCCGCGGGCGAGTCACCACCGCTCGCGAAAGCGAGACGAGCCGTCGATGCTCCTCCCGCGAGACCCGGATCACCGCCGCCGACCGCACGGTCTGTCTCTATGGTAGCCGACAACATAAAGCATCGGACTAATGGGACAAGCCAAAACGACCCGAATGATTATACGCCCCGAAATTTCCATAGGCGGCATGGCCAGCTCCTCCCGCCCGAGTGAATACCGTCCGTCCGACCGTGTAACGCCTGCGAGTCCACGCTCCATCGCAGGTTGCGTCAACACCGTGTCTGCGAGGTCGCGATGAGCACATCGGACCCGTCGGACGGGACGCCTGCGACCGGACCCAGCCCCGCCCGACCGGTGGTGCGCCGCCAGTCCCGGACGCGGACCGTGGCCGTCATCCTGGCCATCGTGGTCGTCTTGATCCTGGTGGTGGTCGTGGTGGACCAACTCAAGCTGATCCCCGGATCGAAGACGTCCACTACGTCGTGTCCCACCGGTGTGACACTGCAGGGAGAAGGCGCCGGCCTACTCCTGGAGATCATGAGCGCTTGGCAGAGCGCGTACAACTCCCAAACCTCGAACGAGGTCAACTACAACGATGCGGGCTCCGGCGCGGGCCTCACAGCCATCGCGGCGCCGACTGTGGACTTCGCTACTAGTGACAACCCACCGAATGCGACCCAAACGGCTCAATTCAAGGGTCCCATGCTCACGCTCCCGATCATCGGCGGCGCGGTCGCGATGGTGTACAACCTGCCCGGGTTGACCAAGCCGGTGCAGCTCACCGGGCCCCTGATCGCCGACATCTACATGGGGACGATCACGAAATGGAACGACCCCGCGATCGTGTCGAACAACTCGGGCATTACCCTCCCCGACGATACCATCCTAGCGGTCCATCGCGCGGACGCGGCCGGCACGACGTACGTGCTCACGAACATGCTATCGGACGATAGCCCGGCGTGGGCATCCGGACCCGGCACCGGCGAAAGCCCGATCTGGCCCGCCATCTCCAACTCGATTGGCGAGTCGAAGAACTCAGGGGTTCTCTCGGAGATCCAGTCCACGCCCTACGCTTTGGGCTACGTCGATCTCACGGACACGCTGAACGCGGGCGTGCAGTACGCCAAGGTGCTGAATCCGGCGGGCGTCTTCGTGCTGCCGAATCTGGCGGATACCGAATCGGCGATCACCAACGTGTCGCTAACGACCACGTTCCCGGCGGTCACCGCCAGCTGGAGCGGGGTATCGCTGGTCAACTCCCCCGGCCGGGGCGACTACCCGCTCGTCACCTTCGCGTACTTCTTCGTCTATCAGTCGATGAACTCGGGGTGGACCCCTTCCCTCCAGAAGAGCGAGGTGCTGCTCCAGTGGCTGCACTGGGTCCTCACGACCGGGCAGGACGACGCGGCCGAGAATTACTATACCCCGCTCCCGAACAGCGTCGTACAGCTCGACCAGACCGGTCTTGGGACCGTCACCTATAACGGGGCTGGGGTACCCACCTGTAGCTGAGGAGGGGCCCCACAATCTCCGTCGCGGCTGCTCACCGCGTTCCGAGAGGGGAGCATCTCGGCCGGCGCGTTCGGCTCCTGCGCTGGCTCGGCCGAACGTTCCACGCCGGAACGTTCGCCGCCGCGGCGGCCCTCGTCGTCCTCGTCGCCGCCCTCGTCGTTGTCTTCGTGAACGAGGCGAGCGAATCGATCCGGCGGTCCGGCCTCGGCTTCCTGACCGGCCTCTCCTGGGACCCGGACCACAACATCTACGGCGCGCTGCCCGCGATCGCGGGGACCCTGCTCACGAGCACCCTCGCACTGCTGTTGGCCGTCCCGGTGGCCCTCGCGGTCGCGATCTTCCTCTCCGAGATGGCCCCGGTGCGCCTGCGGAATCCGCTGACCTACGCGGTCGACCTGGGGGCGGCGGTTCCGTCGGTGATCTACGGGTTCTGGGCTTACAAGATCCTCGTTCCCGCCATGCGGAGCTGGGTCGAGCCGGGGCTCGCCCGGCTGACGGGCGGGCGGTATCTCTTTTCCGGCTACATCTTTGGTCAGGAC
>JBARJD010000132.1:0-18145 GCA_049800095.1 Thermoplasmata archaeon | reverse complement strand
GCCCTGCTGTGCGCCGCGGACCATGGGCGCGACGAGCGGCAGGACCACGGCCAATAGAACGACGCTCGCGATGAGCGAGGCTATGGCCGCGCGACGAAGAGTCCGTGGCCTACTCATAGCCGGACGGCGCCTCGACCGACGACCGCTTGATATGTCCCACGTACCAATTCCCTGCGCTCCCCGATGGAAATCCCGGCCCTTCACGTGGTCGCGTCACCGTGCGCGACCTGCGGAGCCGTGACGGGTGGAACGATCGAAACGTAGCGCGTCTCCAGAGTACGCGTGCCGGTATCCAAGTAGGCCAGCGCCCAAGCGGTGAGGAGCGCCCAAAGCGGGGTAAAGGCCTGACCGGCGAGCCACTGCATCGGGGGCGCCGGTTGGAGGCTTACTTCCAGCAGTTGCACCGCGGCGGACATCGCGAGAGCGACGACGACGGATACCCCGTACAACACGGGACGGGCGTACCGCGATGCGGGCGCCGCCGGGCCGGCCGGGGGTACCCATTCCAGCGCGTCTTCCGGATTCGAGCGGCCAGTTCGATACGGGTCCACGTGGCGATGGTGGTCGATCAGCCGCCCCAGCCGAACGACCCGTGCGATGAGGTACACGGCGAACATCGTGGCCAGGTAGACCACGATCGACGCGGCAGCCAGGATCAGGTCCAGCGCATTCTGATTGGCCAGCCCGTCCACCTGGCCGCCGTTGTCCGCGCCGGTGAAGACGTCGAAAAAGGCGTGGGTCGAGCAGGTCACGACTGCGAAAACCAGGAGGTATAGGGCGATGTCGAGCGGCATCGGCCCGAACGGGAACATGTGCGGGACGGTGGACCGGAGCGCGCGGGACGCGGCGCGCGGGAACCCTCCGAAGATCAGACAAAGCCCGCCGACGCCGACCAGGACGAAGATGGACGCGACGGCGGTGGCGGTAGGGCCCGGCGGTAGCAGCGCCGCGGGTCCGACCCAGAACATCACTCCCCCGACCCCGAGGAGGCTCGCGAAGACCGCGACGGCCATCGAGAGGAGCGCGTCGCGACGATCGCCGGACTCCGTCGCGGGGACCTGCCTGACGAAGTCCGTCTACGCTCCCTCCCGGCCCGGCAACACTCGGGCCCCGTTCAAGCCGTGCCGGTCCATACGCCGGTCAGGGTTCGCCGGACGTTTCTTTGGCCTCTTCCGGCTCGAACCGCCGGATCAGCTGCGTCGTGATCTCGATCAGAGGATGGTGCGACGCCCGGTCGATCTCGATGTTGTCGAGCGAGTCGAGGTGGTGCTCCTTGGCGGTCCGTTCGAGCCCGATCTCCAGCCGGGCAAACTCCTCCGGTTTTTCGGAGCTGAGGATGAAGGCCTGGAGGTTCTGGAGCCCCATCTCACGGGCCGCCAGCGCCCGGTGGTGTCCGTCGACCAGCAGCCACTCGTCGCCCTTCTGGACCACGAGGACCGGTTCGGCGAACCCTCGTTCGAGCTCGTAGCGGCGCCCCTCGAGCTCGTCCTCGTAGACCTTCCACTGGGTGGGTTTGAGGCTCGCGATCGGAACGAGGCCTCTCTGATAGATGAACGGTAGATGGTATCGCTCGGAGAGCAGCTTGCGGAGCGTATCGGCCTTCGCGGGGGAGGCCCGCTCGAAGTGGGAGCGGACGATGTCGAGGTTGGAGATGACCCCGCACAGCTTCCCCTCCTCGTCGATGATCGGCAGGTCCCGGAGGCCGAATCGGAACATGATCCGCGCGACGTCATCGATCCCCATGTCCGGGGTCGCGGTGTAGGTGCCGGCCCGGATGATGTCCCGAATCTTCCGGTCCCGGTCCCCGGCATTCCGCAGGAGCTCTTTCGTGCTGACGAACCCGATCAACCGCCCTTGATGGTCGGTCACGGGCAGTCCATGGTGGCGGCTCCGGGTCACCGTGTCGATCGCCTGGCCCACGGTCGCCTCGGAATCGAGGTGCTCGACGGAGAGCACCATGTAGTCGCGGACTTGGACGGTCATCGAGTCCCCTGACCGGAAGGAGACGCCTCGTCGCGCAGGTACGAGGCCAGCAGATGGAGCATGATGTGATGGAGGTCCTCGATGTGCTGCATGTTGCTCGACGGGACGATGATCGGCACGTCGCAGAGCGCCCGCATTTTCCCGCCGCCCGTTCCGATAAATCCGACCGTGGTCATTCCCAGCGTGCGGGCTTCCTCGAGCGCCCGGAGCACGTTGGGCGAGTTCCCGCTGCCACTGATCCCGATCGCCACGTCCCCCGCGCGGCCTTGGCTCTTGACCTGCTCCGCGTAGATCTCGGCGAAACTCACGTCATTCCCGACGGCCAGGATGACCGAGATGTGGTCCGAGAGCGAGTGGGTCCGGATCCGCTTCCGACCCGGGACGATCGTCAGTTTGGCCAGGTCCTGGGCCATGTGGCTGGCCGTCGCGGCGCTGCCCCCGTTTCCGAAGAAAAAGATCGTGTGGCCCTCGTCGCGGGCCTTGAGCACCAGGGATACCGTCCGAGTGACCCCGTCGGCGAGGAACGGGTCGCGTAGCGCGGCCTCGGTGTCCTCGATGTAGCGGTGGACGTACTGCGCGATGGCCGTATCCGGGTCCGTCATCGATGCACCATCAGTATGCGAGATCCCTCGGGAGAGATCTGCACCGGCATCCGCTCCAGCGGCGAGAGGGCCTGCGCTACTTGAGTACTCCTCTCGGGCGGGTGGAACAGGAGCAAGAAGCCTCCGCCGCCGGCGCCGGTGATCTTCCCTCCGAGCGCCCCGGCCTCCTTTCCCCGGGCATACCAGTCGTCGATCTGCTCATTGGAGATCCCCTGGGTCAGCCCTCGCTTCAAGCTCCATCCCTCGTCGAGGATCGCGCCGGCCCGGTTCCAATCGAGGGCCACGAACGCGTCGCGCATCTCGCCGGCCAGGTCCCGCATGCGGAGGAGCGTGTCGCGGTTCTCGGTCGTCCGGGCGTCCTGCTCTTTCAGGATCGGCTCCGCGGTCCGGGGCGTGCCGGTGTAGAACAGCGACAGATGGGACGAGAGCGTGTCGAGGTCCTTCCTCGACAGGGGAATCGGGTGCACCCGCACGGTGTCGTCGGGGCGGAAATCGAAGTAGTGGAGACCGCCGAAGGCCGCGATGTACTGGTCCTGCTTGCCCAGCGTCCCGTGGAGGACGTTGATCTCGATCCGGCAGGCCTCCTCCGCCAGCCGGGACGCGTCCACGATCTGGCCCTTGTAGCCGTAGAGCGCGTTGAGGAGACCCACCGTCAAACTCGACGAGGAACCGACCCCGGTGCCCTCCCCCGGGATGTCCGCGATCGTATGCACCTCCACGGCCCGGTGGACCTGGGTGAGGCGCAGCGCCTCCCGGAAGAGCCCATGCTGGAGATCGTCCACGGTTTCGACGTTCTCCGTCTTCGAGTACGCGACGCGGATCGAGCGGTCGAACTTCTCGTTCACGAGAACGTGGATGAAGCGGTCAATGGCCGCGGTCGTGACCGCTCCGCCTCCGAACGACCGATAGAACGAGGGGAAGTCCGTGCCGCCGCCCGCGAAGGAGATACGGAAGGGCGTCCGTGTGATGATCACGGCGTCGGGTCGGACGGGGGGCGGCTTCTTAGCGGTTCGGGCCGGGGAGCCCGTGCGTCTCCGACTTCCGGTAGGCGGCCGCCACCGCCTCGGCCTCCCGGGACCAACGGAGCCGGGCCCGACGACCGTAGAACCGGTGGGCGTGGCCCGGGAGGTCGGTCAACGCCGTCATTCCGGGCAAGACGGAGGCGAATTGGGTCGCCCGTCGATCGAGCACGATGCCGATGCCCCGGTCGTGCTCGGAGCGGATCATGCGCCCCAGCGCCTGGAGCATACCCCGCTGCGTCGGAGCGAGCACCGCGTACTCCCATCCGCGGCCCTGGGTCCGTTCGTCCAAGAATTGCCGGAGCGCCTCGCGCTTCGCCGTCGGTTTGGGGAACGGAAGACCGACCAGGACGACCGCCTCGAGCGTCTCGTCCGGAAAATCGATGCCCTCGGCGACACGGCCTCCCGCGACACCGAGGAACGCTCCGGCGCCCGGTGCCTGCTTGAAACCGTCGATGAGGCGCCACAGGTCTCCCATCGAGAGCGTACGGGCCTCGACCACCGCCCCGCGCGGAAGCTGGGCCGCGAGGCCGGCCGCCAGGATCCGGTCCATCAACGAGAAGCTGGGGAAGAACACGGCCGTCTTCACCGGCAGCACTTCGAGGATCTCGGCGATCCGGTCCGCGAGATGCTCGAGGGCCGTGGGGTCCGTTTGCAGCTCCTCGTACCGAGTCGTCACCCCGGGGTCGTAAAAGTAGGCCCGATTCTCGGGAGGGAACGGGTCCGGCAGCAGTACGAGCCGACTGGTCTCCGGGAGACCCAGCGCGTCCCGGTACTCCTCGAGCGGGGCGAGCGTCCCCGACATGTGGACCGACAGGTGGCATTCCCGGATCGGCGCCGAGGGGATGGACGCGTCGAGGGAGTACGCCTCGAGCGACCGGCGCGGTTCCCGCGTGACGACCTTCACGTGCTCGGGGGGCTCGAGCTCGGGCCAGCCCAACAAGGTGAGCGCCACGGTGTGGACCCAGGAACGGGGCAGCCGGCGCTCTCGCCGGCGTTCCTCCCGTAGGGTCTCTCCCCACGCGGCGAGCTGCTCAAGGTGGCCGGTCACCTGCAACGAGGTGCCGCCGAAGGCCGTGAGGAGGGCATCCTCCAGCGCCCGAGGGGGAAGTATCCCGTCCTCGTCGCGGGCATACTGACCGACCAATTCTTGGACGGCCTGTGCGACCTTGTCCAGGAACTGCCCGGCGGTGAGCCCATCGGCGAGAGCAAAGTCCCCGCGCTCGGTGATCTCCGCCCGGGCCCGTCGGATCGAGTCGAGCGGCAAGGCGACCGTGGACAGGTCGCGCAGATGCTCGGGGAGGTTGTGCGCCTCGTCGACGACCAGGTCGACGCGGTCGAGCCCGATGCCCATCCAGCTGAGGAGCGCGCTGCGGATGTGCGGATGAAAGAAGAACGCGTAGGGTGCGGTGACGAGGCGGGCCCGGCCGACGAGGAGCTTGGAGAGTTCGTAGGGGCACAGGTTCTCGGCCCGGCAGTATTCCTCGTACCCGGGTCCGGTCGGCAGCTGCTGAGCGAATCGGTCGGCCAACGATTCGATGTCGGCCTGCAGCACGCGCGCGTAGTACGGACAGCCGTCCAGGTCCGTGAGGTCGACGCTGCGGCTTTCGGGGAGCTCGGCCGGGAGGGTGAAGAGATTCCCTCCCTGGATGGATTCGCGTGTGGCCCGCTTCCGGTCTCCGCAGAGATGGCCATACTCCTCCGCCGTGGCTCCCCGCATCTCGGCCATGCTCTCGAGAAGAAGGCACCGGCCTTGTCGCCCTTCGAGACCGACCCCGAGGATCGGGCGGCCGGCGCGGGCGCCGATCGCCCGGGTTTCGGCGAGGACCTGGGCCTCCTGCGCGTGGGTCCGGACCAGGTAGAGCACCCGGTGGTCGGCGGCCTCGGCGTGTTCGAGGAGGGGGGCGAGGGCCGCGACCGTCTTTCCGGAGCCGGTGGCCGCATCGAGAAGTAGAACGCCTCCACGCTCGACCAGTTCCTGGATCTCATGGATCGTGGTTTCCTGGCCGGGGCGCGGTCGATACGGGAAGAGGGGGCTGACTACGGTCGACGGGCGGTCGGAGGACGTAGGGTCACCTTTACGCCGAGGGAAACCCGAAGGATGGTTTGAATGTGACCGTCTACTCGAAGGCCCGCGGACGGCAAGGCCGGGGCCCCCCGTGCGCGGGTCAGAGCTTCTTGAGCTCCTGGATAAGCTTGGTGAGACTGTCCTGTGCGTCGCCGTACAGCATTCGGGCGTTGTCGCGGTAGAACAGCTCGTTCTCGATGCCGGCGAACCCCTTCCCGGCGCCGCGCTTGAGCACGATGACGTTCTTCGCGGCATCCACGTCGAGGATCGGCATCCCGTAGAGCGGGCTTCCCTTCCGGCGCGCCGCTGGGTTCACGACGTCGTTCGCCCCGATCACGAGCACGACATCGGTCGTCCCGAATTCTGGGTCGATCTCGTCCCGGTCAAATAGTTTGTCATACGAGACCCCGGCCTCCGCAAGGAGGACGTTCATGTGCCCGGGCATCCGGCCGGCGACCGGATGGATGGCGAACTTGACCGGAACCCCCTTCTTCTCGAGCAGGTCGGCGAGTTCCCGGACCTTCCCTTGGGCCTGGGCGACGGCGAGTCCGTACCCCGGCGCGATGATCACCTGGTTCGCGTAGGCCAGCATCGCGGCCACGTCGCTCGCCTCGATCGGTTTGAGCGAACCCTGGACCGTCGTCCCCTCTTGTTCGACCGCTCCGAAGGCGCCAAAGAAGACGTTCGCGATGGACCGGTTCATCGCGCGGGCCATCAGGACCGTGAGCAACGAACCGGCCGAGCCGACCAGCACGCCGGCGATGACCATCGCGTAGCCAGCGTCCCCGAGTGGGCCGTTGACGAGCGCGAACCCATCGAGCGCCACGGCGATACCTGTGAGAGCGTTGGTCAAGCTGATCACGACCGGCATGTCGGCGCCGCCGATCGGTAGGGTCAGGAGCACTCCATAGAGCAACAGGAGGACAAAGAACGGCAAGAGCCAGATCTCGGAGACCTGCCAGAGCGCCCAGACGCCGAAACCGACGCCGACGATCAGGATCGCGGTGTTCACGAACTGGCGGCCGGGGAGGACGATCGGCTTCGACCGGAGCCATCCCTGGAGCTTCAGGAACGCGATCAGGCTGCCCGCGATCGAGATCGACCCGATGACGGCGCCCGCGAGGCTGAGTCCGGCGGTCGCGTGGTTCCCGAGGTCGGTGAGGAGCTCTACCGCCGCGATGGCGGCGGCCGCGCCGCCGCCCATACCGTTGAACACGGCGACCATCTGCGGCATAGCCGTCATCTGGACCACCCGCGCCCAGTACCATCCGGCGAGGCCGCCGACCGCCACGCCGAGCGCGATGAGCGCGAAGTTCGAGAGGCCCGGGCTGAAGACCGTCGCGATGACGGCGAGGAGCATCGCGATCCCGGCGTAGAGGATCCCGCGCCGGGCCGTGGCGGGGCTGCTCATCGCCCTCAGGCCCAAGATGAAGGCGATGACCGCGACAACGTAAACGGCGTTGATCGCATCCTGGATGAGCCCCGTCACGGTGGACCTCCCTTCCGTTTCGAGCGGTCGAACATGGCGAGAATCCGCTCGGTGACAACGTAGCCACCGGTGACATTCATCGCACCCATGATCACCGCGACGAGACCGATCCCCTTCTCAATGGGAGACGTGGCGATGCCGAGGGCCACGATCGCGCCGACCAGCACGATCCCGTGGATGAAGTTCGAGCCGCTCATGAGCGGCGTGTGGAGCAGGGTCGGGACCCGGCTGATCACTTCGTACCCGACAAAGGCCGCCAGAATCGCGATGAACAGCGCGGTCCAGATGTCCGCGGCCATTTACGCGGCTCCGGCGAGGAGGTCGGCGGTCGGCTTGTGCCGCACCGTTCCCCCGGTCACGAGCAAGCTCGCGGCCAGGATCTCATCGGAATAGTCGGTGACGAGCTGGCCCTCCGGACTCAGGAGAAGTCCGAGGAACGCCTGGAGATTCTTCGCGTACATCTGGCTCGAGTGGTACGCGGTCTGACTCGGCAGGTTGAGGGGACCCACGATGGTCACGTCACTGACGCGGATGGTCTTCCCAGGCTTCGTCAGCTCGCAGTTGCCGCCACCGTCGGCGGCGAGGTCGATGAGGACTGCCCCCGGCTTCATGCGACCCACGGTCTCCTTGGTGACCAGCACCGGGGCCTTGCGGCCGGGAATGGCCGCCGTCGTGATGACGATGTCCGCTTGAGACACCGCGTCGCTGACCATCTTGCTCTCCAGGGCCTTCTCTTCGGGAGTGAGCTCCCGGGCGTAACCGCCGGCGCCTTCGGCGTTGATCTGGAGCTCGAGGAACTTGGCACCGAGGCTGCGCACCTGCTCGCCGGCGGCGCGCCGGACGTCGTACGCCTCCACCATGGCTCCGAGCCGATGGGCCGTGGCGATGGCCATGAGGCCGGCCACCCCAGCCCCCAGAATCAGCACCCGCGCCGGCCGGATCGTGCCCGCGGCCGTGGTGAGCATCGGGAGGAATCGCGGAGACAACTCCGCCCCGATCAGGGCCGCCTTGTATCCGGCCGCCGTTGCTTGAGAAGACAGGGCGTCCATGCTCTGGGCACGCGTGATGCGGGGGACGAGCTCGAGGGCGAAGGCCGTCAGGTTCCGGTCGCGCAGCGCGGCGACCAGGTCGAGGTTCCGGGAGGCGTTCATAAGAGCGATGACGACCGTCCCCGCGCGCATCTGGCCCGTTTCGGCGGTCGTTGGAGGCTGGACCTTGAGCACTACATCCGCGCTCGCGTACAGCTGCTTCGCGCTCTCCACGAGCTGGACGCCCACGGCGGTGTATTCGGCATCCGTCACCCCGGCGTCCTCCCCGGCCTCTGTCTCCACGCAGACCCGGTGTCCGGCCTTCACCAACCGACCGGCCACTTCCGGGACGAGCGCGACGCGCTTCTCCCCCGGGGCGATCTCTTTCGGGGCGACAATGCAGACCGCCATTCTGAAACCGACGCTCGGTAAGACGGCGAGATATGAGGCTTCCCGTTCCGAAGGTTTGGCGCTCAGGCCGGAAGCGTGGCCAGCACCTGGAGATCCTCTTGGAGGGCCTGAGCGCTTGCGTCAAAGGCCGTGCGCTCCGTCGCGGTGAGCTCGACCTCTAGGACCTTCTCGACGCCCCCGCGTCCGAGCAAGGCCGGGACGCCGAGGCAGAGGTCGTGGAGACCGTATTCACCTTGCAGATGGGCGATCACGGGGAGCACCCGCTTCTCGTCGCGTCCCACCGCCCGAGCGAGCTCGGCCTGCGAGGCCGACGGGGCGTAAAAGGCGCTACCGGTCTTGAGCAGGTTGACGATCTCCCCGCCGCCCTGTTGCGTTCGCTTGACGATCGTGGCGAGTTGGTCCGCGGTGAGCAGCTGGGTGAGGGGAACCCCGGAGACGCTCGAGAGCGAGAGGATCGGGACCATCGTATCCCCGTGCGTGCCGAGGACGAAGCCGGTCACATCGCGCGGTGCGACGCCGAGTTCGAGCGCGACGAAGGTCCGGAACCGGGCCGTATCGAGCGTGCCGGACTCCCCGAAGACACGCGCCGCCGGCAAACCGCACACCTTTCGGAACCAGTAGGTCATGACATCGACGGGGTTGGTCACGACGAGTACCACTGAATCCGGGGCGAAGCTCCTCACGGCGGTGGCGTGCCCGCGCAGGATGTCGGCGTTCTTCGTCAGAAGGTCAGACCGGCTCATCCCGGGCTTTCGGGCCAACCCCGCCGTCTCGATCACGAGGTCTGAATCCCGGATCGCTTCCAAGGAGATGCTTCCGGTGACCCGGGTCGAGAAGCCGATGATCGGCGCCGACTCTTGGATGTCGAGGGCTTTGCCCTGAGGCAGTCCGTCGATGATGTCGACGAGGACGACCTCCTTCGCAAGGTCCATCTCCGCGAGCCGCTGCGCAAGGCTTCCTCCGACGTTGCCCGCTCCCAATACCGCGACCTTCTGAAACGCTGCCACGAGGGTTCCTCCGAAACGGCCCTGGGAGCCGAGCCACGGATTAAACTCCGACCTTCCCTCGGCGACCCCCAAATTGGCGGGCCAGAGGGGCGCGGTTCCCCGGGGCGAAAGCTTGATTCCCGAAGAGCCGCGTGCTCGCGTGGGCGGTCGCGGTGGACGTCGATACGGTGCTAGCCAATGTCCAGGAACGGGACAAGTGGCGGCGCCGTCTCGAGGTTCTCCAAGCGGCGTTGGCCGACGTCCGGGATCGGGAGGTCCGTGTGGCGGCGCGCCTACGACGATTGAAGCGCGAGTTGGCCCAAATCCAGGAGCTCTCCGAGGCCGTGTCGAACGCCGGCCGACGCGACACCCCGCCGAGCCAGGGGATCCATGCCCAGACGCGTCCGAACTTCCCTGCTCGATAAGCTCGAGGCCGTCGGCCGCGCCCACGCGGAGGCCGAACTCGAATTCGAGCGGCTCCGCCGGGAGGAACAGTACCTTGCGGAGCAGATCGCCAAAGCCGACGAGCAGGTCCGGTACTACCAGAACCTTCTCGTGGAACTCAGGGGAGATTGGGGCCGAGACCCCGCCCTCCGCGCCCTCCTGCGTCGATTGGAGTAGTGGGGCCCCCCCGTGCGCATCGTGGTTGTCGGCGCCGGCGCCATCGGGAGCCTGTTCGGCGCCCTCCTCTACCGGGCGGGGAACGACGTGATCCTGGTGGCCCGACCCCCGCATGTCGCCGCCATCAATCGGGATGGCCTCACGCTCGAGGGGCGGACCACGGGAACGTTCCGGATTCCCGCGGTATCGGAGCTGCCAAGCGATCTTCGGGCCGACCTGTCTCTCCTTACCGTCAAGACCTACGACCTGCAGAATGCGGCGGCGCTCTTCGGGCGAATCGTTACGCCCCCGATCCCGGTCGCGGCGCTCCAGAACGGCCTCGGGATCGAGTCGACCGTGGAAGAGGCCCTGAGCGCCGCCGGGTGGCCCGACCCGGGTCAGTGGATCATTCGCGGAATCAACTCTGTACCGGCCACATTCGTGGGCCCCGGGACGGTTCGGCACTCTGGGGAGGGCGAGCTCCTGCTGGCCGACTTCCGGTCTGGACGGCACGCCGACGCGGTGGCAGAAACGTTCCGGGCGGCCGGGATTCCTGTACGAGTCGACCACGACCGGGAGCGAGAAGTATGGCGGAAGGTCCTGGTCAACGCGGCCATCAACCCCGTCACGGCGGACCACAAGATCCCCAATGGTCGGTTGTTGCTGGACCCGTACCGGAGCCAGGCGCTTCAACTCCTCGACGAAGCGCTGAGCGTGGCGCAGTCCGAGGGGGTGCGGTTCACCGACACCGACGCGCAGCGGGAGTTATGGAGGGTCGTTCGTGCCACGGCAGACAACCGGTCGAGCATGCTCCAAGACCTCGATCGGGGTCGGCGGACCGAGATCGATTCCATCTCGGGGGCGATTCTCCAGATCGGCCAGCGTCGGGGACTCTCGCTTCCGGCCACCGAGCGGATCGTGGACCGGATCCGTGCCAAGGAACCCTCCACAGCGCATTGAGCGGTTCGAAATACCGCTGCGAGCCGCAAGATATTAGACCGGAGAGACTCCCCGCATCCCCGTGGAGCGGCGAAATCTCCGGTCGGCGACGGTCCGGGGGCGACGAGTGCTGGTGCGAGTAGACTTCAACGTCCCGCTGACCGAGCAGGGTCTCGTCGCGGACGACCGGCGCATCGCCGAGGCACTCCCGACACTCCAACACCTCCAAACGTCGATGGCCCGAACGATCGTTATCTCGCACCTCGGACGGCCGGACGGCAAGCGGGACATGCGCTTCTCGCTCCGCCCTGTGGCTCGGCGGCTCTCCGAGCTCCTCGGGCAATCCGTCCCCTTGGCGACGGACTGCGTGGGAATCGCTGCGATCAACGCCGTTTCGGGTCTCAAGAACGGAGAGTTCGTGATCCTCGAAAACCTTCGCTTCCACCCGGGAGAAGAAGCCAACGATCCGGCCTTCGTCACACAGCTGTCCCAGCTCGGCGAGTCGTTCGTCGAGGAGGCCTTCGGCGTGCTGCACCGGGCGCACGCCTCCACGGTGGGACTGCCGAAGCGGTTGCCTTCCAGTGTCGGGTTTCTTGTCGAACGCGAGGTCCGCGAGCTGTCGCGACTGCGCGACCAGGTGGAGCATCCGTACATGGCCCTCCTCGGCGGAGCCAAGGTCGCGGACAAGCTGCCCCTCATTGCGAGCTTCCTCGGCCGCGCGGATACGATCCTCATCGGAGGGGCCCTCGCGTTCCCTTTCCTTCGAGTCGGCGGGGCCCAACTGGGCGCCTCGCCGGCCGAGGAGGGGCAGGACCGGGCCGTGACCGAGTTTCTGGCGGCGGCGAAGTCGGCCGGGACCGAGGTGCTCCTCCCGGAGGACGTGGTCGTCCTGGCGCCCGGCGCCACCGACCCGGTGACCGTACCCGTGGCGCGAGTCCCGGCCGACGCGATGGTCTACGATATCGGCCCTGCCACACGGAAGCGGTTCGCCGAGGCGCTGGCGCGCTCTCGCATGGTCTTTTGGAACGGCCCGCTCGGCAAAGCCGAGGACGCTCGGTTCGCGGAGGGAACCCGCGAGGTGTTGGCCGCGCTCGGCTCGATTCCCGGCTACCATGTATCGGCGGGAGGAGACTCGGCCCGCATTGCCCAAGACCTCGGGGTCAGCGGTGCGTTTCAGTACGCCTCGACGGGCGGCGGTGCCGCCCTCGAGTTTGTCGAGGGCCGCGAGCTCCCGGGCCTGGCCGCGATCCCCGCCGCGTAACGTGTCGCCGGTCGGGCACCTGGTCGGGCGGGATCGGGAGTCCCCGCTCGAGCGTGTCGACGAGATACTCGAGGTAGGGGCGGTGGGCGCGGGCCACTGGGATCTCACAGATGTCGGGCACGTCGTAGGGATGCTCCCGCGCGAGAAAATCGAACAACGCACCGACCTTTCTCGGCGACGTCTTGAACAGCGTAACGACCTCGTGCGTTCGCTCGACCGCGCCTTTCCACCAGTAGGTGGACCCGATCGGGAACCGGTTGACGCACGCGGCGAGCCGACGGGCGACCGCCGCGTCGCCGACTCGACGGGCGCTGGCGGCGTCCGGGAATGCGCAATAGACAACCCGAAGGATCCCCTCGGTTCCCCCGACCTCATTTGGGATCGCGCTCACGCGGCGACCTCGCCGGAGACGCGGGGTTTCGCCTCCGAGAAGTCGAGGACCTCGAGCGAAAGGTCGGTGAGCCGCACGAGGGCGGCCCGGGCGGGCACCGGGGAGATGTTTCGCATCCGTTGGTACTCCGTCTCGGCCTGCCAAGTCGACGCGTTGAGCAGCAGGATCCCCTTGTACCGGTCCGCTCCAAATGTGTGCGCATGGCCGGTCACGAAGATGTCCGGCACCGGATCGATCAGGAGGCCGTCCCGGGATTGCGGAGAGAGCGGGGTCTTGCCGCCGTACATGGGGGCGAGGTGTCGCATCGCGAGCATCCGCTTCATCACGTCGGTGGGCCGGGCGTAACTGGCCCCCGGCAGGGCGGGAATCAGGTCGTCGAATCCCCGTCCGTGGTACGCGGTGACTACGACGCCGTCGAGGCTGAACGTGGAGGGGTTGGCGAGTATCTTGACCGGCCCGGGAAGCGTCGCCGCCAGCTCGTGGGGGAGCGCCGGTTGAGGCTCTGCGGGAGACACCGCGTCGTGGTTCCCGGGGATCGCCACGACCTGGATCCGGCTCGGCAGTTCCCGGAGACGACGTCCGAGCTCGGCGTATTGTTCGAAGATATCGAGGATCGCGAGGTCGCGTTCCTGGTTCGGATAGATGCCGATGCCATCGACGAGGTCGCCTGCGATGACCACGTGGCGCACCGTCTCGGCGACCTCCGGCTTCGATCCGTGCCCTTTGAGGAAATCGGCCAGGCGCCCCCACGCCTCCGCGAGGAAGGACCGGCTTCCGATATGGAGGTCCGAGATGAAGATCGCACTCGCGTCGAAGTCGGTCCGGTGCTGCTCCCGGCTCGTCGGCACATCGGGGCGCAGCACCCCGGTCACGATGGGGATCCGGTTGCGGCCCCGTCCGCCCCGGAGTCGAACTCCGACCACCTCGTCCAGCAGGAAGGGCTCCCGCACCTCGGGGCTTCCCTTGGGGACCAGCGCCTCCAACGTTCCGGAGTCGTCCTCGATCGTCAAGATGGTGTGATGCTTCTCTGACGTCGTCCGGATCTCCCGGATCATGCCGATGACGGACATTTCGCCCTCCCGACTCCGAAGGGTCCCGATCGGGGTGAGGTCGGGCAACCCCGACCGGCCGCGCAGAATCCGTGAGAGCGCGGCGAACCGGTAGGAGAAGAGCCCCCCGTACGCCTGGAGCGGGTCCCTGTCCGCCGGCAACGGTTCGAAACCCTCCCTCAGTAGCGCGAAGCCCGGAGGCGTGCTCTCGACCGCGGGCGCCAGCGGCCGCGCGGTCTCCGGCGCGGACTCGAACCGCGTCGATACGGAGGGGGCGTTGCTCACGGGCGCTGAGGGGCCGAGGAGCGACTCCACCATGGCGCGGGTGACGAACGGCGAATCGGTCCCGGCCATCTCGATCAGCTTGCGGGAGAGGTCGAGGGGCTGCGGAGCCCCCCGGATCAGGTCGAGCGCATCGCCCTCGACCAACTTCCGATGCGACTGAAAGTATCCGATGAGCGGATCTTGCATCGTGGAGTGCGTTCCTGCCCGGCGACGTCGGGAAGCGTACCCGGAGTCCCTTCTCCGAGGCCCCTCACCCGATGCGGGACGTGGGTCGACCCGAGGAGGCCGGGGTTATTTCAACACACCGTTGGCCGGCGCGCAGAGGCTCACTCGCGGTAGGATTCCTTGGCGTAGCTCGCGCCCTTGGGGTACTTTTCCCTCAGGTGGGCGATGAACGCCTCGGGGGTCCGGTCCACATGCGCCTGGTACCACTTGACGACCACGTCCCGGAGGATGTTGTGGACCGTTCGAACGTCGATACTGTGTTCGCCCGAGTCGTACAGTACGGCCTGGCTCATCATGCGCATCCAGCCGGAGTACCGGTGATAGGTCTCGCCATCCGTCCACTCGAACACGCCCCGGAAGTGAGGCCGCCCCTCCGAGGTGTTGTAGAACCAAAAGCGCAGCGTGAATCCCACCCACCCCTGGGTGCGGTCGCGCAACTCGATCGTCTTCACTTCGCCGAAGTCGAAGTTCTCACGGAACGCCCATTTGTCCGGGAATTCGGCGAAAGTGGCGAAGAGCGTCTGCGACGGCTCGATCATCAGGTGCGAACCGATGTCGTCGAACTGGTTGTGGATCTCCCAGAAGTCCTGGAGTAGCCGCCGGTTGACCTCCGCGCGGTGCGACAGGTCTTCTCCCGGCTTCGGTGCCTTCGCGGTCTGTTGGACCCGGGCAAACTCCCCCTTCAGCGTGTCCAGGAAGTTGTCGTCGAGCGGCGTCGCGGATGAGTCGACGGAGGGGGTGGCGGCACGCGCGGGACCACGAGCACGTCGGGGCATGAGTGATTTCTCCGAGAGCGGGTAGTGGGGCCGGAAATTAAAGCTATCTTGGCGGCGACCGGTATTTGCGCGGCGAATCAGTCTCCAAATGACGGGCCCGGCCGCAGGGCCCGCTGTTGAAGTCTAGACAGACCATGGGTTAGCGCCCTACAGGCCGCTCCCTCAAACAGCGAAATGAACTCAACGCTTCTGGGGAACGTTGAGTGCGCGCCGGCCGTTGCCGCCGTCGTCGATGACGAGGACTTCGCCACGGGCCTCCATCGAGCAGGCGGCCGTCCAGGGCAAGGTCCCGGCTTCTTCACACGAGCAGCACGGAAGAGAGCCCATGTAGGGTTTCGGACAACCAAAATGGCTACTCCACCACTACCGGACCATAGCACGAGCGAGCTGATTCCCTAAGAGGCAGCCAGACCCTTCTCACGGCCATCTCGCACACTCGAGTTAGTGCGGAGGATGGCCCAGGAAACGGCGGCCGCTGAGAGCCGGGGGAGGGCGACGAACGGGATGGCCCCACCCGCGCGGGACCCTGGCGAGTATAAATCCAGGTGGCCGGTCCGTTGGTGGGAAACCCAAGTAGGAGACTTGCTACCCCCACCCACCACCGGTTACGCTCGCGCCTCCGGCCCTGCGCGTTTGTGTGAGGGGGGAGCGTAACGGTACGGTTCGGGCGACAAGCATGCCTCCTGAGATCGCCCTACGGCGAGGGTGGGGGGCCTCGACGGTTCGGGATTTGAACATCGACCCTTCCCTCTACGGCCCGGAAGCCTGGTCGTGCAACGAAGTCTGACGTCCACGTCGCAGGAAGTGGAAGGAAGCGCAACAAAGGCTTCCGCCTCGCGGCGCGCAGGAGGTCGCCGGACACGAGCGCAGTCCTAGGCGGCCACCGTGCGTGGGTGGGGCGCCTTGTGCCGATCGGCGGGTGGATTGCTCCGCGGCGGTCCGAAGACGTGGGGAAATCGCAACCGAATCGACTGAATGTGGGTATCGCGACTCACGGGCTTGCCGAATCGAACTCGATCCCACGCCGTAAACGGCATCTCGAGCCGGTCGAGCGAGTCAACGCTCTGTCGCAGTCGCCGCTTCCATCCCGGTGCCTCGGGGTTGGGATGAGCGACGAGCTCGTCGATCGTACGCATGAGCTTGCCCTTCCGCAGGATACACGGGACCCAGGCGACACGGAGACACGCGCCGTATTCCCCACTGAGAAACCCTTGCCACTCGAGCTCGATCACGGCTTCCGGCCGGGCCCGAGCGGTCCCGGATTTGGCCAGCTCAGCGCGATAATCGGCGGGATTGGTGTAGCGCAACTGCTCCAAGGCTCGGCTGTAGTCCTCCCGAAAGAGCGTTTTCAGGTCGGTCTTCACGTACATCGCCCTCAGGACGAGCGGGGCATAGGCCCGTGAGTACCACTGCTCTCCCTCCGCGGTAACGTACGTCGGCTTGGGGAACAACCCTTGGCTCTGCCACTGTAAGAAGGTGGCGCGGGAAACCTTGGTCCGCGCCACCAACCAGTCGAGTCCGACGAAACGCGACCGGATGTACCGATCGTCCTCCGCAGAAATCTGCGGGGAGGGGGTGGACATCGCCGGGCTTCTCCGTGAACGCCCTAGCTGGGTACCATCCCGTTGCCGTTGAGCCAGAAGTACATCTGGTCGTTCCCGCCACCGATCGTCACTTGTTCGTTCAGTGACTGCTGGTTGACCCACGGGGCGCTCACGTAGAGCTCGTTGCTCTGGAAGAAGTAAATGTACAGCGCGAGCTTCTGCGCGATGTGCTCCGCCATGTTGTAGAGCAACGCCCGCTGGGCCAGGTTGGTGTCGCCCGCCGCTTGGTACTCCGCGAACGTCATCGCGTTGTACGCCGGTCCTTGGCAGTCCTGACCGATCTGGGTCGTGCTCGCGGCCCAGTATTGGAGCGCCGGGAAGCTGTACGTCCCGATGGCGTTGTAGGAGCAGGAGGTTGAGTTCGTCGCCGGGTTCTCCGTGAACTCGTTGTAGTCGTTGCTGTAGGTGTACGTCGCGTTCGGGTAGTACATTGCGCCGATGTAGTCCGTTGGGTCGGGGTAGTCCGGCGCCCAGGCCAGCGTGAAGATCGGCATGGGGTTCTCGCCCGGCGCCGAGAACAGCGAGTTGATCACCAACTGGATGAAGTTGATATCCAGCGTGTGGATTTCGATTGCGCCGTGCGAGTACTCGCTGACGCTCTGCACCTCGAGGGCCAGCGCCTGGTCGTAGTTCGGCGCGCCCGTCTCCCCGAAGAATGGCAGCTGACACGTCGTCGTCTCGCAGGCGACCGCCTCGGGGTCGTAGTACGGGCTACCGGACGTCGTCATCTGCGCCCACCAGTAGGCCGGTGAACTCGCGTCGTTGACGTCGCTCGTCGGGTCGGAGTTCGGGAAACTGATGTTCGTCGGGTAATAGTTACCCATTCCCTGCGGAATGATCCCGCCGTAGTTGAATCCGTACTGGATTCCGCCCACAGTGTCGATCGTCGACTGCGACGTCGCGTACGGGAACGCCGTCGAGAAGAAGTTCCGCATCCCGATGTAGCTGAAAAAGTCCGCCGGCACCGTAATCGGTCCCGTCGGATAGGCCGATGCTGCCGACGCGCTAAAGTCCAAGTCGAAGGGGAAGAAGTAGACCGAGATGCTCGGGAAGCTGATCGCCGTCGCCTTATCCTGTTCGATCAGCTGCAGGAGCAACGCCGTCTGAGTCGTCGGGAACTCCCCCAGCAGATCCGCGACGCCCGAGGCCATCGCCGCCTCTCCGGGCGTCGGGTCGACCTCCCAGGTCACGTCCACGTTGGCCGCGTAGCTGCCGGCGGCGGGATAGCACGAGTTCGTGCCGCCGATGTAGGTGGTCGTGCACGCCGGGTTCGCCGTGTACGCCGGGTTCGCCGTCAGCGTATACGACGTGCCGATCGTGTAGCCCGACAGATAGTACGGGCCGCTGCCGACCATGTGATACTGCACGTTGCCCCAGTCGTTGTCGGGCAAGTTCGTGGTCACCGCGTCCCAGCCACCCGCGGCGGTCT
>JBARJD010000131.1:0-2312 GCA_049800095.1 Thermoplasmata archaeon | reverse complement strand
GTCGACGGGGGTTCCCCGATCGGCCCCCACTCCGATGCCCCGGGCCGTCCGTTGCCCGTCGTGCGGGACGCTCATCCCTGCCTTCAGTCTCACCTGCCCAAAGTGCGGCCTCGCCCGGCCCTGACTGCGGCGAAAACACAACGATTAACAGACGGCTCCGATTGGGAACTCCCGTGCCGGACGAAGAGACCTCCCCCGCGGTCGATCCGTCGACTGCGCTCACACTATCCGCCCCCGAGCTCCAAGTGCTCGAGGCCCTCCGCGCGGCGCCCCATGTGCTCCAAGAAGAGCCCGCCCTCTTGGAACGCACCGGCCTTGCGGCCGATGCGCTACGGGGGAGCCTCGAACGACTTCGGTCCAAACATCTGGCCCTGGCGACCGAGGATTCGTGGGTCGAGCGAAAGCTGACTCGACGGGGGGAAGAAGCCCGCGCTCGAGGTTTTCCGGAACGGCGCTTCCTCTTCGCGCTCCGCCGCCGGGGGGGTTCGCTCACCCCGGACCAGGTCGAAGCCGAAGGATTCTCGGCCGAGGAGCAAGCCGCCGCCATCGGCTACCTGCGCCGGCAGCATTACCTCGCCGACGGGATTCCGTTCCGCTGGGCAGACCCTCGACCCGATGTCGATCGGCCCTTCCCGGAAGAGGAGGTCCTTCAACAGATTGCCACTGGCGCGAAAGAGGTCGACGGGGCCATCCTCGCGCAGCTGCAACGCCGGGGGTTGGTGGCCACGGAGCGGCATTCCGTCCGGCGGTGGCTACCCTCTCCCGAGGGCATCGCCTTGCCCCTGCCCGAACCCGGGCGCTCTCTCGTGGGACCCTTGTCGTCGAGCCTGCTCACTTCCGGCGAATGGGCGCATGTCTCGTTCCGCCCCTATGACGTGCGGGCCACGGTGCCCTACCTCCAAGGCGCACGGCCACATCCGTACCTCACGTGGCTGGAGGAGGTGGAGGAGATCCTCATCGGTCTCGGCTTCGAGGAGTCTGAGGGGCCGCTCCTGGAGACCGAGTTCTGGAACGCCGACGTGTTGAACATGCCGCAAGAACACCCGGCCCGTTCAGTCCATGACATGTTCTTCGTGGATGCCGCTCCGGGGGCGCCGCTCCCGGTCGACCTGGTCGAGCGTGTCGCCGCCGTGCACGAGGGTCGCCCGATGCCGGGCGAGACGCTTCCGGTGTCCCCGGGGTGGCGGACCCCGTACTCTCGGGACCGGGCTCGTCGTCCGGTCCTACGTTCCCAGACGACGGCCGTCTCCGGCCGATACCTCGCCGCCCATCCGACGCCGCCCTTCCGGATGTACTGCATCGGCCGAAACTTTCGACCGGACGCCCTCGACGCGCGACACCACATCGAGTTCGAGCAATGCGAAGGCATCCTCGGCGACAGCGGCGTGACGATCCGGCACCTGGTCGGGGTCTTCAAGGCCTTCGCGGAGGCGCTGGGAATCTCGGACGTCAAGATCCGGCCCAGCTACTTTCCGTTCACCGAGCCGTCCATCGAGGGATACGTCCGGCACCCCCGCCTCGGTTGGATGGAGGTGTTCCCGGGCGGCATGTTGCGGCCGGAGGTCCTCCGGCCGCTCGGCGTGGACGTTCCCGTAGCCGCGTGGGGTATCGGCATCACCCGCCTCGCACTGGTCGCCCTCGGCTACAACGATATCCGGGACCTCTACCTCGACGACCGTGCCCGCCTCACCGGAAGGCCGGACTGACCATGCCGCAGAGCGTGCTCTCGGCCAACCGTGTCTTGGAGCTCATCAGCCAGCCGCTGGGGAGGGAGGAACTCGAAGAGCGATTGTTCCGGTCCAAGGCCGAGCTCTCGGACTGGACGGAGGACGCCCTCACCATCGAAGTGACCCCCGACCGACTCGACATGCTCTCCGAAGGCGGGTTGGCGCTCTTTCTGCAGGGCGCGCTCGGGCTGAAGAAGGGCCCAGCCCCGCTGGTCGAACCTCCCGCGACGCTCGACCGTCCGGCGGCGCTGGTCGAGGCGGCGGTGTCGACCCTGCGCCCCTACCTCGCCGGTGCGCTGTTGACCGCCCCCGCCGGGGTGGCCCTCGACGCCGGCCTCTTCGTCGAGGCGATTCGGTTCCAGGAAGTTCTCCACGCGACGATCGGCCTCGACCGACGCGCCGCGAGCCTCGGCCTCTACGCCTGGGAGAGACTCAAAGCGCCGATCCGGTACGCCCTCGAACCGGTCGACGGGATTCGATTCCACCCGTTGGCTAGCGACGTCGAAGTGGAAGGCGCCCGGTTCTTCGGCGAGCATCCGATGGCCCAACGATACGGCCGCCTGGGCCGCTCGAACGGTGAATGCC
>JBARJD010000130.1:0-5572 GCA_049800095.1 Thermoplasmata archaeon | reverse complement strand
GTTCCGTCCCAGACCGCCGGCCCCCCCGGCCCCGCCGAGACCCCCGGGGTGCCGAACGCGATCCCGTCCGGACCGGAGCGCTCGCGCAACCAGGTCCGCAGGGACCCCGGCGCTCCTCCCGCCAGCGTCGCCCGATCGAAGACGTCCTCGTAGCCCACGAACCGCGCCGCGAAGGGGTCGACCGGAGCCCGGAGGAGGGTCATCGCATCGCACTGTTCCCGCACACGGCCACTGGCCAGCACGACGAACGAGTCCGCGACCGAGAAGGCGAGCGATGGGTCGTGCGTCACGATCACCATCGGGATCTGGTCGACCTCCCGGAGCCCGTGGAGGACGAGTCCCAGCTCGTACCGGGCGATGACGTCGAGCGCCTGCCATGGCTCGTCCCAGACGATGAGTCCCGGGTCGGCGGCCAAGGCGCGCGCGATCGCTACTCGTTGCTGTTCACCTCCACTGAGGCGAGAAGGATACCGATGCGCGAGCGGAGCCAGATGGAACCGGTCGAGCAGCTCGCGCGTCCGGCTCGCGGCATCCCGCCGGCCGCGCAGTTCCATCGGGTACCGGACGTTCCGCTCGACGGTCCGGTGGGGTAGGAGACCGAGTCCCTGGGGGACGTACCCGAGACACCGTTCCTCGGGCAGCCACCGGGAGATGTCCACCCCGTCGCGCAGGACCCGGCCCCCCTTCGGCCGAAGAAACCCGGCGAGCGTCCGCAGGAGCGTGGTCTTGCCGGCGCCCGAGGTGCCCAACACGGCGACGGCACTTCCCGGTGTGAGGTCCAGGCTGACGGGGCCCAGGTGGAACGCGCCGAGGTCGGTCTCGAGGCCTTCGACGACCCAGTGGCTCATGGGGAGAGCTCCCCCCGGCGCCACGGGAGCCAGCCCGACCGCTCGCCGAGCCGGACGAGAACGAACAGCGCGAACGCGAGAAGGAGGAAGAGCGAACTCACGGCCGCGGCGTCCGCGAGGTTTCCATTTTGGAACAGGTCGTAGATGTAGACCGAAATGGTCGCCGTGACCGGGCCGTTGTACGGTCCTCCCGGATAGACCGCGTAGGCGAGGATCAGGAGTCCGCCGATCTCGCTCACCGCTCGGGCCCAGGAGAGGAGCAGGCCGGCGACGATCCCCCGCAGCGCCAGCGGGAAGGTCACGGTCAGGAAGGCGGTCGCGGGGCCGGCCCCCAACGAGCGGGCGGCTTCCAAGACCCGGGTGTCGATAGCCCGGAACGATAGCTCACTCGCGAGCACCGTGTAGGGGGCGCTCACGAACACCATGACCAGCACGACGCCCCAAATCGTGTCGTAGACCGGGAACCCGATCGCCTGGGTGAAGCGGTAGAGGGGGGTGCCCGGGATGACTAGGAAGAAGAGCCCGAGGCCGACCAGCAAGTGCGGGACGACGACCGGGAGCGCCACGAGCGACTCGACGACGGTCCGGCCCGGGAAGGCTCGCCGGGCGAGCAGATAGCCCATCGGGATGCCGAAGACCACGGCAGCGGCCACGGCAATCCCTGAGGAGAAGAAGGTGAGCCAGAGGGCGGCTCGGACCTGCGCGCTGCTCGCCGCCTCGAACAGGTGCGAGATCGGCGCGTAGGTGAACAGGGCGAAGATGGGGAGGATGAACAGGAGGAGCAGCGAGCCCGAGAGCACGAGCTGCAGGACGAGCCAGAGCGGACCGGCGCGCCAGCGACGGCGGACTGGGGACCTAGGGTCCACGAGGCCGGGGCTCAGGAGAGGAACGGCGTCGCCCACGATGGGAGGGCTACCACGTCCGGCGCTAAAACGGAGGGGACGGCGCTCGGGTCATTCGACCAGCCCGGAAAGATCGGGGTGAACGCCCCGTGGGCGCTGAGGATCGCGGCTCCCTGCGGCGAGAGGAGGAGGTGGATGAAAGCGGCCCCCAGGGCCGGATTCTGGGCATTCAACGGCACGGTGATCGAGAACAGGATCGGTGCCGGCACGACCGTCTCGAACGCGCCCGAGGACCCCACGATCGTCGTGGAGAGCTTCGCGTAGTCCGATAGGGCCGTTGTGTTGTTCGCCTCCAGGCCGACGATCGGGTCGAACGCGACGTAGGCGGGGCAGCCCGTCACGGCGAAGCCCTTGTAGGTGATGAGCGCCGAGACCACGCCGGTGCTGAGGAGCGTTGTCGCCTGCGATTCGTGCTCCAGCACGGTCGTGCTCGGGTTCGGCACGGCGGGAGAGGTGGAGCCGCCCGTGTAGAAGGTGTTGTAGAACTGGGAGGCGCTTCCGTTGTAGATCATCCCTTGCAGTTCGAGGCTGAAGATCTCGTTGTACCCATTGGGGTCGGTGGAGGCGTTCCAGACCGCGAAGGGCGCGTTGCCCGGGGTCGTTACGTCCGCGACCAGTTTTTCGGCCCAGTTGGTCGAGTTGATGCCGGTGAAGGCCGGGAGGCTCGGATTGTAGCAGAGCACCTCCTGCGTGGTGCCCCAGACGATCTCATAGCTAGCGTACTTGGGCTCGAGAAGCTCGGGGATCAGACGGAAGTCTGCCACGGCCGCGACATCGGACCGGGCCCCGAGGGTCGTGATGGCGGTGGTGATATCGAGGGACCCTTCGTACGTCTGGCCCGCCAGGGGGGCGGTGATGTTGGGAGTTTCGTTGACGAGCGCGCTGGCCAGCTTGGGGAAGATGTCCACCAAGGTGCCGGCGCCGAGGACCGCGAGGGTGTTGTTGGTGACGGCGCTCGGCGAGGACGCGGGGGTGCCACGGTACTCGTAACCGGCCAGAAACCCCACGCCGATACCGGCGAGCGCGACGACGATCACCACGACGATGACCACGCTGCGGGAAGCCATCGGCGACGGGCCGGAGGGCGGGGCCGGATCAGGCGTTGGAGAGGTTGCCATCGATGTGTGGGAATGACACATCGATTAAAAGATTGCCGTCCGCGCCGAGGTTTCAGAGGTTCCGGCGCCGTTCCATCGGCGTATAACAGCGGTAGACCCGGCCGACAACGGCCTCGAACCGGATCGGACCGAATCGGCGGCTGTCGCGAGCCCCCGCCGCATCTCCGGTCACGTACAGCATCGATGCCCCGAGCGTGAGGGACTCGATCGCATCGTCGGGTGGGACCGCCGTGGGGGCGGTCGGCTCGGCCGGCACCAGACCGGCGCGGGTCATCCAGAAGTGCCCCGGTCCGACTCCGGCGACACGCTTGACGAGCCAGCGGTCGACCGATTCGGGGTCCACCAACACGACGATCTCGCCGACCGTTGGGAGCGCACGCCGGTACGCGCCCGTGTCGACGAGGAGCCGGTCGCCCGGCCGGAGTGTTGGGAGCATGCTCTCGTCGTGGACCTCGACCCGACGGCTCCGCCATCGCCGCCACCACGGCGGCGTGTGGAGCGACCCCGGCGCGGCTTGCTGCGGCAGCGGTCCCGGCATCCTTATCCGATTCTCCGGGCTCGCGGAGCGATGTCCGCCAACACATGGTCGACCGGATTCGTGAACCGCCTCTTGGACGCCGTCGTTGCCCCTCGGGCGGTCTACGCCCATTGCGACATTCCGTGCGGTATTTATGACCCGCACGAGGCGCAGATCGCGGCGCTCACCGTGTTGCGCATGGACCAGCTCATCGCCGAACTGCCGCCCCTCGTGCCGGAGATGAAGCCCGAGGACCGCCTCGCCGCCTCCTCGAAGCTCGCTCGCTACACCGCCATCAAGGAACAACACTCCGAGAAGGTCAAGCAGGAGGTCCGCGTCATCTGGGGCGATTACTTCACCCCGGACCACGTGAAGGCGAACCCGCAGGCTCACGACATGGTTTGGCAGATCATGAAGCAGGCCTCGAAGACGCGTCAAGGGACCGCCCTCGCCGACGCCCAGGCCCTCGTGACGGCGGTGCAGGCCTTCGCGGAACTGTTCTGGAAGACGAAGGGCGCCCAAACCAAGCGGTCCCCCTCGATGCAGAAGTCCGGCGGCGAGATCGTCTACCCGGCGGCCTGAGGCCGTCGCCGGAACCCCTGACCCCCGGGGTCGTCGATCCCCGGGGGTCTCCTTTTTCCCTTCGGAACCTCCACCCCGAGGTGGCGATGACCGAGACCCTGCCGGTCGATGGCCGGTCCCTGACGCTCGAACAATTCCTGGCCGTGACCCGCTCCGGTCGCCCGGTCGCTTTGGCCGCGTCGGCCCGACCCGGCATCGAGGCGAGCCGTCGTGCCGTCGAAGGAGTGGTCCACGCCGGTCGCCCGGTGTACGGCGTGACCACCGGCTTCGGCAGCCTGTCCCATCAGGTGATTCCGGCGACGGAGACGCGGGCGCTGCAGCTCTCGCTCCTTCGGAGTCATGCGAGCGGGACCGGCCCCGCGTTGCCGGCCGACCTTGTCCGCGGCATGCTGCTCCTCCGGGCGAACGCGCTCAGTCGGGGGCATTCGGGGATTCGGTTGGAGTTGGTCGAGCGTCTGCTCGAGTTCCTGAACCGGGACCTCGTGCCGTTCGTTCCAGAGCAAGGGTCCGTCGGGGCCTCCGGGGACCTCGCGCCGCTCGCGCATCTGGCGCTCACGCTGCTCGGCGAAGGGGAATTCGTTACCTCCGACGGCCGCCGCGTCGCCGCGGCCGACGTCCATCGGAACCTCGGACTCACGTTGTTGACCATCGCCGAGAAGGAGGGGGTCGCGCTGATCAACGGGACCTCCCTCATGACCAGTTACCTCGCGCTCTCGGTGGCCGATGGCCGGGAGCTGTTCGCCGCGTCCGAGGTCGCCGCGGCCCTTTCCTTCGACGCCTTGCGGGGCGACCCCACGAGCCTTGACGACCGGCTCGGGGCGCTCCGGAACCTCCCCGAACAGCGCGCTGTGGCCGAGGTCGTGCGACGTCTCGTCCACGGAAGTCAACTCGCGGTCGCCGGCGGGGAGTGGCATGGGCAAGACCCCTACACGCTCCGCTGCATTCCCCAAGTCCTCGCCGCCACGCGCCAAGGCCTCGACTACGCCGAGCGGGTACTGACCCCCGAGTTGAACGCGGTGTCGGATAACCCGGTCGTGTTCGAGGGCGAGGAGTTCGTCAGCGGGGGCAACTTCCACGGCCAGACGCTCGCCCTCGCGCTCGACACCCTCGCGCTCGCCCTCCATTACCTCGGCGCGTTTGCCGAACGCCGGGTCGCCCGCCTCGTGAACCCTGCGCTGAACCGGGGCTTGCCCGCGTTCCTGGCCCCGACGCCCGGGCGGTCGTCCGGGTTCATGATCCCGCAATATCTCGCCGCGGCCCTCGTCAACGAGAACCAGAGCCTCGTCCATCCGGCCAGCGCGAGCAGCCTGCCCACCTCGGCAGACCAGGAAGATTTCGTGAGCATGGGGGCGTGGGCCGGGGCGAAGCTCCATCGAATGATCCGCAATGTCCAGCGGATCGTGGCGATCGAGTGGATCGTCGCCGGCCAAGCGCTAGAGTACCGTCGTCCACAGTCGGGAGGCGCCGGGAGCGAAGCTGCACTGCGCGTCCTCCGGGAGCGTGTCGCGAGCTGGTCCGAGGATCGGTCGCCGGCCGCGGACATCGAGCGCGTGAGCGGCGGACTCGCCGACGGGTCCATGGTCCGCGCGGTGCGGACCACCGTGG
>JBARJD010000129.1:0-9058 GCA_049800095.1 Thermoplasmata archaeon | reverse complement strand
GAGTGGACCGTCCGGTGGAACGGCCACGCCGAGCTCAGCCCAGCCCGCGTCCGCCCTCACAAGACGTCGAAATGGGAACGCGTCCAACAGTTCGTTCGCCAAGACGATTCCCCGAACAGGCCCTATCGCACCGAGCGACGGACCGAACCGCCACGGGACCTCACCGGGTGTCGGGGTTCCGAGCCGGGCTTCAATCGCGGCCCGAAACGCCGACGAGCGTTCGACGAGAATGTACTCCCAGCTCGCGGCATCGAACGGGGGGCGGCCGAGACTGGCCCGGATATCGCCCGCGAGCGTGCCGTCCCCGGGACCTACCTCGACAATCGGAAAACGCGAAGGAGACCCCTCCCGTTCCCGGATCTGCTGGAAGTGCGCGGCGAGCGTCGCGCCAAAGAGACGGTGGACGTGGGAGGCGGTGTAAAAATCCCCCTCGCGTCCGAACCGTGTGGCATCCCGATTATAGAAGCCTCTACCGGAATCATAGAGAGAGATCTCCATGAATCGATCGAACGTTAGGAACCCGTCCGATTCCGCTCCGGCCCTCAACCGACGCCGGAGGACCGGATCTACCGAGCGGTCGAGGGATCCGTTCGCTCCGTTCAGTGGTTCGGAAGGGTCGGGATGGTCCGGCCCCATGTTCACCGCGAACCGAGGACCCGGAAGCCCATCAGCCGATGTAGCCGAGGTCTTCACGCGCTTGGGCAGGGGTCTCGGCTGTCCGCGTGGGGGATTCGGCCTCGCGGAACTTCTGGGCGATTCGGTCGATCTCCTTGGCCTTGTGCTCGAGCTCCGTGAAGTCGATCGTAAGGTTCAGAACCTTGCCCAGTACGCGGAGCACCGCCTCGGCGCTGCGCGGGTCGACAAAGTAGCCGGACGTCTCGCCCATTAGGCACACGCCCTCCATCCCGTACACTCGGCCGAGCCCCAAGAACAGGCCGCTTGCCCCGATGAGCCCGCCGCCGGGGTCGGTCCGGGAAAAGACCACGTCGAACTTCTTCATCGCCTCGACGCGTGCTTCGGAGGTCGCGGCCCCCAGCACACGGGGTCCCTCGACGAGATGGCCCTGGGCGAAGCCGGCGAGCGTGTAGACCTCTCGGACTCCCATCTGATGCGCGAGGGCAAGGACTCGGTCCGTCAGTTCGTACTGACCCTCGGGAGTAATGCCCTGATAGTCGCCGCCCAGGAGGATCAGGTCCCTCTGGTTGGCGCCTGCCGCGCGCACGTAGGATAGGTCGTTCGAAACGAGCCGAATGAGTCCCTCCTCGCTGACGTAGACCTGCGGGGGGAAGAACTTGGAATGGATCCAGCCGAACGGTACCGCGTTGAGCTTCTCTTTGAGATAATCGATGGCCAGCTTTCCGACGTTCCCTACGCCCGGCAACCCCTCGATGAGCACGGGGTCCTTGAGCGTCACCGGGTCCGTGATACGGATGAGAACGTCCTCCATCGTGGGCTCCGGCGGAAGGAGCGACGCACGATAGATAACGGTTCGGTAACGGCGCCGTCGGCCGAGTCCGAGCGGCCCAAGCTCACGGCGCGACGTGGAAGCCGGTCTCGTCGATTGTCAGACGACGGATCTGCGTGCGCTCCGGGTGGTTTCGGAGCTTCCGGACCTCGAGCGTGTGGTCAAAGGTGGCCCCATTCGGTTCGGAGCGCAGGGTGATCCCAAGGTCGGCTACGTCCTCAAGCATCGCGTTAGATCGACTATCGAGGGAGGCCTGCTGGACCGTGACCATGGCCTTGCCGCCCAACAGCTGGGTACGGGAGCGAATCTGGCGAACGAGGTTTACGACCTCGGGCCCCTCGAGGAGTTCGAGTAGGAAGTCGAGCGAGTCGAGGACGAGGCGGAACGGAGAGTCGAGGGAGGCGAGGTCGTTCAAGAATCGGCCGACCAGACTGTACGGCGCGAGGGACACGTCCGACCGGCGAGCGTTCCGGATATCGTCCAACCGGAGCCCCCGCTCGCGGATGCGGGAGACCTCCAACTGCGGCTCCAAGACGCGCTTGTAGTAATCCTCGGAAAGGTTGCCGAATCGGATCGGCTCGGGGTCCCAGTGAAACGAGCGGAAGGCGTCTTGCGAGTCGATCGTGCGCTCCGCGGTGGTGTAGTACAGGACGGGCGTCGAGCCGACACCGGCCTGGGCAAACTGCTTCGCCAGCAGGTGGGAGCCGGAGCCCGGGGTGCCGATGACAACAATGAGGCAGCCCGGCGGCAAGTAGGCGGAGAGGCTGACGTCGATGTCCGGGATGCCAAGCAGCGGCTCGTCGCCGGTGGTCATGGCCCCCCCCCGAGTGTGAAGGTCTCGTCGACCACGAGCGACAGGATCCGATCGAGATCCGTTCCCTCGCCGTCCGACGTCGTGAAGAGGACGGTCAGCACGGAACGCGTCTTCAGATTGTTAACGAGGATGTGGAAGAATTCGGAAAGGACCTCAGGCGTGTTGTGGACCGCCAAGGAGTTCACCGAGTCGATGATGACCATGCTCCGCTTGCTCGGGTTCTTCCGTAGGAGATACTCGATTCGGAGCATGATGCCCTCGAGCATCGTGGGGCTCTCCACGTACGATGCGTTCGGCAGGACATTCTCATAGCTCATCATCAGATGGGAGATCGCATCCACGAAGGAGAGCCGGCCGGACGGGATGTCGAGCGCTTGCAAGAGACTCCAAACGAGCGACGCCGGATTCGTGACGGACACATAGATCGTGTGGGAGTTCGTTTCTCCCCCGAGATCGCGAACGGTGAGTCCGAGCGCCGCGAGATAATTGTCAGCGTAGTCCCGGGCGCCGAGCCTCAACGCGACTGTGCCGCCGCTGGTGAACGCCCGCAAGCGGTCGGCGATCTCGGAATCGCTGGCCATGCGCCTACCCGCTCTCCGAGCGGCCACCCTTTAGGTAGGGAGCCAAGAGCATTCCGATCGGAGTGAGGTCGATGACATATTGCGCCCGCGAATGGATCGTGCCGCGCATCTTGATGATCTGAAGAACGCGCAGCATGTCCCCCCGACGCCGGACATTCGAGAGCATAACCACCCCGTCCACGATCGCTTCCTCCACGCCATAGAGCGAGTGAACACCGGGCACGGCCCCCACCTCGGCGACCATCAGTGAGGTTGTGCCGAGCTCGGAGAACGCTTGACCCAGTTTCAAGATGAAATCCCGCGCCTTCTCCTCGCTTCGGACTCGGAATCCGACCGAGGTCAATGAATCCACCACCACGCGGCGAGCGCCGCTCTCTCGAACCATATCTTGGATGGTTCGGACGAGGATGTCCACCTCGCCCGGCTTGAGCTCCTCCCGATTGAGTCCAAGCCGGTCGTAGACGATCGGCAGATCGACGATCGTAATCTGATCATGTTGGACCAGGTCGGGCCGGAAGAACTCGAAGGTGCTGAAATTCTGCAAGAGCTTGGTCGACGCTTCGGTGACCGAGATGAAAAGGCCCTTTTCCCCCTTTTCCGCTCCCCGGACCAGAAATTCAAGACAGAGTGTCGTCTTGCCGGTGCCGACTCCCCCGGCCACGAGGACCATGTTGCCGCGGGGAATGCCGCCCCCCAGTATGTTGTCGAGCCCTTCGATTCCGGTGACGCACCGGTCGGCCGAGGCGTCGTCGACCGTCGCGGCGGGCCCCGGGCGACTTCCGCTCACGATGAAGAGAGCCGGGGCTATGCTAAAATGGTTATTCTCGGTCCGGCGGCAATTCGGGGAAGAGTGGGGATGCTCGCGCGATGACGGTCTACATTGTGCTTCTTCGCGCCGTCAACCTGGGAGGTTCTACCCAGCTCAGCATGGCGGCCCTCGGTCAACTGATGAGTCGACAAGGACTCGAAGACGTCCGCACGGTGCTACAGTCCGGCAACGTCGTATTCCGGACTCCGGAGACCGATACGGCCCGGCTCGAGCGGGCGCTTGAGAGCGCGCTGTCCGAAATTCTGGGCCACGGAACGGAAGTCTTCGTCCGCTCCTCCCTTGAGTGGCAGGCGGTCCTCAAACAGAATCCGTTCCCGCGCGAAGCCGAACGAGACCCGGCGCAGACCGTCGTTACCGTACTGAAGCGGGCCCCGACCACCGCGGAATGGGACGCGTTGCGGGGCGCGATCCGGGGAAGGGAACGAGTTGAGGGGTCCGGCCGCCAGGCCTACATCCTCTACCCTGACGGGATTGGGCGGTCTAAACTGACGGCGGCGGTGATCGAGCGCCACCTCGCCACTCGCGGTACCAGTCGCAACTGGAACACGGTCCGTAAGTTGGATCAAATGGCCGCGTCGTGACTTTGCTCGCCGTTTCGGACAATCTGGGCTTCCGCGCGAACTGCCGGTTCCGGGCCCCCCGGCTCCGAAGGGAGTAGCTCCGCCAGTCGCTCCCGCGAGAGGACCCAGAAGCTCCCTACGCAGTCTCTTCCCGTGCGCACGATGATCCCCGTCGACGACAGAAGGCGACCGGCGTTCCGGACCCACTGGTCGGCGGACGCGGGGTCGCCCGGCCATCTCGAACGAAGTTCGGCAAGGCGCACGATGAGCTCAGAACCGCCGTGCTCCCGGCGCATTACTTCCCACAACACCATCTTGAGTGGCGTGGCCTCCTCCCATTGATATCGGTTTGCCGGCATGGACAAAGGCGGCGGCAGTTCCTCGATGCTTGGGCGCGATGCGCCCGCCACCTCCGCCGGGGCGGTGGTCGGAACGGCGGGGCGAAACCGGAGCGGGTCTCGATTTCCCCGTGAGAGGGGCAGGAGATGAACCCAGTGAGTTTCCGACCCCTTGTCGATCAGCACGGCAGCCTCTCCACGCGGCATCCGCATGACGCGTTCGGGAGCGAGCTGAGGAACCCACCGAGAAACGTCTCGCACGTCGACGGGATCCCCCCGAAACAGGACCACGTCGGCCGAGTTAGTGGTCAAGGCGTCCCGAACGGCCTCCGGCAGCGAGTGCAGCGACTGGGTCGCCGCCCAGACGTGGAGGTTAAATCTTCTGCCGAGACGCAACATCTCCGCTAAGCTGTCGTGGGCATACCATTGCGCCTCGTCGAGTATCAAGAAGGTCTTCGAGGGGCGTTCACGCACGAGCACCGCGTTCCAAGCGAGTGCGAGCACGATCGCGAGGAGGTAGCGGGCCACGGACTCGCCAACCTCCGGGGCGTCACCGGAAACCACGGTGATCCGACGCGGGGCGACCGCGGCGCCGACCGACCAGGTTGGGGACGCGGCATCCAGCATTTCCCGCAGGACGTCACTCCGGGTGATCTCGGAAAGTAGCCGGCGGGCGCCGTCGCCGTCTTGGGGACCGTGTTCGATTCGCCGGCGCACCTCGCGGACGGCCTCCCGAGCGCTCTCAGGAACCGTGCGCCAAGGGAACCCTTCGGGGGTCAACAGTCGCTCGGCAACGGCTAACGACGCCCCCGGCCAGTGGCTGGCGGCTCGCATCGCCTGAAACAGCATTTCTTCGAGGCGAGGACCCCAGTAGGACGACTCCGAATAGCGCCCAGCGCGAACTCTCCGCAGGGCAGCGACGACGTCGCTGAGCAATCGCTCGCGACGAGTCGAGCTCTCGGAACCTCTCGAGGCCACCTCCATCAGCAAGCTCAGAGAGAGACCCGGAACCGACGGGGAAAACCACGAGACTTGCGGGGCTCGCGACTCGGGCACGCCCGCTAGAAACTCCCGGGAGGTGTCCCCGACCGGATCGAAGAGGATTACGGAACCCCACCGCGCAGCCTGCCAGGCGAGTCGAACGACGAGGGAACTCTTTCCCATGCCCGTTTCGCCCAGGACGAGCAGATGCCTTCCCTGGACCGCATCGATCGGCAGACCCACGCAGGAGCCTCTCAGGTCGCGTCCAAGCCACAGCCGGGCGCGTTCCGGAGGTCCGGGCGTTGCCTCCCTGAACGCGACCGATCCGGGCGGAGGAAACAGCCCGACGACCTCAGCCTCCGAAAACACGGGATCGTGACGGAACCGAGCCAAAGGTGAACGGACAGGCCGGCACACGAGCCCATTTCCACCGTCAAGGTGGGACGCCGCCTCGAGCAGACGCGCCACGCGGACCGCGGACTCATGGGTTTGACGGTGGCCGTCCACGAGAATCCCGCCGCGGACACCCCATCGGAGTCCGGTCCTTCGCGCCTCTTGCCGGTCTTTCAGACCTCGCTCCGGTACCGTCCAAACTCTGGGCTCCTCCTCAGTCTGGTCATTCGAACGAGACAGCCACATTTCTCGCGAGGGGAGACCGGAGTCTGGCCGCAGCTCCCACTCCAAGGTCAGCCCCGGTCGGAGCGTACCCAGTTCGCCAAGTACTGTTTCGGACCAAGGCACCTCCTCCAGCGCGGAGGGAAGGGGCAGTTCAGTCCCGCCACCGAGAGTGACGGTGAACTCCGCAATCGGCTGCAGGCGATGGGGCGGTGTATCCGAAGCTTGCCACTGTCCGAGTTCGTAGGCCGATGAGAGACCAAAGTACATCCAACGGACCCCTACGGGAGAGGGGACGGCGAGCGCCACACCGCCGGTCGCCCCCGAGGACCACGTCATATGGAGGGGAATACCGAGTCCGTGGGCGGCTCGAAGCGCTCGACGTAGCCGTCCGACGAACTGGCGGATTTCATCCGGAGATGGTGGGGTAGGTCCGGGTCGGAATTGGAAGCTGCGTAAGTCGGGTTTCTGCGTCCGCAAGGAAATCCTTGACCGCCCGATCTATCCAAGGAGGTTCCCGCTCGTGGCGGCGGTGAATGCTGAACGGAGCCCCTCTCCATCGGAAGCCGCCCTCCCTCCGCGGCACGTTATCGTCAAGTAGCGCTCCCGGTCCTCGCTCGCGGGTCCGTCGGAGATGCCGTCCCTCGAAGAGCAGATCGTCGCTATCGAGGACGAGATCCGGCGCACCTCTTACAACAAGGCCACCTCGGGGCACATCGGGAGACTCCGGGCGCGGATCGCATTCCTTCGCCTCGAGCGGGAAAAGCGAAGTCGCGGCAAGGGCGGCGGTGTGGGGTATGCCGTCCGAAAGTCCGGCCATGCCACCGTCGCCCTCGTGGGTTACCCTTCCGTAGGAAAATCAACCCTGCTCACCCATCTCACCGGGGCGAACAGCCAGGCCGCCGCCTACGACTTTACGACGGTTTCGATTATTCCGGGCATGATGGACGCGGCCGGCGCATCGATTCAGATCCTCGATATGCCGGGCCTCGTCCCCGGCGCTTCCCGGGGCCGCGGACGCGGTCGGGAAGTTCTTTCGGTGGTGCGATCCGCCGACCTGGTCCTGTTCATGATCGACAAGGACCATCCCGACTTCCACGGTCTCCGAGACGAGCTCGAGGACGCGGGAGTTCGGGTCAACGCCCGGCGTCCCCGCGTTATCGTTACGCCGAGCAATCGGGGCGGCTTGACCGTTACCAGCACGGTCAAGCTTACTCGATTGGATGTAGAATCGGCTGAGGGCATCGCCCGCGAGTTTGGCCTCCACAATGGCGCGATCGTCTTCCGCGAGGACGCCACCGCGGAGCAACTCATCGATGTGCTGGCCGGAAACCGCGTCTATCTGTCGGCAATCCTCGCGGTCAACAAATCGGACCTTCTCGGACCCCCGGACCGGATAAAGATCCGGGACCAGACCAAGCCGTTCGTACCGATCTTTATCGCCGCCGGATCTGGCCAAAACCTCGACGAATTGGTCCTGGCCATTGTCCGGGCGCTCGCCTTCATCCGAGTGTATCTCCGACCCCCCGGCGGGGAGGCGGACCGCGTCGAGCCGTTGATCCTCCGCGGAGGCAGCCGGGTCTCTGACCTGCTCGCGCGGTTACCGCCAGAACTAGGAAGAACTTTCAAATCGGCCCTCGTATGGGGACGTAGCGCCCGGTTTCCGGGCCAGACCGTGGGCCGGGACCATCTTCTGGCCGACGAGGACGTCGTTACGGTGCTCGTGCAGCGCGGGCGTTCTTCCCCCGCCTAACGGTCTGCGACCCCCGGGTCCCGGCCGTTGGCAGGGGGGCCCGCGCCACGAAGAACCGATGCTGGCGATGGAACGGCTCCAATGTGAGCGGGGGCGACATGGCACGGAACGGGCGCAATTCCCCGAGTGCGCGGTCGACGAGCGCGTCCGGGTTGCGGTCCCGTCCGAGACTGGAAAGTTTGAGGACCAACAGGAGTGGCTGGCCGTCTCGAAGGAACAGCTCGGCATTTCGACGCGCGATCCCTACCTGGTCGGCCTGGGCGATGTCGGAGTACATTCCATCGACGGGGGGGACCCATCCGGCGTAGTCGTCCGGCCGTCGGGCGTCGCCGAGGAGGGGGAACAAGTTCGGATACCGCTCCGCCAGTCGGAGCAGTCGTGCGAAGGGGCGCAGACTCATTTCCACCGCATAGACCGCCCCGTCCGGACCCACCAGGTCAGCGAGGTGCGAGGCCGTCGTTCCCGTGGCCGCACCGAGGTAGAGCCATCGCTCCCCCGGCTGGGGGAGGGGCCCTCGAAAACCCTTAAGCAACGCCGACGACAGCTTGCTGCGGTAGGGATCCCACCGACGCCACCATCCGGAACGCACCGGGACGAGGCGTTCCCCGTAGACCTCCGGCGGGGTGCCGAGCGCCTCCGTGGCTGGAACGACTCGGTCGCCCTCCCGAAGCGCGTGAAGCCGTCGGGACGAACGTGCCCAACCCGGCCCTCCAGGACCGCTCACGACGCACGACCATTAAGCTGGGCAATTCGGCGTTCACGGCGGCGAACGAGCTCACCTGAAATCGAACGGCCCGAGGTGGCGTCCGCCCGGATTGCGATGGCGGCGAGGGCCGCCGCGGACCGGGCCAGCGCTCCCGACCGGTCGGCGGGAACCTGGGACATCCCCTCGGTATGGTACATGATACCGAACCGGGGGGAACGCCCCGGGCCAAACCGGCGACGGGCCCCCAGCAACTGGATTCGAGACGCGTCCATTCTTGATAGGGGCTCGAGGCCCCCGGCAGCCGCGATGAGATGCGCAGCGACCACCGGGCCGACGACCGCCGAGAGGTTCGGTGCGACTCTCCGGGCCTGGGCCTCGAGCGACGTGGTCAACTCGCGTAGGTGACGCACCAATTG
>JBARJD010000128.1:0-16976 GCA_049800095.1 Thermoplasmata archaeon | reverse complement strand
GGTCGGAAGCGACTCGGACACCTCTGTGGGAGACGACGGTAAGGTAATGGAACTTATCATGCACCGATCGACGCAACCCACGTAGCTCCTACGGGGGCCCCTCCCCGGAAAGGTCCCTCGAAGGATTAGCCCCGTCCACCCGGATGTGGCGAAATCATGGCGCAGGCTCGGGCTTCGCGAGCTCGGCAAGTGAGGGGTCGAGTTTGTCATTGCTCGCGACCAGCTTCCAGGAGTCGATTGCGAGGTCACGCAGTTTTCCCGCACGGGACCACGGCCGCCGGGGAAAGCGAGTTGGAACGGCCGACTCGCTCTCGGAGCTTACGACTAGCAGGGTGCGGTGAATTGGTCCGGCGCCGAGGGGACCCGAGGAGGACGGCCCCAACCTCCAGGAGCGAGTGGTTGCACGCGGCGAGCTCGGGTCACTTCTCCAGTTCGCGCTTCGAGCGGGTAAGAGTCCAGTCCGACGCTTACTCACCGGTTGCGACGAGGAACGCCGCTCGCGTTCTCCCGGGGGCTCCCGTCGGGGCGACTCCCGGCACCGCCCGAACTAGGAACACCAGCCCTTCAACGCAGGACGAATACCAACCCGGTCTGAAGCCGGATCCCATCGGCATCGATACCCCCGAACTGGCACCCCGCACGTCGAACTTCGACTCAGCCGCGCAGATATGACCTCGCGCCATCAATGAGGAATCGCACGTCGGACGCCAAGGAAATGAATCGGAAACCGAGCTCTACAGCGATCTCTCGCTCCTCCGGATCGATAACGAGCGTTCCAGGGACCTTCCCCTGCCGCTCGCACACTTCTACGACCCGGCGCATGGCTTCTCGCACCGTGGGATTTTTTCGGTCGTCCAAAAGACCCAGGCTTAGCGTCAGGTCCTGAGGCCCCACAAACAGAATGTCGACGCCGTTCACGCCTACGATCGCCTCGAGGTGGTCCAATGCTTCCTTCGTCTCGATTTGCACTCCTACGAGGGTCTCTGAATTTGCGCTCCTCAGATACGAGGACAGTTCGAGGCCGTATCGGGAGGCCGCCGCAGCCGCCGCCCCCCGAACTCCGGCGGGTGGGTACTTGGCGAACGCGACCGCAGCCTTCGCCTGGGCCTCCGTGCTCACGAGGGGTACGAGGATACCGTGTGCGCCTGCATCCAGCGCCTGTTTGACCAGGTACTGGTCCACGTTGCCCACCCGCACGAGAGGGGCGGGCCCACGATCACCTAGAATCGATACCATCGCGGCTAGGGTTTCGGGGTTCACCGGGGCGTGCTCGGTGTCGATCATGAACCACTCGAACCCCAAATCCCTGAGCGCGTCGAGGCCGACAAGCGACGACGAGGAGATCCAGGTTCCGAAACAGGGGTCCTTGCGCTCGAAGAGCCGGCTTTTGAGAGAGTTCTTCACGGGTCGGTGTCCCCAGGGAATCTCAGGACCGATAAGCTTTCCAGCGGTGGGTAGAGTGATTCGACAGTAAAAGTGACAGCGCGTAGTTGAAGGGGCCTGCGTGCTACGGGGCCATGATCCGGCCGAGTGGATCGGACGTGCAGAGGGGAGTGAAGTTCAGATGACCGGTTCCGCGAGTAGAGTGGGTGTGCCGATGACCGATGGAATCGGGCGAATTGCTGGCTTCGTGAACAGTTACATTTACGAGGAGGGCGAGGAGACCTACCTCATCGATACAGGCTTTTCACGGAAAGCCAAACCGATCATCCAAGCGTTTCGGAACGCGAACGTGCCGCTCGCGCGCGTCCGGAAGTTGCTCCTGACGCATCATCACATAGACCACATGGGAGGCGCGGCCTATCTCCTGCAAAACACACAGGCGCCGATATCGTGCCACACCGACGATGTCCAATTCGTGGACGGCCGGAGGAAGGCCCCCATGCCGCTGTTAATGCGCTTGTTCATCCGAGTCCACCCAGCCCCCATCGCAACGGTGCTGAAGGATGGAGACCAGGTGGGACAATTGCGGGTTATCCACGCACCAGGTCATACTCCAGGTGAGGTCGTGTTTTACCACGCGGCTCGAAAAATCCTCTTCTCGGGTGACGCCGTCGTGGAGCGGAAGGGGAAGCTCACGCTGCCGGCCCCCGGATACGCGTCGAATCTAGCCCAAGCGGTAGAGTCCCTGACGCGACTCCGGGCGCTCGACGTGGAGCTCCTGCTCCCTGGCCATGGCGTTCCTGTCACGAGTGACGTCGCTTCAAGCCTTGACGAGCTGATTCGCCGGTCCCCGAAGGAGTTCCTCGGGAACTCGTCTAGTTGAGCAAGTTCGAACGCGTGGGTTTCACCACTCGCGAGGCGAAAGCCGGGGTCCCGCCGTGTCTCTCCGGGAAGTCGCCGGGTCGGGGTCACCACGGCCCGGCCCAGGAACCACAGCCGCGCCCTCTCCCCCTTTGTTGCGGCCCAAATCCTATCACCATCGGGTGTTTCGCCCGTCGGAGGGAGGTACTACGAGCCGCGTCCAAGGTAGGTCTGACCCCGCCGTACGAGAGGGTCGGCCCCGGACGGGCTCTGGCAGACGCAAGCGTGCTTCTCCGGTTCCGGGATCGCGCACGCACGCCGGTCGACCTCGCCCACGGACCAAGCGACCGGCGGGAACAGCTAAATCTGGACCGTCCACGAAAATCAAGCTGGCATCCCTCACTGCGGAGCTCGATTGGCAGCGGGTTCCGGACGCGCCTCTGTCACGGCCCCCCCGGGTCGTTGGGCGACGTCTCCGAATTCTCATGATCGGCTGGGAGTGGCCTCCCCACCACTCGGGCGGACTAGGCGTTCACTCTTTCGAACTCTGCAAAGAGCTGACTAAAATGGGCCACCTGGTCACCTTCCTTAGCCCATTCCCAGGACCGTACACCCCGGTGACTGGCGTCACTTTCCGATCCCCGGCCGACGCACCGGACGAGCCTTATCCGGGCGCGTACGCCATCGGAGGTTCTCCCGGCTCCATCAGAGAAGGGGACATCGAGACCTTCAACGCCTGGATTGCCGGTTTTCCAATCGACGATCATCAGGTGATTCACGTTCACGACTGGTTCGGTACGGTAGGCGCCACGGCACTCTCCCGACGCACCCACCGGCCGCTCGTGATGACGGTCCATTCCACCGAGTACGACCGTTCCCTGGGTCACCCTTGGTCCGAGATCCTCGCGCGGGAGCGCTCGGGGATCGCGAACGCCGACCGCGTGATCGCCGTCAGCGAGCATCTCAAGCGACAACTCGTCAACCGGTATGGCGCCCCCGCCGGAAAGATCCGGGTGATCTATAACGCCGTCCGCCCAAGCGAGCGATTGGCGGCCCTGTCGGGCTCAGAAAAGATCGTCCTCTACCTGGGCCGGTTGGCCGCGATGAAGGGCGTCGATACCTTCCTACGCGCTGCGGCCCTCGTCGTGTCGGAGGAGCCGAAACCGCTCTTCGTGGTGGCCGGAGAGGGACCGGAGTTCGGTCGCTTGCTCATGCTGGCGGCCCACCTCGGCCTCGCCGACCGCGTGCTCTTCCTTGGAAAGATTACAGACGAGGAACGGACGACGCTCCTCGCATCGGCGTCGGTCTTCGTGCTTCCCTCGATCGTCGAACCCTTCGGCATTGCCGCGGCGGAAGCCATGGCGGCAGGCATTCCCGCCATCGTGTCGAAAACCAGTGGCATCGCCGAGATCACGGACGGCGTCTTCACGGTCGACTTTTGGGATATCGACGAATTTGCCAGTCGCATCTCCGAGCTCCTCGAGTATCCCGCTCTCCGAAGAGCGATGGGAGAGGCCGGACGGCGTTCCATGATCCGGGCCGGCTGGGAGGAACGCGCGCTCCAGACCGTCGGGGTCTACTTCGAACTGGTCACTGGCGGCCGAAGATGAAGATCGTCTTGTATCTGCATCTCCACCAACCGTGGCGCCTCGCGCGATTCCGGTACCTCGACCTGGGATCGGGTCGACCGTACATCGATGAACCTCGCAACCTCGAGATCTTTCGTGGGATTTCCGACCGGTGCTACCGTCCCGCCCTCGGACGCCTGGCCGACGCGCTCGATGCCGACGCAGATTTCCGGTTCAGCCTCTCGGTAACGGGCACCTGGCTCGAACAGGCGGCGAAGGCCGCTCCGGACGTACTCCGGACCCTCCAACGCATCGTCCGAACGGGGCGGGTCGCGCTCCTGTCCGAGACGTACTATCACTCGCTGGCCTTCCTGCTCCCCCCGCCGGAGCTCCAGGAAGAGGTCGAGCTGCACCGCGCGGCCCTTCACAGAGAGTTTGGTGTACGCCCAACCGTTCTGAGAATGACCGAGCTCGCTTATTCCGACGAACTCGCGCGTTTCGCCGAGGCGGAGCGATTCCACGGGATGCTTGTCGAGGGTTGGGAGGGAATCCTGCGCGGGCAGCCGCCGACGCACGTGTATTGCGCTGCCCCGGCGCCAACCATCATGCTGCTTGCCCGCCAATACATGTTGAGTGACGACGTCGGGTTCCGGTTTTCGTCGAAGCAGTGGAGCGAGTATCCTCTTACTGCGGAGAAATATGTCGGTTGGATCTCGGCCACGCCGGGTGAGGTTGTGAATCTTTTCATGGACTTCGAGACGTTCGGGGAGCACCACCCGGCGTCGAGCGGAATCCTCGATTTCCTGTCCGCCCTCCCGAGAACCGTCCGCTCGACCCCCGGCCTCAGCTGGGCCACGGTGGAGGATGCGATCAAGCTCCCTCCGCGCGAGAGCCTCTCCGCCCCGACGACAGTCAGTTGGGCAGACCAGAACCGGGATTTGGGGGCCTGGCTCGGGAATGATCTTCAGCGGTCCGCGTTCGAGGCCGCGAAGAAGGTCGGCGTGCTCGCGCGCAAGGCTGGCGACGCCGGGATCTTAGAGGAATGGCGGAAGCTCTTGACCTCGGACCATTTCTACTACATGTACGTCGGAGGACACGGAGCGGATGCGGGAGTGCACCAATATTTCAGCTCCTACGGCAGCCCCTACGATGCGTACGCGAACTACATGAACGCCCTAATGGACCTGAGGCGTCGTGCCCTCGAACGCATTTCCGGGTAACGCGTCGAGAGACCCCTAGGGCGGAATCGCACTAAATGATCACCCAGCTCGCCGGAAACGGCCGTATCTTGCTCACCCTGAACGATTCGGGGGAATGGAACGACCTATTCTTTCCGTACCCTGGCCAGTTCCAGCATTTGCGGGAGATGCGCCTGGGGCTGTTCGACGTCGACCACAGGAGCTTCCATTGGCTCCGGCCGGGAAATGGATTCGCACTCGAGGTACCGCCCTCCGTGGTCGGGACCTTTCCGACTTCCGTCTGGACCGGCCACGGAATCACTTTGTCGGTGGAGGAGATTGTCCACCCGAACCACGACCTCGTGCTCCGGATCCTTCGATTCCGTTCCCCCGAGGCCCGACGTCTCCGTCTGTTCTCCTATCAATCGTTCAAGATCGGCGAGTCGCTCTACCAGGAGACCGCCTTCGTCGATCCGTCGGCCGCTTCGCTGGTCCACTACAAGCGGGGCTTCTACTTCGAGTTCTTCGGGGACCCAGCGTTCGACTCCGCGGTGTGCGGGGAGCACACGCTGAAGGGCCTCCAAGGTTCCTACGTGGACGCCGAGGACGGAGAGCTTGCCGGAAGGACGATCGCCCACGGTGCGGCGGACAGTGTGATGCAGTGGAACCTCGAGCTCGTCCCCGAAACCGAGTTGACGCTCCGTATTTTCCTTGCTCTGGGACGCGGAAGCGCGACCGTGAACAGGCTTCGGGACGACGTGCGGACGCGCGGCCCGAAGCGCTTCGAGACGGAGTCCAAGGCGTACTGGAGGGCTTGGGCGATTCGGCACCTCCCGGAGGGCCCCGATGGACTGGGGGAGACGGCGGGACGCCTCGAGCGGGAAAGTGTCCTCGTCCTCAAGCTCGACACGGCGATGAACGGAGCGATCATCGCCAGTCCGGATACGCGATCGCTGGTCGTGGGAGGGGACACCTACAACTACTGCTGGTTCCGGGACGGGGGGTACATCAGCGAGGCGATGGACGACTCCGGGCTCCGGGAGCTATCCTCCCGGTTCCTCGACTTCGCGTCGAAATGCCAGAGCCCGGACGGTTCCTTCATCCACCGATATTTTCCGGATGGAGAGGTTGGGAGCACGTGGCACCCGCCCCCGTTCCTGCAGATCGACCAGACCGCGACCGTCCTATCGGCCGCGTGGCACCATCTCGACCGGGGGGCCGATCCGGACGCCCTACTTGAGCGTTGGCCGATGGTGAAGGCCGCTGCGAACTTCCTCGTGGGCTTCCGGGACCCTGCGACCGGGCTCCCCTCGGCCAGTTTCGACCTCTGGGAAGAACGATACGGAATCCATACCTACTCCGCCGCGGCCGTGGCCCACGGTCTGGAGAGCGCCGCCCGGATCTCCAAGGTACTGGGAAAGGACACCCCGCGTTGGGAGACCACCGCGGAAGAGATCCGGGTGCTCGCCGTCGAGAAAATGTGGGACCCTTCGCTGGGCCGCTTTGTTCGTTCGCTCGGACCCCGGGACGAACGAATCGATGCCTCGATCTTGCTCGCCCTCGACCTCGGCCTGCTGGAGCCCTCCGACCCGAGGTACCGGACCACCGTGGAACGGACGGAGGATCGCCTCTGGTCGAAGACCGTTGGGGGCCTTGCCCGGTACGAGGGGGATGAGTACTATGGCCAGGAGAACCCATGGGTGGTGTGCACGATGTGGCTCGCGGCGACTCACCTCAAGCTCGGAAATCGAACGCGGTGCCGGGAGCTTATCGACTGGGCCGTGGCCCATGCCACCCACACCGGCCTTCTTCCGGAGCAGATCGATTCCGCGACAGGGGAGCCGAGAAGCGCGACCCCCTTGGTCTGGTCGCACGCGACGTTCCTAGACCTCGTGAACCGCTACCGCCGTTCCCCGAGCCCCGATTAGTGGTCGGCCGCCCGGCCAGCGGTTCCTGCTTAAACTCCGGTGCGTGTCTCCGTGGTGATGGTCCGGAAGTCGACGCTCCCCTCGACGAAAGTACTTGGAATTGACCTCGGTGCCACGAAGATCTCCGCCGCGGTCGTGGCCGAGGACGGTCGGGTCCTCTCGCACGCGGGTCGGACCCTCCACCGCAACGAAGGCCCGGACGAAGTGATCGGCGACCTGATTCAGGTCGTTCACAATCACTTCGGAGCGGGCCCTCCCGCGGGTGCTATCGGGGTCGGGGTTGCGGGCCAAGTGGACAAGCAGACCGGTGTGGTGCGGCATGCTCCAAACCTGCGTTGGAAGGATGTGCCGCTCGGCGAACGACTCTCCTCGGAGTTCGGTTGCCCCGTCGTCGTTGCGAACGACGTTCGGGCCGCCACCGTTGGAGAATGGCGGCATGGCGCCGGTAAGGGTGGCACCGAACTCCTCTGTCTGTTCATCGGCACCGGCATTGGGGGCAGTGTCGTGACCGGCGGCCGGCTCCTCGAAGGAGCGTCGAACGCGTTCGGAGAAGTCGGCCATTCCGTTCTGGTTTCCGGAGGCCGGCCTTGCCATTGCCCCGCTCGCGGTTGCTTAGAGGCGTATGTCGGCGGATGGGCCATCGCAGAACGGGCGCGCGAACGAGTCCGGTCCGACCCGGCGGGGGGACTCGAACTCCGCCGAAGGGCTGGTTCTGTTGGCGCCATCGACGCCCGGACCGTGGGCGAAGCGGCGCACGCCGGGGACCCTCTTGCGTTGGAAATCATGCGGGAGACCGGGGACTACCTGGCTTCCGGCGTCGTGGGTCTCGTGAACTCATTCAATCCGGAAAGGGTACTCCTCGGAGGCGGGATCATCGAAGGCTCACCAGAAGTCGTCGACCCCGTCGTCGCACGGGTCCGCGCCGAGTGCCAGCCTCCCGCGGCGCAGGCGGCAAAGGTGCTCCGCGTCGCACTCGGTCACGACGCCACCGTCGTGGGCGCGGCGGAGCTGGCCCGGGACCGTCTCATCGCTCCCCACGCCTCGCGTCGAGGCAGGGAAGAAGCCCGGCTGGCAAAAGGAAAGCGCCGATGAAGTATCGCGGAGACCGAATGGCGTTCGGCGCCCCCGGCATCGAACCTCGTTGGACTCAGGGGAACAAGGAGGGCGCAGGGACGAGCCCCTACCCTGACAGCAAGGTCTGGTTCACCCTGTGGCGAGGGGTCCTCACAGAGACCTACTATCCGCTGGTCGACCACCCTCAGATCCGGGACCTGCAGTACCTCGTGAGCGACGGTCGCACGTTCTTCCATGAGGAGAAACGCCACCTGGACTCGCGCACGGAACGTATGAGCGACCAGGCCCTCGGCTATCGAATCATCTCCGCGGACCCGGCCGGACGCTACCATCTGGAAAAGGAGGTCATTACGGACCCTCACCTCCCGGTCGTCCTGGTACGGACCCGGCTCGTCCGGGGTCCGTCGAGTCCGCACGGTCTTTCGCTCTTCGCGCTTCTAGCACCGCACCTGGATGTCGGAGGATGGGGGAACAACGCCTACGTCGTCGAGGTAGACGGGCGGGAACTCCTCGTCGCCGAACGGAACCACATCTGGGCCGCCCTGGGCGCGAACCGGCCCTTTCGCCAGCTTTCGTGCGGCTACGTCGGACACAGCGACGGCTGGACCGACCTTTCTGAGAACTACCTCATGGACTACGATTTCGACCTCGCGACGGACGGGAACGTCGCGCTGACCGGCCAGATCGACCTCGACGGAGGCGACGAGTTCACGCTCGGCCTTGCATTCGGCCGAGGCCTGCCCGACGCGGTCACCGCCTTGTTCCAGGCCCTCGGGACCCCGTTCCGCGCGCAGCGCGCGGAGTTCCTCGAGGGCTGGGACCGACTCGCGGAGAATCTCCCCCCACTCGGGAGGCACTCTGGCGATGCGGGGAACCTGTACCATGCGAGTCACAGTCTGATTATCGCCCACGAGGACAAGACCTTCCGAGGGGCCCGGATCGCTTCGCTCTCGATCCCTTGGGGACAGGCGAGAGGCGACGACGACCGGGGGGGCTACCATCTCGTGTGGAACCGGGACCTCGTGCAGTCGGCGATCGGTCTGCTCGCGTCCGGCGAGTCCGATCGCGCTCTTCGGTCGCTGATCTATCTCGCCGTGAGTCAGCGGCCGGACGGAAGTTTTCCCCAGAACTTCTGGCTCTCCGGCGAAGCGTACTGGGCCGGAATTCAACTCGACGAAGTGGCGTTCCCCATCCTGCTGGCCGGACTCCTCCGGCGAGAGCAGGCGCTTAAGGAGGTCAACCCCTGGGCGATGGTGCGATCCGCGGCGCGGTTCTTGATCGCCTATGGCCCGGTGACCCAGCAGGAGCGTTGGGAGGAGCTCTCCGGCTATTCTCCTTCGACGCTCGCCTCCAACATTGCCGCATTGCTCGTCGCCGCCGTTTTCGCCCGGGCCGCGGGCGAGTCGGACGCCGCCGTCTTCATGGAAGAGTATGCCGACTACCTCAACGCCCACGTCGATGGTTGGACGGTGACCACCGAGGGAACTCTCCATCCCCGCGTTCGACGACACTACATTCGGATACGACCCGCGGACCCCCTGGACTCCTACGTCGATGGACCCGCGAATTCCGGCACCGTCCGGCTCGCCAATCATCCCCCGGACGACCCCGCGACGTATCCGGCCAAGGAAATCGTCGACGCCGGATTTCTGGAACTCGTCCGATACGGCGTCCGCCGGGCGGACGACCGACTCATCGCGGACTCGATCAAGGTCGCCGACCTAGTCCTGCGTGTCACGACCCCGTTCGGTCCGTGCTGGCGCCGGTACAATCACGACGGATACGGTCAGCGGGACGACGGCGGTCCCTTTCTCTCCTGGGGAACGGGCCGGGCCTGGCCCCTTCTGGCCGCCGAACGGGCCCATTACGAGCTGGCGAGGGGAACGGACGTTTCCGCGCTCGTTCGCGCGGTCGAGGGATTCGCCTCGCCCACCGGCTTGTTGCCTGAGCAGGTCTGGGACGGCATCGACCGGCCCGACCTCCATCTATCGTTGGGCCGGGCCACCACGAGCGCGATGCCGCTTGTTTGGGCCCACGCCGAGTATCTGAAACTCCTCAGGTCGATCGAGGACGGTCGCGTGTTCGATCGAGTCGCCGAGGCTGAGGAGCGGTATTCCCGGGACCCCCAGCGGGGAAGTCGGTTCGAGGTCTGGAAGTCTCACCACCGGCCCAGCCACGTTCCGGCTGGAACGGTCCTTCGAATTCTGGCGCCCGAACCCTTTCGGCTCCATTGGTCGGACGACGGGTGGTCCACGGCCGAGGATACGGAGGCGATCCCCACTTGCCTGGGCATCCATTACGTCGACCTGTCTACAGAAGACCGAAGCGGCCGAGAGTTCATTTTCACGCAGTACTGGACCGCACGGAACACCTGGGAGGGTCGGGATTATTCCGTCCGGGTCGACGCTAGGCCTTGATTTTCTGGCTTCCTAGGCCCGTTCCTGATGGAGCCAGTTTCCCTCGGCTTCAAACGTGCCAAGGTTATTTGACTCGTCGCCCCTCGTCTTTCGCCCCAGGGGGGAAAGTGATCCTGGAATGTCAGTACGAGTAGTTCCAGGCGAGATCTCCTCCAAGAACGTTACCACCCGCACCGTCATCCCGACCGGAGCGCAATCGCGATGGCCGCCGTTCGAGCGAGTGGCCGAGACCATCGCCACCCCACGACGCCCCTTCCCACCGCACGGCCATGAAGGGGTGGAAGTGCTTACCTACGTGATCGAAGGGTCGGCCCTCTACGCGATCGCCCCCGGTGTGACTGAACCGATCCAACCCGGCACGATTGAGCTCCTCACTGCTCCGACGACCGTCTCCCACGCCATCAATCCGGCCAAGGGACAGACCATTAGATGGTTTGCTCTGGTGGCTACCCTACCCACCGGAGCGACGACGTCGATACGGTTGCAATCCGGCCGCGCCGTCGCAATCGCGATGCAGCCCGACGGCACAGTCGTCCGCCACTTGGTAGGCCCTCGCTCGACATTGACCTCGGTCGTCGGCCTCGAATGCGATGCGATCGAGTTCCATCGGGGCGGCACTTCGTTTCGGAGGGTCGGCCACGACCGTGTCGCGGTCCTGTACGCAATCTCTGGGCCCGGAATGGTCGACAACGTTCCGTTGGATGCGGGGGAGGCCGTCCTGGTCGACGACGCGGCGGGCGTCGCCCTCGAGGGCGAGCCAGGTTTCCACGTCATACTCTCGAGTGCCCCCCGCGTGGCGCGGGCTTAGCTGCGGTCTCTTGTCAAGGTCGGGAAACGCTCGAGCCGAACGGCCCACGTCCCTCCATCGAATGGGAAAGCCGCTCGATCGATCCGGGGGAGAACCGGCCGCCGAGTACTCCATATTTCGGCGTACCCTCCGGGGGGTATGGCGAAGGTGACCGAGCCGAAGATCGTGGTGTCCGTGAATGGGCCCTATCTCGTCTCGGGAAACGTGCCGGTCGGAGTGCAGACGATCGTGCCCAACACCGAGGGGTTTCCCTGGGACTGGGCAAAAGGTCGGACGTTCGAGACCACGGCCACCTATGCGCTGTGCCGCTGCGGCCACTCCAAGAACAAGCCCTTTTGCGACGGGAGCCACGCCAAGGTTCGGTTTGATGGGCGAGAGACGGCATCTCGCCAACCGTACGTGCGCCAGGCCGAGGCATCCGAGGGCCCGGCGAGAATACTGCTGGACGCCGAAGGATTGTGCGCATTCGCGAGGTTCTGCGATCCCGGTGGAAAGATCTGGTCCCTCGTTGGACGATCGGACGACCCGGCGGCGAAGAAACTAGTGGACCGGGAGGCGGAGCACTGCCCATCGGGTCGCTTGGTCGTGCTCGACAAGCTCACCGGGAAGGCGATCGAGCCGCCTCTTTCCCCATCGATCGGGGTGATTGAGGATCCGGCGATGGAGTGCAGTGGCCCGCTCTGGGTCCGCGGAGGGATTCGAGTCGAATCGGCGGATGGGAAGGCCTACGAAGTACGCCACCGCGTGACTCTGTGCCGGTGCGGCGCGTCCAACAACAAACCCTTCTGCAACGGCAGCCACGCCAGCATCAAGTTCCAGGATGGGCTCAGGTGAGAACCCGACGCTCCCGAGGGCGTTCGCCCGGGGCTAGCGCGTGTCATTCGGCGGGCCTCTATCTATCCTGGCCCGGGCGGTTGATGTGCGATCGGCTGTTCGACCGGCTCGCGCAGAGCGTAGAGGCTGCGGCGGCAGTCAACCCATCCAATGCCAGAAATCGTCTCGCCAGTAGTCCACAGCCTCATGGATGGGTCGCACGGGAACGGACTTCAAGCCGTGAGACTCCGCTTCGGTTAGACGGTGGGCCAGCTCGTCCTCGGTTTCATTGGATAGCTCGTCGAGCGTCTTGGACAGGTCGTGGTGAATTCCGATGTCCAGCGTGCGCTCGGGGTGGCGGATCACCAGGCGGTAGTGATGCTGCCCCGGGCTTCCTTCCACTCGAAGCACCTGCCACTCCAATGTCTCCTTCCGCATCTGCTGGAGCTGGAAGGCGGCGAGATTCGCCAAGGCCCCTGCGACGAACGCCTCGTCGTGAAGCCCGGGCCGAAGATGGATTCCTACCTCGAGACCGCGGGACACCGAGCGAGACGAACCCATCGCGGGGATAAGAACGACGACAGCAGTCGCTAAAGTCTGGACTCACTCTACTGGGGCGATGGGCGGCACGGTCGAGTTCGACCACATTGCGCCGATCTACGACGACACTCGTAGACCTCCTTCCGAGACAGAGATCCAAGCGCTTGTAGAGGTGCTCGCCAATTGCCGGACCGTGCTGGACGCCGGCGTCGGGACCGGACGGTTCGCGGTGCCCTTGCAGGCGCGTCAATTCGACGTGCTGGGTGTCGACCTTTCTTTCGAAATGATGCGCCGGGCCCGTGCGAAAGGCATCGCCTCCCTCGTGCACGCGGATCTTCGCCATTTACCACTCTCTGACCAATCGGTCGACGCGGCGTTCATGGCGCACGTGCTCCAACTGATTCCCGGCCCAGAAGAGGTACTGCGAGAACTCGGTCGGGTGGCTCGCCATGTCGTTGTGATCCTGTTGCCCGAATGGTCCGAGCGCGGACCCTCGAGCAACTGGCGGAGACTCCGAGAGCGCTATCGGGAACTCGCCGCCGAACTCGGCTATCCGTTACCAGAGCGCGGGAAGCGATATCGCCACTCGCTCGAGGAACTCAGCGCCATCGCGCCGCCGAAGCTCGTTCGTTCGGTGGAGGGACCCGCGGGCACGGCCGCCAACGTCAGCGATTGGCTGGCGCGCTGGGAAGCGCGCGCCCCCGTCGGGAACGAGATTCCTCCAGAGGTCCATGCCGAGATCGTCCGGCGGTTGGAAGCGGAGAACCCTATCGACCCCACCCACTGGGCGCGGTCTCGGACCGAGCGATTCGTCGCATGGGATTCGGTGGACCTGAGAGCTCCGACCCGATCGGAACGCGCCGTGACATGACGCGAGACCTGAGACGTGCGGTCCCCACGTCAGGTTCTCCTAACCGCTGACGAACCATCCGGCGCCGGAATCGGGAAATAGCCTCCGGCTCGTCCGCCGGCCGACCTGTGGCCGGGTGCCCGGGTTAGTTGTGCGGAGGGAGGGGAACATATGGTCGAGCTCGTTCGCGTCCGGGCCTACCATCCCGCAAATCCGGCCGCGTCGGACCTTCTAAGTCCGGTCTACGACACGCTCTCGGACGAGGACTACCGCCGGTTCTCACGCATCCCTCACAATGCCGCAACGTTCGTCGCGCGTCCGTCCTCCATGGACCTTGAAGCATTCCTTCGGCAAGCCCCCGCGCATCTACGGGATGCTCTCGCGGCCGGCGCGTATGTCCGGGACACGGTGGCGTCGCTCTACGTCTATGGGATCCGATACACACCGCCTTCCGATATCCAGGAAGCTCTCCCGGCCGAGAGTCGCCGGGCCGAGTATCTTCTGCTCGGTCTCGTGGGGGCGTTGGACTTGGCTCACACGCCGGAATCCTCCATCGCGCGACACGAGAACGCTTTTACCGAGCGTATCGACGAGCGGGTCCGGCTGACCCAGGCGACCGGGGTGAGTTTCGCCCCCATCATGGCAGGATACACCCTACCGAGTCACGCCATCAACGACCTTCTCGAGCAGACGTTGGGACTCCATCGTCGTTCCATGTCGCTCGAAGGAACCGCGACGCCGTTGGTCCGCGCGACGCTCGATGGAACCGAGCATCGCCTCTGGAAACTGGACGACGAACTTGTTCAGGCAAAGGTCACCCGACTCCTGGAGCCGTTGCGTATCCTGGTCCTCGATGGGCACCATCGGTATGGGGCGGCGCGAGAACTGCTTCGTCGAGGCGAGCCGGGTTCGTCCCCATTGGTGATGCTCGTCGAGAGCCGCGACCGCGCGCTCCAACTGCTCCCTTGGCACCGTGCACTGGCGACGGGCCCGACCACTCCGGAGCTCCTAACAACCCGAACCGGCCCGCGGTTCGTCTCGGTGGAACCTCTTACTGGGGATACCTCCGTGGAGGCTTTGGTGGCCGAGCTCGGCCGGATCTCGCGCCACCACGCGAGAGGCTTCCTGGCGATCGAGGGCGCGAGAGCCTGGCGATTCGTCGGCCCGGACAGTACCGACGGTGGTTCCGACTTCGACCTGCTCCACGGCTACCTCGGAGAGGAGTTCCACCGCGACCCGCACGATTTCGGCGTCTTCCGATCCCCCCGCCAGGCGGTCGAGGCGGTGAGGAGCCGCGCGTCCCCCTGGTCCGGTGGTATCGCGTTCTTGATGCCGCGCCTACGTCAGGAAGCGATCGAAGAGCGGGCGTTCACGACGGGTCGCGTGATGGCGCACAAATCTACCATGTTCCTCCCCAAGGTGGCCGAAGGCGTGGTCTTCGCTCCCGTGGGGGCTTCCCGCGCAGAGTGACACCGCCGCCGCCTCGCGTCCAACCGAGCAGACTTATCTCCGGGACCGATGCGCCCGGCGTGAAGGTGCTCTTGGTCGGGACCGGGGCCCACCCCATCCCTCCCACGGGCTACGGGGCGGTCGAGAGGATCCTCTTCGAGTACGCCCAAGCCCTTACTTGGTCCGGCCAGTCCGTACGGATCGTCAACGAGGTCCACGGCGCCGGCGCACTGGCGGAGTATCGCTTCTCGCTTCGCTTACCCTCGCTGCTCCGCCGCGAAGAGTACGATGTGGTCCACGCCAGCACGCCCGTCGTCGCGAATCGCCTCGCTTCCGCGGGGGTCCCATACGTGTACACGTCTCACTCTCGCCATTGGTTCTGGCGCGAGTCCTGGCGCCATCGTTGGGGTTTCTGGCTCGAGCGTCGCGCCGTCCGACACGCCGCCGCCGTGGTCGCGCTGACCCCGGATGTGGAGGCCGCGATGCGGGCCACTCTGCCGTCCACATTCTCCCGTCCGCTGCGCGTCATTCCGTCCGGTGTAAACATCGACCAGTATGGCCCCTCTTGGGACCTCCGGAACGGGCACAGAGCCTTGGGCGTGGGACTGGTGCTTCCGCTGAAGCGGTGGGAGACCGCCTCCGCCGGTCTCAAAGGTACCGGTGTCACACTTCGGATCGCCGGACCGGTCCCGGATGCGGCGTATGCGGCACGCGTCCGATCGGCCGGGGACGATGTGGAACTCTTGGGGGAGGTAGACGAAGCTCGTCTCCGGCAGCTATATGCCGAGTCGGACCTGCTCATACACCCCAGTCAGGTCGAAGTGCTGCCGCGGGCGGTCCTCGAGGCCATGGCGTCCGGCCTCCCCGTCGTAGGTTCCTCGGTCATTGGCTCCCTCTTTCCCGGCGGACACGGCGGTCTCACCGCCGCTCCGGGGGTATCGGGAGAGGAGCTGATCCAGTTCGTCCACGCGGCCGTGGAGCAGCTGTCCGGCAATGGGGCGCTCCGGCGGAAGATGGGGGAGGCCGGGCGGATGCTCGCGGAGGAAACGTATTCGTGGGACCGAGTGGTAGCTGCCCATTTGGAGCTGTATGGCGAGGCGGGGCGAGCGGCCCGCTAGCCTACCTGGATCCCGGCGAGGGTGATCGTAAACGGTCGGCGCTCGAGGTCGTGCGCCGAGCCGCGGAACCGGACGACCTTGATCTGGCGGACCGACTTGTCCCCGATCCATTTCCGGGTCAGCAGTATCTCTCCCCGGCTGAGCATGATCTCCGGCGTCATGATTCGTGGGTTGGGGGGTGCCGATGTCAGCAGCGCAGTGACCCCTCGCTCGCTCAAGAACCGGAACAAGGATTGGATCTCGACCCGTTCCGCCTGAGGATCGCTGGACGCCTTGAGCGCGAACTTTCGCAGCGAGGTCAGCGAGTCGACCACGAGACGGCTGTACTGGACTCCCGCCATCTGCTGGCGCAGCTTGAGATAGACGCTCTGGAGAGAAATTTCATCGCTGCCGGCATCCGGAGCCCTCCGCCCTTCCGCTCCGAGCATTCCCATCGACTTGAGATTGCCCAGCGACCGGATCTCCTGGACATCGGCGAGGCGCCGGAGTCCGTGCGTGCCCGGATTCGCGTCGAGGGTACGAATCGCCGACAAGTCCCAGCCGAAGCTCTGGACGTTCTCCATGATCTCCGTCGGCGGTTCGTCGACGGCGACCATGAGGACCTCCTCCCCGTTCTGGAGTCCCTCGATGAGGAAGCGAAGGCCCAGCAAGGTCTTGCCGCTGCCGGTCTCGCCCGTGACCATGTAGGGGCGGCCGGGCAGGAGTCCACCTCCGAGCATCCGGTCCAGGCCCGGAACGCCCGTCGAGACACGTTCGTCGGCGACCACCGGCGTCAGTTCTCCGTCGGCGGCTCAGTCTGAGTTGCCGTTGAGGGAGGGGGGATTGGCTCGGATCGCGGCGCGGAAGGATCCGAGGGCGCGTCCTCCGATAGCATCCGCCCCGGATCGGCGCCGGTCACCTGGGGTGCCTTCCGTCGTCGCCGCGGCGGTCGGCGCGGTGGACCGCTCGGGAGGGCTCCGGCCGCTTCTGGCTCCGGCGGAGGTGTAGCG
>JBARJD010000127.1:0-4599 GCA_049800095.1 Thermoplasmata archaeon | reverse complement strand
AAGCAGCCCTGCGGTCTGGTTGGCAAGGAATCCGTCCTCGACGAGTTCCTCTGAACCCCGCGGCGCCCCCCTTCTTCACACGGCGAATACGTACGCGTCCCCTTGCTGGAAGATCAGAACGAAGGGGGGGGCCATCAGGGCCCGGGGATTGAACGGAGCCCAGAGGTCGGTCGTGTTCCCGGTGACCACGACGTATTGAATATCGAGCCACGCCAGTTCCTGATATCCGGAGGAGTTCAACTGCCCTTGGACCAGCTGTCGGTCGAGGTCCACGTAGCTCAGATTCTGGGCGATCGGCTGGACCGGAAAGACGAGCGCCACGCGGGCGTAGCCCGGCAGGAATTGCGCGGCGCTGCCGGGGGCGACGAGGAGCCGGGCGCCCGCCGGTAGGTTGTGGCCGGCCCAGGTGAAGAGCGCGAAGTCGGCGGCCGTGACCCGACCGTAGCTCCCGTACAGTTCCTGTACGTACGAGGGAAAGTCCGTCCCCGTGACGACGATGCCCGGAACGAGAAGAACCGCGACGAGGAAGAGTCCGATCACCTGCGGTCCGGTGACAGAGGCCCGTCGGGGACGTGTCGCCCGAGCCGGAGACGGCCGAGCGGCAGGTGTGACAACCGTGGGTCCGAGGCGGTCTTGGAGCGCGAACTCGACGAGGAGGTAGATGGGAATGGCGGCGAGCACCGCGTAGATCGTGAAGAGATAGATCGAGAGCTCGGCGGTGCTGATGATGAGGGTCAGTCCGTTGAGAAAGTGCACACCCTGCGCCGCTCCCACCTCCGCCAGGAGGATCAGGATGGCGATCCCACTCGTCGCGGCCGCTAGTTGCCGGAACGCCGGCCCGGAAGGCCCGAGCCGGTGGAAGAGCGTCGGGATGACCAGCACCGCGGCTCCGGCCACGAGAAGCAGCGCGAGCTCGAACCGGAGTGCCGGGAATGGGGACAACAGGTTGTCGTCCATTCGGAAGAGGAATGGGTCGATGGAGCCCAGGAGCTGCGTCGGCGAAATGCCGGGAACTCCGGTCGAGGACGGCACGGTCACCCCGCCCGATGCGGCGAAGAGGGTTCCCCCGCCGCGGAGAATGCTCCAGAGAGCGGGGCTCACGAAGAGGAGGCTCGCGGCGAGAGCGCCGACCCACCGGGGAATCGCGGCGCGAAGATATTTCAGGCGCAACCCGCCGTTGAGCAGCCCGAGCACCACGAGGGTCGGGAACAGCCACTCGGCCCCCACCGGGTTCAGTGCCGCCGAGTAGCCCAACACCGCGCCGTAGGCGAGCGCGTCCGGCCACGAGGCCGCCCGGGACCCTCGCCACATGTCCGAGCGGGCCAAGAGCCACAGCACGAGGGGGAACGAGAACACGAGGTCGTTGCTTCCGGCGACCATGACCCGAGTCCACGAGGCGATCAGCGCAAGAGAGAGACCGATCGCGACTCCGGCCCAAGGGGAGCCCAACTGGCGGCGGCCGAGTACGTAGCCGGCGAGGGGGGAGAGGCTCAGAAAGAGCGGAGTGACCAGCAGCGGCGTCCGCGCCGGAGGGAGCGAGTAGATCAGCTGCGCCGCCGCCAGCCAGACCGTAGTGCCTTGCGGGTAGGAGGTGAGTTGGGGAGCGATCGGGGCGAGGGAGACCGGGACTTGGTGGTGCAGGAGCAGCAGTGCGACGTAATCGGACAGCAAAGAGGTGTCGAGGCTGTTCCCGGTAGGAACGCCCTCCGCGACGAAGAGCTCGATGGCGAACACGGCGAGCGTCGCGGCGACCACGAGGAGGCCGGGCAGAAGGGCGAGTCCCCATCGGGGGGGCTCCGCGACGCGTCGGCCCGGCGAGGCTCTCCATTTCCGGACGAGGACCCATAGCGAAATCGCGGCGGGGACAACCAGGTACCCCACCACCAACGGGAAGTCGAACAGCCCGAGGGGTACCGCGGCGAGCACGTAGAGTCCGCCCCCGCCGAGATAGAGGTCAAGGAGGACCCGCTCGATCCATCCGAGTTCACGGAACAGCGAGACCCACCGGGCGGCGACCCGGCGGACCAACTCGCCGGCCGGGAGGAAAACCCCGGCGAACAGCAGGAGCTCGAGGGCCCACGTGAGGCCGGACGGTCCGGGCAGACTCACTGTGAGGCCGGGAGCCGGCCGGTGGTTATACTACTGCGTCCGCAGCAGCGGCTCTCCATCACGTATTTACCTTCGGCACCCCACGAGCCGTCGGTCTCACCAGTGCCCGACAGTTCCGACCGGACGCGCGACGGATTGGCCTCCGTCACCCGGGGAACCCTGGTGATGATCCTCGGAACGCTCGCCTCGATCGGCTTCACTTTTGTCTCGCGCGTCATCCTCGTCCGCAAGCTCACCGTCGCCTCGTGGGGCACGTTCTCGTTAGGCATCACCATCGTCGGGCTCCTCTCCGCCTTGGCGACGCTCGGACTCCCGCAGGCCGTCGCTCGTAACCTCGCCTTCCTCTCGGCCCCCGCGGACCGCCGCGCGATCATCCGGAACTCGTTCCGGTACCTGTTACCGGTCACCGGAGCGGTCAGCGTGGGGCTGTTCCTTTTCGCCTTCTACTTGGGCCCGGCCTACCACGATCCTCAACTCTCGATCACGCTCGAGTACTTTGCCGGCGTGGTGGCGTTGGGCGTTCCGGCGACGCTCATCGCGGCGATATTCCAGGGCTTCGAAGATGCGCTCCCGAACGCCCTCTTCGTGCAGGTCCTGAACCCGGCGCTGTTCATCGTGTTCCTCGTCGCCACCGAGGCGTTCCTGCCCCTGGGTCAACAGTTCGTCGGGGCACTGGCCGCCTACCTCGTGGCCGATGTCGCCATCCTCGCACTGATACTACTATACTACCGGCTTCGGATCCCGCGGTTGCTCCCCGCGTCGTCGCCGACACCGGGGTATGGACGGCGTCTCATCGCGTTCGCCCTTCCGCTGCTCGTTGTGGGCGTGCTCACGAGTGTGAGCGGCTCGGCCGACACGCTGATCCTGGGATTCCTCCACCGCGCCGAGGTAGGCTACTACACTGCGACGTTGTCGCTCGCCCGACTGCTGGGCCTCGGCCTGAGCTCCGTGGGGTACATCTTCCTCCCCGTCGCGGCCCGCTACCTCGGCAACCGGGACTCCGCGTCCCTGAGCTTGACCTACGCGACGGCGACGAAGTGGACCCTGGTCGTGGCGCTCCCTCTGTTCCTGGTCTTCTTCTTCTTCCCCGGCGAGTCCCTGGGATTCGTCTACGGATCGGCGTACGCGACGACCATCCTGCCGCTTCGCATCGTGGTCCTGGGCGGGTTCATCTCGTCGCTCTTTGGGCCGGCCAGCGCCGCCCAGATCGCGTTTGGTCGGACGCATCTGGTGCTGTTCAACACCATCCTCGCCGCCGGCGCCGATGTCGCGCTCAGCTTCGCGCTGATCCCGGCCCATGGTGCGGCGGGAGCGGCGATTGCCTGGTCGGTCGCGACGATCCTCTTCCCGCTGCTCTCGACCCTCGAGCTAGCACTCCTCGAGGGCCTTCACCCCTTCAAGCGTCATTACATCGTACCCTTGGCAGGGACCGGCATTCCGCTCGGGCTGCTCTTCGGCCTCGTCCCGTTCCATCCGGCCTACTGGCTCTTACCCGCCATCGCGATTGGGATCGCTCTGCTTTTCGTCGTTGTGGTGCTCGGGACCCGGAGCGTGGACACCGGGGACCGCTTGTTGCTCGAGGCCGTGGAACAGTTCCTGGGTCGACCCTTACTGCTGGTCCGCCGGGTGGGACGGTGGATCCTGGGCCCCGCCGCCCGGCTCTGACGGCGGGAGACCGGACGGCGCGTGCCGAGGTTCCTCTCGCAGGTGGTCCACGAGCAGCAGCACCACCCCGGCGGCAAGAAGGAAGAACACGTAGACGGCGATCGCATTGGCGGCCCCCGTCGCTCCGGCCGCGTCGACCACCGCGGCCACGACGAGCAGTACGAGGGCGCCGGCGATCGGGTATCGGGAGTCGAGCCGCGTCCACGCCGAATAGACCATGTACGCTCCGAGGAGCCCCAGGAACAGGTCCGTGTACGGCAGGGTCACGGTTCCCAGTATCAGGCCGGGAGATAGAAAAGGGGCCCGTCGTGTCCGCGCGGCGGTGGACCGGCGCAATATAACCTGAGGAACGCCCGCTATTCGAACCGGGCACGATAGTCTTAATACGCCCCCGCCGTCGTAGTCCACTAGACCGGTTTCCGGTCCATCCTGCCATGAAGTCTCCGTGGGCGCGCCGTTTGATTCCGGCTAGTCTCGGGGCGGCCATGCTTGCGGTCATCGTCGTGGTGGCGCTCACGCCGAATGTCGGCATCGGCGCGGCGCAGGTGAATGCCCAGTACACCAGCGTCAGTACGGGCCCCTCCGCTCTCGAGTATGCGCTCATCGCCGTTCTCGTGGCGGCCATCGTGGCGGCCCTCGTCGCGCTGTTGATATTCCGTCGCCGAAAGGACGGCGGCAAGGGCGGCGCCGGAGGCGTCGCCGCATGGGAGGAGCCTCAGGGCGGCGCGCCGGGCTCGGGCCCCGGAATGGACAACACCGGCGGGGCCGGAGGGATGGCACCCGCCGGGGCCGTCGCGGTGGGAGGCGTCGGGGTCGCCGCCGGCG
>JBARJD010000126.1:0-1980 GCA_049800095.1 Thermoplasmata archaeon | reverse complement strand
AGTTGACATCGAGCGCTACCGCGCGCCGCAATAGGGCACGCGCTGGCTCCCCATCGGAGATCCGATTGGTGCCGAGTCCCAACCGATTCACAACGGATTCGCCGATTCGAACCCTCCCCGCCAACTTGGCTGATATGTGACGCGCCATCGATTTCCTCCCGGCCCAGAGACTCCGTTTGCCTCACTCGCCACGCACGCGGGCGTCGATAATCCTTCCCCTGTCGGAGGGGACAGGTCCCAACTTGGAGACCAGCGATCGCCCTCGGGCCGCCCGGCTCCGGTCTTTCCGAGGGGTGGCACGCCGAGGGCGAACCCGGTTCATCGGCAACCTTATCGCGACCGTGACGGTGCACGGCGGTAGGTACCTCGCATGATGGCACAGGGGACGAAAGCGACGCTGCCCGGATGGGCCCGCGTCTTCGCCATCGTCGTGGGACTCGTTTCGATCATCCTGGGGATCGTCGTGCTCGTGTTGCCCGGCCTCGCGATCCTGACGCTCGTCTTCCTCCTCGCCATCGCCTTCTTGTTCCTAGGCATCGACCGACTGATCGCGGGAATCACGGGTCACCCCTACTACGGGCTGATGCCCATGATGCCGCCCTCCAATCCCCCCGGCCCCCCCAAGTAAATCGCTCGGACCCTCGGGGCCCGGCCGCAACCGCGTTGAGAAATCGCTTCTCTCCAAGCCGTTGTACGACCTCGGCGAGGACGGAAGTTCGGGTCACCGATCGGCGCGGGAAGATCCGGCGACGAGCTCGCGGCGGAGAAGTCCGTACAGTCGCATGTCCATGGACCGCCCGCGCACTCGAACCGCCTCGCGTTGACGTCCTTCGTAGACGAATCCGAGTTTCTTCAGAACGCGAAGAGAGGCGACGTTGCCGTCGAGGGCGGAAGAACTGATCCGACGGAGGCCAAGGCGCGAGAACGCGGCCTGGCACAGGAACCAGGAGGCCTCCGTCGCGTAGCCAAGATTCCAAAACCTGGGATCGATCCAGTACGAGAGACTCGCCACCGTGTGCCAATTCCAATCGAAGCCGCGGAGGCCGACCCGGCCGATGCAGCGTCCATCGCTCCGCAGGATCACGGACAGCGATAGGTCCGTGCCCGCTCGATACTCGCTCCAGGTGCGTTTCACCATCTTCAACGGATTCCGCTTCTCTTCGTCCGAGTGCAGAGCCGCGCCCTCGGCCCGGGCCGTCCGCACGTCTCGAAAGCTGCGCCGGAGATCGGGCACATCGCGGGAGGTCGGGAGCCTCAGCCGCACGCGCGGGGTTTCTATAGGAAGAACGAGGCGTGCGAGCGGGCCGCTCGATCGCCTCACCGTCGGACCACCGGCCTGGGCGACACTTCTCCTTTCCCCCTCGGCAGTACCGGCCGGCACCGACCGCCCCGAAACGTCTTTGAATCGACCGGGGCTCCCCGCTGCTGTCGAAAATGAGCCGAAATTTCGACCGTACGCGATGGCGCGGCCCCGAGTATCACGTGCAGGTCACGTTCCGCGCGCCGAGATCGTACGTGTTCTCCTGGTGCACCGACTACTCTCCCGGCGACCCGGAGCTCGAGGGGGAGCGCTACCAGCGGAAGGTCGTCCGACGGAGCCGCCGACAGGTCATCTACGAGGACGTCGAGGAGTCGTCGAGCGGTTGGTACTGGGCACGGAATGACGTCGAGCTCCAGCCGCCGGATCGGTGGCACCACGAGGCCATGGGGAACCGCGTTCAGGTCGTCGGGGACTACCAGCTCACGACCCTGCCCGATGGACGGACGCAGCTCGATCTGTGGTGGCGTCGGCGACCGGGGATACTCGAGTTCACCTCGCGCCCGAAGGCCCAGGCGGAACGGGCAGGCACACTCGGCTGGCAACGGTTCGCCCGCGCGCTCGAGCGAGATTATCGAAAATCACGCCCAAGCTCCCCGCGCACCGGTTAGAGCTTGTAGCTGTCGTTGATCCGCTTGTAGGTCGGATCATCGGCACGGAAC
>JBARJD010000125.1:0-4713 GCA_049800095.1 Thermoplasmata archaeon | reverse complement strand
GGGCCGGGCAGCACCCGAAGGCGCGGGCCATCGACCGCGCTGCTTCCGTCGTCGGCGCGCGAGAGGTCGAACGCTCGGCACAGCCGGCCAGGACCCCGAGTGTCTCCCAGAAACTCCGTCGCCGGTTCGACCGCCCGCAACAGGACGGCCTGTCCGGGGCGTGTCGTAAGGTTCGCGCAGTGTACCTGGTGGATCCGGTAGACGTACCAGGTTCCGGGTCCGGCGAACATCGACCGGTTGCGCTCCGTGCGTCCGCGGAACGCGTGACTGGCCGGGTCCTTCGCGACATAGGCTTCGGACTCGACGATCCGACCGGCGCGCCATCCCTCCGGTGTCCGACCCACCAGCCAGTCCCCGAGCAGCGCCCGCGCCACGACGGATGTCGAGCGGTCGTACCAGGATCGGGGTCGGGGGTGCTGGAAGGCCTGCGCCCAGTCCATGCGCGGGGAACGGCCGGCGGTTAGAGGAGCTTGCCTCGGTCCACGAGGGGCTTGCCATCCAACGCGACCGTCGCCTCGCCGATGACCAGCCACGCGAGGAATGGATTCGAATTGCTCCCCCCGTACCCCGCGTTCCCGCCGATGCCGACCGCCACCGCCCCGGCCTCCTGGTCTTCGACCTGAGGGACACCCGGATCGAGCGCCGAGTTGAGGCCGAGAGAGAAGAACGCTCCCCGGTTCCACCCCGGCGACGCTTCCTGGCTCACCCGTTCGAACGTCTCGCCGCCATCCGTGAACGAACAGCTGACCATCTGCCCACGCTCGAACTCCCACTGCCCTCCATCGACCCGTCCGGACGGAAGGAAGCTCGGGCGGTTCGCCACGGCGAGCCCGCCGGCGCTCTTCTCGTCGATCGCGACCGCGACGTACCCCGGTGGGGCGACCGCTACGTTGTTCCCGGCCTTCACGTCGGCCGCATCGACCACCCCGTCGTCGCCGATCGGCTTTCGTCCGCGCAGCTGCAGGGTCAGGTCGGTGCCGTTGGGCGCCATGATGCGGAGCTCCTTGCCCTTGAGCAGCTTCGCGGTGAGCCGCGCCGCATCGCGCTTGATCGCGGGCACGTCGGCGTGGACCGAGCCGCGCACGAGTTGCTCCCGCCAGGCGGGTCCATCGACGTGAAAGTGCGCGGCCGCCGGGTCGGAGGCGTAACCGAGCATCGAGCGAACGCCGCGCAGATGCGCCGCTTTGGCGCGACGGTACCATTCCTGATTGTAGGCGATGGCCTGACGGAATTCCCGGCGGACGGCCCGCTGACGGACTCGGTCGGCTGGGCCCGGGAAGAAGACGTACGCCTGCGCCTTGGAAAGGGCGGACCATTCGTGACTTCCCACGCGACCCAGCTCGCGCCGGGGGGCGGCCTCCCAACTTCTCCAGTAGGCGGTCTCGTCCTCGTAGAGGAGGAGCGGGAACGCACCGCGTCGTCGGGCCTCGGTCACGCAGGCGGTCGCGTACGGGAGCGTGTGGGTCCACGTCTCGATGATGACGTTCTCGCCGCGTTTCACCCCGAGTGCAGAGCCGAGGAGCACCCGGGCCAGCGCCTCGGCGCTGGAGCCGTTGGTCGCCATGGGGGCCCGAAGGCGGAAGCCCGTTTAAAGCCGGTTCCGGGCGGACCGCGCGAGCCGCCTCCGCTGCGCGACGAACTCGGACGAAGAACCTGCGAAGCGCGTCCATGCCTCTATCCACTGGTCAATGAGCACACCCGCGTCGCTCCAGGACCGAGGAAAATCCACGGCGGCGGACCGCGGGGGGAACCTCCGCGACCACCGGCGGTCCTGCCGCGCCTTCCGGAGGATCGGAGAGACGCGCCGCAGCCGGGAGAAGTCGGAAAGATCCCTCCGCAGCTCGCCGGGAACTCCGTGGCGTCGCCACACCTCGAGGAGGGCCTGGATCTTCTCGGGACGGTGTCGGCGCGTCCGGGACCCCCGGTTCAGCACCCCATTGAAGTAGAGGAATGGCCCCCCCGCGGCAATCGCTTCGAGCAGCGTCCGGCTACCGGTCACGAGCCGGAGCTCCGCCCGGTGGAACCGTCCCGACCAATCGGCCGGCGAGGACGGTTCCGCCCATTGCCATTGGACGGCCGGACCCGACGGCAGTTCGACCGGCCGAGGCCCGCGCACCTCGATCCGGACGGGAGGAAATCCGGTTCTGGGAGGAGGCATCCCCCGGGCGAGTTCCCGGGCCAGTCGGTCCGAGGTCGACGGACTGGCGTACCAGAGCCAATGGTTCCGGCGCGGGCGACTCGGGGCGCCCGTCCACGGTTCTGGCCAGAGGGGCCCCGTCTGGATCGCCTCCGGAAATTCCCTCCCGAACGCCTGAGAGGCTCGGAATCCGGTAAACAGATGGAGGACGTTGGGCCGGTCGAAGGCGCGCCACTTACGGTACGCGTCGTGGAAGGCGCGGCACTCGCCTGCACCCCCGCGGCCCTCCATTCGCTGAGGAATCATTCGGACGGCCACGCCGCCTTCCCGCCACCGTTCGCGGGTTTGCTGCCGGCTCGTCAGCGTACGCGCAAACTCCTCGAGGCTCAGATGCACCACGTGTGCGGGTCCGTACGCTCGTTCGATGTCCTCCGTTTCGACACTCCATGGACCGGGCGGCCCGGCCCGCTCCGAATCCGGGACGGCGGAAACGCCCCACCAGGGAGTCACGGTCAGAGCGTGGGGGGAGCGCGGGACGAGCCGGTGCACCCGACGGGTCGCCGGCCAGCCCCAGGGACCTTCCACCGACGAGGGGAGCGGCCGCCCCGCTCTCCGGTAGAGGAGGGGTTTCCAACCGCGGCGCTCGAGGCGGCGTCCGACCGCGAGCACCTCCTCGATATCGCCGAGACCTCCGCCGACGACCGCGGGCTGGAGGTACACGTCGAGCGACCCGGGGGAGCCGCGGGGTCCGGTCATGCCGCGAGCGGGTGGACCAGCGTATGCAACCGGAACACCTCGGAGAATCCGAGTGCGTCCAGCACGGGTCGCGCGCGGCTCTGATGGTCGGCGACCTCCATCACGACCCGCGGGACCTTGCGACGCTCGATCCACTGGAGCGCGGTGACCAGCATGTCGTGCATCACCGGCTCCGGAACGTCTCCGCGGAACAGGGGAGAGCTCAGATTGGCCGCCTCCATCAGGCGGCTCACCGAAGCTCGGAGGAATCCGGCCGGGCGGCCATCGAGGTCCACGACCCAGGATTCGAGATCGGTCTGGAGCACGCTACGCGCCACGGCGGGCACCCGGAAGTCCGTCGGATGCCGGCGGAGGACCGCCCGGACCTCGGGGGGCATGAGCGCGTTGTCCGCCTGGGCTAAGGCGGGTGCATCGCTCGGCCGAAACGGTCGCACCCGCACCGCACCGGTGAGGGGGGGGAGCGGGGGGGCTTCGGGTCCGAACGGGCGGGAGATCCAGTGACTGTCCCGCAACGGCTGGTATCCCCACCGGCCGTACAGGCGAAGGGCCGGGTCGTTGTCGGCTGTCACATCGAGCACCGCGTTCCGGCGTCGATACCGGCGACAGAGGTCCTCGGCCGACCGGAGCATGGACTGGGCGTGTCCTTGATGCCGGACCGGCGCGTCCACGACGATCCCGCTCAGATAGCCGGCGTCCGGGGTGAAGTTGAGCAGTGTGGTGCCCGCGACGTGGCCGTCGAGGTCCACGAGGATCACCGCAAACACCGGTCGGCCGAACAGCCGGGAGAGACCGACCAGAAACCGGACGAGGGGCCGCTCCGTTTGGCGGAGCACGGTCGCGATGGCGTCGGGGTTGATCCCCAGGAGCGGACCCCCGGGCGAGGGATTGCGCCGCCAAAGATCCGCCACGCCGGCGGCCTCGCCCTTCCGGTACTCGCGGACCGTCAGAGCGGGACCCTCCGGGAACCCCGTGTCGGCGCCGGGAAGAGCTCGTCCAGCGGGGGCGGCGTGCGGCCGCCCCGGGTTTCCGGGGCCGGAAGTCGCGCCGGCCGATGTAACTCCTTCGTCGGGAGACGTTGCCGGGCGGCGCGCAGCGCCCGTTCGATGACCGGGTCGGCATATCGCTGATGGAGCCGGCTCAGTGCCTGCACCACGGTATCGAAGATCCGGTCCTTCGCGTCGCTCTTGAGCATCACCGCGCCGTCGCCTTGTGCGAACGTGTCCGGACCCCCCGGGATGCCCAGCGGATCCGCTAGCAAGGCGAGCAGCGGGTCCCGACTTTCTCGGTCTTCCAGATGGCCCAAGGTCCACACGGCCGCCAATCGGACCTCCGGGTCGGGGTCGGCGAGACGCTCTCGGATCTGCGGCGCCGCGTCGACCAGTCCGAGGCGGCCCAGCGCGTAGATCGCCCCGCGCCGGGGCCACATCTCGGGATCGCTCAACAGAGGGAGTAACCGTTCCCGATCCTCGGGGACCCCGACCTCGCCGAGACATTCGGCGGCGGCGCCCCGCACCGCCCAGACGGGATCCTGGAGATGATCCCGCGCCGGCGCCGCGGCCTCCGGCGCAGAGAGTTCCCCGAGCGCATGGAACGCGCAGACCCGGGACCAACTCGTCTTGTGGGAAACGAATTCGAGCAGCTTCAGCACCGCTTCGGGGTCGCCGATGCGCCCCAGGGCGACCAAGAGCGCGGGGAAGACTCGCAGGTCCGGCTCGGTTCGGAGCCGCTCGAGCAGCAGGGGCACGGCCGCCCGGTCTTTCCGCTCTCCGAGTCCCACCGCCGCGGCGATGCGGACCCGGGCGGCGGGGTCGGTGAGGAAC
>JBARJD010000124.1:0-6214 GCA_049800095.1 Thermoplasmata archaeon | reverse complement strand
CCCGGGGGCGCCGCGACCCCGGTAGCAGTGGCTTCGCCATCATGGTGGCATGCGAGTGGCGATAGACGGCGTAGCCTCGCTGCCGAAACAGGGCTTCGTGATCCGTGATGAATGTCGTCCGCGCCATGGCGAGCCATCGGCCGGCGGACCCTCGTTCGAGGGCATCGAGCATGGCGGTCGCATGGCGAGAGTGCGTTACGACGACCTCGTATGCCGTCCGAGCGTGGCGACCTAGCGGCGCGTGCGCGTAGCCCACGGGTGTCGAATCCATCGTCAGCACACTAAATTCGGACGGTCGACGCCAGCCGAGCTTGAAACGAGCCCGGAACGATCCGGGGTAGCGCGGGATGAAACCCTGCCGACCCCGTGAGGCCTCCTCAAGGAGTCGCTCGAGCAGGCTGGCTTCGGTTCGGCGAATGGTCCTCCAGCCATATCCCCGCGGGAGTGCCTTTCCGGTCGAGCGGGGCAGGCGTCGAAGCGCCGACGGCGGGGCATAGACGTCCCGGTACCCCAGTTCTTCGTACAGTCCATGCGCCGCCCAGGAGCGATGCGTCCAGAGGAAAGCCCATCGCCGGCCGGCAGTGCGTTCGAGGGCATGGGTCGCCTGCAAGAGCGCTCGAGCCACGCCCAGACGGACCGCATCCGGCCGGGTGACCACGCCGGTCACCCAGACTGCGGATTCAGTCCCCACCGGCGTTGCGTACGGCTGGAGAACCGTTTCGACCTTACCGAGCACCTGACCTCTATCGACCGCCAGGACCGCCTGGTATTTCGAAACCGGGTACCCCAGTTGCCGAAGGCGGCGGCGCATGTAGGTGGCGTCCACGGGCGGATCCCCATCCAGCCAGTTCAGGGCTCCAATCTGCGCTCCTAAATCGTCGGGGAGGTCGGACAACTCGACGATTCTCACGCGCTCCCTCCGTTGACGACCCGCCGGTGAGGGCTCGGACTGGACGGCCGATTAGGCACGGTCGTTCTTCACGAAATACGCCTTGAGAGGGACCCAGTACGATTCTTTCCAGCCAGACGACAAGTGACCGGCATGGTCCGAGAGGACCCCCGAATGGACGAACGTGACGCGGGTCCCGCCCTTGGTGGGCTTCAAAGTGTAGGAGACTGTCGAGTAGTAGTCCTCGGGCCAGGTCTCTTCCGAGGGCCTCCAGCTCTGGACGATCTTCTTTCCCGGAACCAGTTCAAGGTTCTTGCCGTGGATATACCCGCCCCAGACCGTGAAAGTCGTACCAACCTTCGGGCTAATCCGTGCACGGGCACCCGAGAATCCTGAGTGGCCTTTTGACGTCAGCAACGTTTGATAGACCATCATCGGCGGGGCCGGCAAGAGAACCGTCTGGCGGATTGTCCGCGTCTTCATTCGGGCGGGGGAACTTTCCCCCGCCCATCTACCTTGCGGTGCGGTCGCCATCGGTTTCCCCGATATGTGCCGAGCTAACGGCGAACACGGTCCGGAACGGACGGGTTATCTAATGAGGGGTCGCCGGCTTTGCTCGGCCGGTGTCCTGTGTCCAACACGTGCCCCGATTGTGGTTCTCCGATGGAGTTCGCGACGCAGCCCGCCCAACTGCTGACGGGCTCCTGTGCCGGATGCGGGCACTCCTTTACGATGTTAGAAGGGGTCGTGGAAGCTGGCCGAGGTACCGCTCGCCCCTCGAAAGCCGCTTCTGACTCCGACGACACGTCGGATGAGCCGGAGTCCTCCGTGAGTCCCCCGTGCAGCCTCTGCGGCGCCCCGCTCGAGATCACGGCGTCGCCCGGTGGTCTCGCAGCCGTTTGCTCCGGATGCAGTTCCTCGTTCCAATTTGTCCTCCAGTCGGACACGGACCGGCCGTACCGGCGCTCTCCCAGCCGAGGCAGTTACCGCAGCGAGGAACGAGGCGGATCGGAGCGTCCAAGGGCGCGACCCTGCCGCAACTGCGGTGGGCCACTTCAATTCACGACGAACCCGGAGGGGCTTGTTACCGGCAGCTGCGCTTCCTGCGGGAACCAGTTCACTCTCCCGCCCCGGCGGGACGATGGGGGCCGCGGACGGGGCGGCCGACCGAGCCAGCGCGGAGGGTACGCTCCTCGGCCCCGCAGCAGTGGCGGTTGGGGACGAGGCGGCGGCGACCGCGGGGCTCCACCGCCACGCTTCCGTTCTCGGGGTCCTCCCTTCCGCCGACGGGAGAGCCGGGGAGACAACGACGAGGATGAGGCACCTCGAGCCACCCGGCGTCGTCGAGACGACGAGTGAGACCGGTCGACAGTAGATTCCGGGCAGGCTCCCGGGCAGGTGTAGGCCGGTCTCCTTGCATATCTCGCCCTGGACCTGTCGTGGGTAACAAGGGGCCACGACGGCGGCGACCCGTTCCGCCGCGATGATTCGTGCGCTCGTCACTTCAGCGACACGAGCCGGTTGTGGACACGTGCCAATGTCCCCTCATCCAACGCCTGGCCGGGCGTCCGCCCAGTTCCAGGCCAAGGATTCCGTGAGCCTTAGGGCGCCTTCGAAGAGGCGTGAGTTACCGCGAAGCTTGATGGGCCCCGCGCGACTGAGGGGGCCGTACGCCTATGGCGAGTTCGAGCTCTGAGCCCGTGTCCGGCAACGCGCGAGAGACCGCGACCCTCGCGGGGGGATGTTTCTGGTGCACGGAAGCGATCTTCTCCCAGCTTCGGGGCGTGTCGAGCGTGCTGCCGGGGTATTCGGGAGGATCGATGGTGAGTCCGTCCTACGAGCAGGTGTGCACCGGCCGGACTGGCCACGCCGAGGCGATCCAGGTGGTCTTTGATTCATCCGTGGTCTCGTTCCATGACCTCTTGCTCGTGTTCTTTTCGACGCACGACCCGACAACCTTGGACCGCCAGGGCCACGACGTGGGGACGCAGTACCGCTCCGTGGTGTTCTACCACTCTCCGCAGCAACTGCGGACCGCACAGGACGTCGTGAAGGAAATCATAGCGGATCGGCTTTGGAAGGGAACGATTGTGACCGAGCTAGCGCCCTTCCAGGCGTTCTACCCGGCGGAGGAGTATCACCGGGATTACTTCCGTCGGAACCCGAGCCAATCGTACTGCCAGATGGTGATCGAGCCCAAGGTGACCAAGTTCCGGAAACAGTTCGTGGAGCGTCTCACCGCCTGAGCCGGAGGTCGCTCCGCTACACTTTGAACCAGCGACGAAGCGACCCGGCGATCTCCTCGATCGCGTCCCAGCCTTCCTGCACGACTCCCCGATAGTCTAGAAATCCGTGGACCATGCCGTTGTACCGGGTCGCACGGGTCGGTACTCCGGATTGACTGAGCCGGTCGGCGAACATCTCTCCCTCGTCCCGCAGCAGGTCATACTCCGCGGTGATCACGAGGGCGGGCGCCACGCGCGAGAGGTCCGGGGTCCGCAGCGGCGCGACGCGGTAGTCTTCTGCTTGCCGGGGCGACGCGAGGTATTGGTCCCACATCCAGGGCATGAACACGGCTTCGAAGCCGAACCCGACCGCATTGGCGGTGTACGAGGGGGTGTCTGGATAGTACGCCGTGACCGGGCAGATCAACACCTGTCCGGCCAGCGGGGGCCCGCGTCGATAGTGGGTGAGTACGGCCAGGACGGCAGCCATGTTCCCTCCGGCGCTGTCTCCGCCGATGGCGATGCGGTCTGGACGAAGGTCGAATCGCCGGGCCGTCTCGGGTTGGGCGAGCCAGCGCAATGCGGCGTAGCCATCCTCGATCGCTGCTGGAAACTTTTCCTCGGGCGACCGGCGGTAGTCGACGCTCGCCACCACGGCGCGGGAACGGGCGGCGAGCTCCCGGCAAATGCTGTCGTGGGTCTCGAGATCGCCGAACACCCAACCTCCGCCATGGAGGTAGACGAGCACCGGACTGGGAGAGGCGGCTTCCTTCGGGAAGTACAGTCGCACTCGCAAACGGTACGAGGGGAGCGCTATCGAGTGATCCTCGACGCGGTTGAGCTCGGGTGGAGAACCGGCCAGTCGGTCGGTCTCCGACGCCATGGCCCGGACCACTTGGCGCCCTTCCGGCACTGGTAGCCGGGTCAGGTCCGGAAACGCCGCGGTCTCGTGGTCGATCTGCTCCCGTAACTTGGGATGGAGAGGCACGGTCGCCCCATCGCGGCGGGTGGGATATTTCTGCTGGCGTGCCGCGTCGCAGTCGGGATGTCACGCGCCTTGGGTTAGAGTAAAGGCCCCCTCATTTCTCACTTCCCGAGGTCATGTTGTCGTCCCAGCCCGTCGGCGCCTCCGTGGATCGGAGAAGGCGCCCGTGAGCCCGTTCCATCGGCCGCCCGTTGAGCGTCGGGGCCCGACTTCGTTCCCGCCGCCGATCAAGGGGAGCACCGGTCAGGTCTCGCTTGAGAGCGCCATCCTGAAGGGGAATCCGTGGGACGACCCCCATATCCGAGATCTGGCGTACTATGTTCCACCCTCCGGTCGGACCGAAGGCATCCCGCTTCTCGTGCACCTGCCCGGATTCACCGGAGCCGGTTGGATGGAGTTCCAGCGCCGGGGGCCCTTCCAAGAGTCGTTAGTCCAGCTGCTGGACCGTATGATCCGGTCGGGGGAATGTCCGGAAGCGGTACTGGTCGCGCCGGACTGCCTCACGTCGCTCGGGGGTAGCCAGTACGTCAACTCGACGGCCACAGGTCGGTACGCCGACTATGTCGCCCGCGAGGTGGTGCCCCTGGCCCGGGAGAAGTTCCGCACCGCTTCCACGGGGGTGCTCGGCCAGTCGAGCGGTGGATTCGGGGCGCTCCACCTCGGCATCGAGTTCCCCGAAGTGTTCCAGGCCGTCGGGTCAAGCGCCGGCGACGCGGCGTTCGACTACTGTTACCTTCCCGACTTCCCCCGGGCGTTCCGTGAGTTCCGGAAAGCGGGCGGTCCGGACCAGTGGATGGATCAGCTCTTTTCCGACCCCTCGACGCTCAAAGGACCCCTCGACCCGTCGGGGGCTGCCCTCAACACGCTCGCGATGGCCTCCTGTTACTCTCCGAGCACGGGGCAGGCCGGCGCATTCGAGCTCCCCATCGATCTCGAATCCGGCGCTCTCCTCCCGGAAGTGTGGGCCCGATGGTTGGCCTTCGACCCCGTGCTTCGAATTTCCGATGGTCGCGCGCAGCGGGCGTTGCGCGGGATGCGTTCTGTGCATGTGACCGGCTCGGACGCCGACCAGTGGTACCTCGATGTCGGCGCCCGGATGTTCGCTGCCGCGGCCCGCCGGGTCAACGTCCCGGTGCTGCACGACGAGTTCCCGGGTAACCATTTCACACGGACCCCCCGCTACGCCGCCCTTTACTCCAAGATGGTGCGCGCGCTGGCGGAACCTGCCGCGTGACCGGGCCGACGGCGCCCCTCACCGGGGCCCAAAGACTCGGGGGAGCGGAGATTCAGGCGGGCTCCAGATCCGATAGTCGGTGACCGGTCGGAAGCCCATTCGTTCGTACATGGCGCGACCCATGGGAGTCGCCCACAAGGCACTGACCCCCAACCCTTGTTCGTGACCGGCCTCGATCGCGGACCACACCGCGGCGCGGGCGAAGCCATGACCGCGGGCCTCCGGTACGGTGCCGACGTAGACAATTCCGGCGACCCCATGCGAGGCGACCAGCGTGGCGGTGGCGACGGGCTCCCCATGATAGTACGCCAGATGGAATGAGAACCCGGGATAGTTGAGCCAGCCTTCGTAGACGGGGCCGGACCCTACCTCGTACGCCCGAGACGCCGCGCGTTCGAACGTCTGAAGTTCGTCGACCGTGTCGACCTGCCGGACCTCCAGGCCGTCCGGCAGCGGCGGCACCATCGACGGTATCGGGTCGAGCAGCAGGCCGGGAAACCAACCTTCATCCCGGAGTTCGCGTCGTTGGGCCGCGCGCTCCAGCCTGGGAACCGATTCAGGGAGTGCGAACAGGATCCACGGTCTCCGATCCGGCGCGAAGTACGCCTCGGCCTCCGAGATCAATCGGTCCGGATCGTCGACCGGGACCGTAGCGATGGCGACGTTTCCCATGCTGTCTGTGGCTCGAGAGTCTGCGAGAACCAGTCCGTCCCGCTCCTCGATACTTCCGCCCGGAGTTGTCCGAGCGAACACGCGGTAGCTCTCGATCGAGTTCTCGTGGCAACGCCGCCGGAGGGAAGCGAGGCCCTCCTCCCTCCTGGAGTCTAACGGCGCCGAACTCCGCATCGGTGCCCGGGTCGTCGACTCAACCAACTTAAGGT
>JBARJD010000123.1:0-17572 GCA_049800095.1 Thermoplasmata archaeon | reverse complement strand
CCGTCGCGGAGTACTACTCCAAATAATGACGGGACACCCATCCCGGCGGGAGCTCGGGACCCCATCGGGATACTTTCGGGGGAGGGAATCGACCGGATGAAACTCAACGGGATGCCCATAGAACTCGCCATGTACCCCGGGGAATGCCTCACCAATCGCCGGTTCCATGGATTCGACCTCGGCCGGATGGAGGGGTTCTACCTTCCGCGAGCCCTGACCAGCCTCTTGGACGATTCGCCCGCCGAGACGAAGATGTTCATCGAGGACGACAATCGCGGCGCGATCCTCCCGGAATCCGTCGCGACCCTCGACGGGACCGAGTTCTTCCTGTCTATCAAGGGCGTGGGCTCGACCATCGACCCGTACTCATGGCGAACGCTCGATCGATCGTATGCGGCCGACCTTTCGGACGACCCCGTTGTCCGGGAACGTCTCCGGCGCCAGCCTGCGGAACCTTCGGACCGTATCATCACCGGAGAGGTTTGGTTGCGCGGTTCGCCGTATGGCGGGCAAGGATTGGACCACGCGACGACGGCGCTCCAGGTTTCCGAGAGAGCCGATCTCACGTCGGTCGCCGGTTTTCTCATCGCTCCGGTGGTGAAGGTCTCTTTGCTACCGGAGAAGCTGGAGGCGCAGCTCCGCAGCATCCATTGGTACCGAAAATTTCGTGGTCGAATGGTGCAGGAGCTCCGCTTGGTGCCTTCGAACGTTCGCATCTACTTCCACGGGAAGAGCACCGTGGGCCACAACATTCGGCACCTCTTCGACCTTTTCTCCATCGATTCGAACGCGCAGGCACTTCGATTCGAGACGAACTTCGTCCGGAGCACCGTGGCCATGCTCACGCTCTTTGCTCGAACTATGCGCCGGGGCACCACCCAGGGGAAGTACGTGGGGCTCGACTACGACGACGTTTGGCTGGACAAGGACGCCGTCCTTGCCCCGAACGGGGCGGCGTATTTCGTCGACCTCGAGGGAATCGTGGAACTGACCCTCGATAAGGATAAGATTCCGGAGAAAATCCAGGATCAGGTGCACCGGTCCTTGTACGAACTCACCTTCGCGTACGAGCAGATAGAAGGAGAACGACGCCGGCGCTTTGGAGCCGGCGGAAGCCGGAAGGGACACTTCGAGGGCGTACTCCGGGAGGCGCTCAAGTCCGATCCCTTCGTGCACGTCCAGTCGGACGGAGGGAACGTAGATCTTCTTATCCAGAACGGGTGCGAGGAGGAGTTGTTTTATACAAAATTCCGGGCGGTGGAGGCGTAGCATGGCGACCTGTCAGGACGTCTACACCTTCATGACCCAGGTCAGCAACCGAGCCGTCGCGTCGACGCTGGCCACCGCCGACCTCGCCTCCTTGCAGCAGCTCAACCTTCTCCAGATCGTGCCGGCGGACCAGTACGCCCAACTGGTCCAAGACGTGCAGACGCTGTTTCCCGCCCAACAGTCCCTCGCCGAAAAGGAAGCGGACCGAGCCCGGCTCTCGGACCAACTCCGGCAGGAAGGGGAGAAGTCCCATTCGATCCTGTTCCATTTCGAAGGGAAGGACAAACAATCCGCCGAACTGCAGAAGGAGGCACAGGATCAGTCGGCCCTGCAAGCCGCGGACAGCGACATCGCCGCAGGGGAGAAAGAATACGACCGGAACATGGGGAAGAAGGCGCTTCTCGATACGCTGACTCCCTACGGAAACGGGTACGTCGGGTTAACCGGCCTCGGCGTCATGTCCCTTCGGGACCTCGGAACTCGTCTCTACCGGGTCTCCGACCTTCCGTTCACCTCGTACATGGGCCAAACCCAGGAAGTGGACGGCGAACTGAACGGCATTGCGAATCAGAGTGCGCAGTACTTTTCGACCCTCTCAGGACCCCTTCCCTCCGTCGACCGATCGTACCTCTGGGCGATCTCCATCGGCCTCGCCAAGCGGGAGAACGACATCCGCAAGGGCGCCACCGAGTTTCTCGACGCCTACAACGGCCTCCGAGACCTCGCGCACAACGACGAGAACCGGCTCATGTCCGCTGAGATCCTGACCGCCTCGTCTCGGAGCATCGCGGACAGCCTCCCCCTGCTGAAGCAGCTCGACGGCACCGTGCGACACCTGGGGATTCCCAAGGAGTCGTCCCTCGGGGTGGCGTCGATCATGCTCCTCGGTCAACGGGGAGACGGCACCTTCGCCACCGACAATCTCCAAACGTGGCTCAAGACCACTCCGTCGTACGAATCGGCCGCTCTCATGGCCGTCTTGAATCGCCCCCTCGATGAGATCGGCGCGAAGTTCGCGGCCTGCCGGTCGATGTTCGGCGGGTGGGGGTTCGCCCCCTCGGAGGATGTCGAGCTGTCGTCCGCGTATATCGCCGTCTCCGATATGCCGTTGGACGGACTCAGCCCCAAGCTCGCGGTCCTGACGCGAGGGTTGGGCGCCTACCTCCAATATCCATTGGTCGGCTCCTCCATCCTGGCCTCGATCCCGGTCCTCGAGGCGAACGAAACGCTGCAGCTCCTCACGGAAGCCTACGACATCCTCGGCAAGCGCGCGATGCCGTTGTCTCAACCAGAACTGATATGCCTCGCCGTGCGCATGATCCACGGGATCCAAGCCGAGAAGGTCACGGGACTGGACACGACGGCCACCGCTGTTCCGGCCCCCCCTGTGAACTTCCACTACATGCCCGGCATGTGGTTCTTCTTCGTGCCGGTCTTCGTGGGACACGGGTCGTACTTCTCGACCTATGGCGCCTTCGGAGGGGCCCATCCCGCCCACGTCCACACCATGGGAGGGTTCGTCGGATAATGCGACGACTGGTGGGACTCGTGGTCCTTCTGGTGCTCCTGGGCCTCCCCGCCGCGGCCGGCGTGGGCATCCATGCTACCGCGCGGGCCGGAGCCAACTTCGACTACTACGAAACCGTCGTTCTCAATGGGGGAACGGGCAACTACACAGGCTACACGGAGAACACCTACGTGAACGGTACGATCGCCTGGGCCGCCCCCGCCCCGAACGGATCAGCGAACGCCTCCTATCAGAACTCGAACTCCTGGAGCAACAACCAGGGCCAAAGCGAGAAGTGGAGTTCCGCGGGGACCTTCACGTTCTCCACCAGCAGCTACGTCTACCTCAACGGAACCGACAACCAGACCGGCTACACCAGCCCGGTCTACGTTTGGTATTCCATGAAGGCGGGGGCCGGCGTGGGTTCCCAGTTCTATCTACTGAACTCGCCGATGAACGTGGTCTCGAAAGACTACAGCTACGAGCTCGGCGGCGGCAGCCGATACGTCGAAACGATCTTCACGGAAGGCAACGGTAGCTACCAGCGGAACGACGACTACGGTGTCTTCACCGCGAGCTACAACTGGAAGTCGTATTTCGACCCCGTGACCGGGAACATCGTCGGATACGTGTACACCGAGCACGACACGGATGGATCGGTCGCGGGATTTACGTGGACCGATACGCTCTACGTGACGCAGACGAGCTATGCGCTGACGCCCGCCGCGGCCCCGCCTCCGTCCTCGAGCCCCTACGCGCTGTCCGACGTCGGGGTGTTGGTGGCCGTCCTTTTCGTCATCATCCTGATCGTCGTGGTGGTTTGGATCGTCTATCGGTCCCGACGGAACCGCCCGCGACAGCTTCCGCAGCACGCGGCGCCAGGGAACATCGGGTACGGGGCTCCTCCCCCCCCGTTTGCGCCCATGGGCGGCGCCCCGTCGATCCACCTCACCCCTTCGGACCAGCCGGTCCCCCAGGTCGTGCTGCGCGAAACGGTGAAGGTGAAGTGCCGTTACTGCGGCGCCTTGATCGACGTGACGGACAAGACCTGTCCGAACTGTGGCGCACCGCTAGCCTGACGCCACGGTCGGCCGACCTCCGGATCGGTAGGAGAGGATCATCTGACCCATCCTCTGCATCCCCCCTTGGGTCGCGATGGCTAGGGAGGCGACATTATGCTCGGAGATCTCGGAAAGCACCTGGCGGGCGCCGGCCTGACAAGCCCAGAGCATCCGAGCATGCCACAGGTCGGTGCCGATCCCGAGGCGCCGGTACCGGGGCCGGACGGACAGGGAATGCAGTCGGCCGTGGCCATTCACCACGGACACCCAGCCCACGCCCGCGATCTCGTGGCCGATTTCCACCACGAGGCACTTCTCCTCCTGTGGGAACGCCTGAAGCCAGCTCGTGTCGATGCGGCCGTACATTTCCTGCAGCATCCGGACCACCGTCGGTCGATCCGACTTCCGGGCCATCCGAACGGGATGAGCAAAGCGGTGCGGGTGCGTCGCCTTTTCGACATCGCTGCCGAAAATGTGATAGAGCTCGGTCCGAGGCCCGAGGGAGAAATCGGAAAAAAGGGCCAGATGGTCCTTGAGGGCGAACAGGCTCTCGGCAACGGCCCGGTCGCGTGTAAAAATCGACCCCACCTTCTCTACGACGTTGTAGACAAGCACGCCCCGGACGACCGATCCCTGCTGAGCGACCCACGCCTCTCCTCCGCCACCGAGCGCTTCTTGTACGAAGTGGTGCAGGAACGGGTTGAAGAACTCCGAGAGATCGCCGAAGACCAGACTTCGCGCATCGTGCGCTCCGGCGAGCTGCACCACGGTCGGGCTCAGATCCGATGATGGAGTCAACCGTCGATCCATCGACGGCCTCATGACCCGAAACGGCGGCTTAACACCTTAGTCTTGCGGCGGCGGCTGGGCGCTCCGTAGCACGCTTCCACCGGCAAGAATTCCGTTTCGCTGGTGCTGGGACGGACGACGGCGAGATCGTCCACGAGCCCTGACGTGACGCTTTACGCGCCGATGGAGTCCCCTCCCTTGGATGGTCGCAATCCAGTCCCTCAAGAGCATCTGGCTCGACGGAGACCTTGTTCCGTGGGAGCGGGCCCAGGTCCACGTCCTGACCCACGCCTTGCACTATGGCTACGCGATCTTTGAGGGAATCCGCTGCCACGACTCCGCGGCCGGCCCCGCGATTTTCCGGCTACCGGAGCACATCCGGCGATTCTTCGCCAGCGCGAGCATCTACCGGATGAAGTTGCCGTACTCGCCGGAGCAGATCGAGCGTGCCTGCGTTGCCCTCGTGCGCGACAACGAGATCGCGGACGCGTACATTCGACCCATCGCGTTCTCCGGGTACGGCGAGATGGGACTGGACCCGACCCGAAGCTCGATTCAGGTCGCCATCGCCCAGTGGTCCTGGGGCGCCTACTTGGGGGAGGCCAACGCCCAACAGGGAATTCGTGCCAGCGTATCGAGTTGGGTGCGGATGGACTCGCGGTCCCTTCCACCGCAGGCCAAATGCGCCGCCAACTACGCCAATAGCGCGTTGGCGAAGATGGAAGCGCTGGCCTCCGGCTACGACGAGGCGATCCTGCTGAACTCCGCCGGAATGGTCGCCGAGGGACCCGGGGAGAACATCTTCCGGGTGAAGAACGACTTCGTGAGTACCCCGCCCGCCAGTTCGGGAATCCTCCGGGGAGTCACTCGGGATTCCGTCATCCAATTCGTGGTGGATGAAGGGCTCGTCTTCCGTCGGTCCGACTTCACCCGCGAGGAGATGTTTACCGCGGACGAGATGTTCTTCACCGGCACCGCGGCCGGGGTCACGCCGATCCGAGAAATCGACGGCCGACCTATCGGCAGCGGGACGTACCCGATAACGCAGCGTCTGCAGAAGCGCTACAACGACGCGATCCACGGGCGAACGCCGGAGTACGCGCACTGGCTCACGCACGTGCGCTGAGTCGCGGTCGAGCCACTACCGGCAAAGATCTTGGAGCGGTGCCGCGGAGCTCTCGAACCAATGCGATAGAGGCGAGCAGAAGGAAGGGGTTGGGTTCTAGCGCCGGAGGGCCGGTCCCGGGTCGCCTTAGGCGGGAAGTCCTAGCGGGCGGGTCAGGTCGGTAGAGTTTCCGTAGGCCCGGAGTGAGTGCACCTTATCGGTATTATCGAAGACGACCCGGGTCAGAAGGTCCTGGGCGAACCGCTTGTTCGTGGGGGCGAACGACGCGCCGTTCGTCCCGGTGAGCGGCCCCGTGTGGGTTCCGTGAATTGTGTTGATGACGATCGTCTCCCCTCCGGAGACGATGACCTTGGAGACGTCCATCCGCCAGTCCGGGAACGCGGCGAAGCTCCCCTTGTAGAAGGCACGGATCGCATCCTTCCCCTTGATCGGTCCGTCGAGGTTGGGTACTTGGAACGTGGCGTCCTCGGCGTACTGTTCCATCAACTTCTCGACATTCCGGCTGTTGACGAGTTCAATCATCTGGCGGGCGTTCTGTTCGGTTGTTTGCGACAATCGCGGACTCCACCTATATAATGGCCGCCGAACGGGATAAGCCAGACCACGCCGACCGAGCAACAACTCGTGCAAACCGTAAGGCGAGTGGAACGTCTCCGGGGCCATGGTCCATGAAGTTCGATTTGTCTACTCCGGCATCCGGGTGCGAAACCTCGCCCGTTCGATACGATTCTACCAAGGCCTGGGATTCCGTGTCGTGAAGAAAGGGTGGTTCTCCCATGGAGGAAAGTGGGTGCACCTGGCCCATCCGAGTTCCTCCCACCGGATCGAGCTCAACTACTATCCCAAGGGAACCCCGTTCTACGAACCATTCCGGCCGGGGACCGAGTTCGACCACTTCGGGTTCTTCGTCTCCGATGTCCCACTCTGGATCCGACAGGCGCTGAAGGCGGGTGCCCGCCCGATGACCGCGTTCGTGGACGGACCCGTCATGCTCGCGTACGTTCGAGACCCCGATGGAGTCTGGCTCGGAGCCTGTGGGCCGTCCGAGCCTCGGCGCATCCGGCGCCGTAAGCGTGCGACACCCCGGACCTCGTAAGGCCCATCGCTAGACTCGGCCCTTCGCCCGTCGCGAGGAGGTCTTGCCGTCCTGGACGAGGCCCGCCTGCAACAGCTCCTGAAGCAACAGCTCGTGCTTTCGCTCGTCCGCTTCCATGCTGTCCCACAGGATCCGCATCACTCCACCGAGGTCCGGACCGATGTCGTTGCCGCCTTTCTCCTCGGCCTCGTGCTCGCGTTCGATGAGATGCTCCACATCGGCCCGGGTGATCCCGGTCGGCATGCTCGAGGTCACCCCTCGGTCCAGATAGGCCGCGAGCGAGGCAACGATCTCTGCGTGCCGAAGGCTGTCGGAGGCGATCTGCCGGAACAGCGCCCGCGTGAGTTCGTCCCGGGATCGCTGGGCCAACCGCATGCATTCCGCCACGGCATTCTGCTCGCCGGCGATTCGATTGCGAAGCCAGCGGGGAGCCTCGCGGCGGACCGGAGGTCGGGGCGCGGTAGCCAGGCCCGGCTTCGTCTCGGCACCCCCCGGGCCGTAGATCGCTCCGAGAGAGATGGCGGCCTCGAGCACTACCCGAGGTCCGCCCGGGGCGGCCATGAGCTGCTGGGCGGTCTGCCGGGCGATACGGCGCGCCGCCTCGTTATTGAGATATCGCGCGAGCCGCGGCCCGAGCCGCTTTCCCGAAAGGTACTGCGAAACCGACGAGGGAACGATGCCCAGGAGGGATGCCGCCTGTCGCTCCGGAAGGCCGAACCCCTCCACGAGCTCGCGAGCGACGAGGGCCTGCATCACTTGTACGAATACGACGGGCGACGGAGGAGAGTCGGTCATTCCGGGCGTGACGAGCCCAGCGGATACATAGCGCCTCTCGGCGCCCCAGAGGCCCCTCCAGGGGGGGCCGGGGAAGTAATGGGGATTCCGGAGAGATTCCGCGGCGCGCTGAAGCGTCTTAGACCGCGTTCACAATGAAACCGAGCACGAAGCCCAGCATCACGCCGATGTAGACGAGTTGGTTGCGCCGAAGAGAAAGCTCCCGGGTCTCCAGCGGCCGGAACGCGACCCGGAGCATCGGCAGAATCACATACGCGATCGCCCCGATGGCAAGAGCGTCGAAGATCACCAGGAATAGATTGTTGCTCCAGAAGTACCCGATCGCCCCGCCGATGAGGGTGGGAAGCCCCCCCACGAGGAACAGCCCGGCCATCATCGTCACGCCGCGTCGCGCGTTGGTTCCGAGGAACGGCGAGGCGATGGGGAACCCCTCGGTCACGTTCTGAAGGAAGAACCCAACGAACACGACCGCGAGAATGCCCAACGCGCCCAAGGTCCAGTTCACACCGAAAACCAGGCCCTCCGTCAAGTTTTGGAGCCCGATTCCGAGCGCAATGATCAATGCCGTCCTGCGAGGTCCTGTGTCTACGTTGAGGGGGTGGCCCGTCGCCGCGTCAGTGCCGACCCCACGGGGGGCGTTCCGGGGTAGGTTATCGACGACATAGAGGGCCACGAAGGCCACAACGAACGCGATCGCAAACGCGACCGAATAGGTGAGGTTCGCGACATACCCATGCGGATAGAGGATGGGCGAGACATCGGAGAAGACATCGGCCAGCAGGAACACGAGAATCCCGATGGCGGCCGCGTTGAGCCCCGTCGCCCAGCGCCCCTGGGCCTTCTTGCTATAGACAATCGGCAACGAGAGGAAGATCGAAAGACCCATCGCGGCGGTCAGTGCCATGAAGATCCAGAAGTCGCCCATGGTCGGTTCGGGGGTAGAGGAGTCTCATGTTGATTTAAGCGCTTTGTCTGTGATGCAACGACGAATGATGTTCACTTGGTGAACGCTTCCTCGGGCGGAGGGTCCCGCCGGGTCCGAGCGCCCAACAGCATTTTGTCGAGGGGGAGTTTCCGGGAACGTCATGCCTCGGGCCCGCTCCGCGTCTCGCGGCCAGTACGGTCCGATCATCGACGCGCACATGCACCCTATGCTTCCCGGGATGGAGCCGATTATGGGGGTCCCACACGGCGCGGAGGAGTACCTTCGAGTCGTCCGAGGACTCGACCTGCGGTACGCCCTGGCCTTAGTGATGGCGCCACGAGGAGACCTCTCGGAGACTCGCGCGCTCAACAACAAGGTCCTTGCGCTCGCTCACCAGACGGGGAGCAAGTTTGTTCCGGTCTGCTCGGTCCATCCAGGGGACGGTGGGGATGCGCTCCTCGAATTGGACCGGGTGGCGTCGGCCGGCGCCCGCGGGCTGAAACTCCACCCCAACACGCAGGCGTTCGATGTGGCCGACCCGACCGTAGCTGCCGTGGTCGGTCGCGCGACGGAGCACAAGCTTCCCGTCGTGTTCGACGGTTACTCCCCGTTCGATGCCAACCAGCCGGGCAAGTTCGTCCGGCTGGCGATGGCCGTGCCCGACGCCCGGCTGATCCTCACTCACGCGCACGGTCCTCAGTTTCCTAACCTGCTGGTCTACGAGATGCTCGCTCGGTACCCCTGGTGGCGTCGCAACGTCTGGATCGATCTTTCCGCCACGGCCCCGCTGCTCGCGCGCAGCCCCTTCGCGGAGCAGTTCGCGTGGGTGTCCCGGAAGGTAGGCACCGACCGTCTGCTGTTTGGCAGCGACTACCCTATGGACGAGCCGAGGTCCGCCATCGAAGCGGTCGCGTCGTACGGGTTCTCGAAGCCCGAACGCTCCGCCATCTTCTACGACAACGCCGCCAAGCTCTTCGGGCTCCCTTCGCGCTGACGGTCTAGAGGCTCGGTCCCCCGCCGGCTGGACCGGGCGGAGGAGAAGCGGGTGCCGGGGGCGCCGGCGGAGTTTGTCGCCTCCGGCGGCGGTACCACACAACGACGAGGATAGCGATGACGATAACCACGATCGCTACGACGAGGTAGACCCACCAGTCGCTGTTCGAATTGGGCGCAGTGGCTGTCACGGTGATGGAAACGGTTTGGGAAGCAGATTCGCCGGCTGCGTCGTGAACCACCAGCTCGGCGTTGAATTTTCCGACGCTTGTGTATTCATGGGTCGCGTTCCGGGTTGTCGCGGTCGCGCCATCGCCGAAGGTCCAGGCGTAGCTGTACGGCGGCGTTCCCCCGGTGGGCGTCGAGGTGAACGTGACCGACTGGTTGATGATCGCGCTGGTCGGCGACGCTGCGATCTTGAGGCCGAGCGGGGTGGCCGTGGCGGTGATTGTCCAATTCTTGACGACGGTTTGCTCGGCGTCGTCAACGACCGTTAGCGTCGTGTTGTACTTGCCGGCGTTCTCGTAAATGTGGCTCGTATTCCCCGCGGTGCTGGGGCTCCCGGTAACAACCGGGGTTGAGTCGTCAAAGTTCCAGGTAATGGTGTAGGGAGGTGTGCCTCCGGAGACCTCGGAAGTGAGCGCCGTTTGGAGCGGCGCCACACCGCTTTGCGGGTGGGCCGTGGCCATCACGTCAAGCACCGGAGGTGGCGGTCCGGAGGTGGCGGTGAGCTCCCACGTCGAGTTGATGGCGTCGGGGGAGTCCGCGAAGAGAAGGACGTACTGATCGGCGTAATCGTAGGTCATCTGGGTGATGCCGATCGCCTGACCGGGGTTCGGGGTCGGGTCATACTCCGTCCACGTCCCGGCGTGGTATGTGTAGGTTTGATACTCTCCTCCCGGGGTGCCGCCGAAGAGAACTACTTCGGACTGGCTGGCATAGTACGCGAGTCCGGCACCCCAGCTCACCGGAGGCGCATCGGTGGTGGACACCGGGGTCCAATCCGCTCCGGAGAAGGACCATGTGTCGTTGAGGTACTCGGTCTCATTCTGGCCGCCGAACAGCAAGAGATCTCCGTCACTTACATCGTCCACAAGCGAGGCGCTGTTCCGCGCCGGAGGGGAGGTGGCGGGGGACAACTCGGTCCAGGTGTTGTCGTGGAACGACCAGGTCTCGTTCGTGTACTCAGTGGTAGGGGAAAGTCCGGTCAAGCCGCCGAACAAAATCACCGTTCCAGTCTGATTGTCATACGCCATTGACCCCCAGTAGGTCGCCGGGGGCGGAGTGCCCACGAGTGCCGAGACGTTTGACCATACGCCGGCTGCATAGGTCCAAGTGTCGTCCAGCATCGCCCCTTTTGACGAGTATCCACCAAAGAGGACCACCTCGTGGTCCGCCGGGTCATCGGCGAGTCCGAACCCCAATCGGGGCGACGGCGCATGGGAGTTCGTTTCGTTCGTCCACGCTCCGTGAGAAAAGGCCCACGTATCGTTATAGAATACTTGAGGGCTAGTCAGATACGCCTCTCCGCCGAAGAGCAGCACGTATCCGTCGGTGGAATCGTAGACCATCCCGCTATCCAGGCGCTGGGGCGGCATGAGGGTGGGAGAGAGTTCGGTCCACGCAAGGCTGGAATCGGCCGTAGTAAGGCTAGCGCCCCCGAGACGGAGGGCGGGCGCAGTGGACCGTGGGCCGTTGTTTATCCTCTCCGCCGTACCCACGACGGCCGAACCTCGGAGACCGACACTATTTGTCTGAGCCGACGCCGACCAGGCAAGGATCGCAAAAACAACAACCACGAGGGCGAGCCCGGCGGTCCAAGTTCTCCTCGAGCGGCCCCGCTCCACGCGGCCGTCACTGAATTCACATACTTAGTAGCACGGGGGAGGTGTCCTCACGAACGCATCGGTTCTAAGAACCGGACAGATTTCACAGCGTTCGTCGAGCGCGGGGGGCAGAGAGCTTTGCACGGCGACGTGGCGACGGCCCATCCCATTGCCACCGCGATCGGCCGGGCGGTCCTTGGGAGGGGCGGGAACGCATACGACGCTGCGCTTGCCGTTAGCGCCGCGTTGCCGGTGGTTCTCCCCCAAGCCAACGGGCTCGGTTCGGACCTGTTCGCGGTCGTGCGGGAACAGTCGGTCGAGACCCTGAACGCCAGCGGCTCGGCAGCGGACCTGGCCACGCCGGAATTGTTCGAAGGAGCGGGATACACGGCCATTCCCGCCCGGGGCCCGCTCGCATCGTTCATGGTTCCTGGCCTCGTCGCTGGCTGGTCGTTCTTCGTTGACCGAGCCAGCCTCCGGCTGCCAGAACTGCTGGCACCGGCGATCCGGTTCGCGCGAGAGGGAGTCCCCCTGACTCCCCAGCTGACGACCTCCATCGAACGGATGCCGTGGGGGGACCCCGACTGGCAAGCCATCTATAGGGGTCGGGCCCCGGGGGATTCTCTCCGGCAGCCGGACCTCGCGCGAACCCTTGAGGGAGTGGCCGCCGACGGAGGACACGGTTTCTACCACGGGCGGCTCGCCCGGACTATCGAGCGGGATATGATTGCGAAAGGTGGTCTGCTCCGTTTCGATGACCTCGACCGGTACCAACCATCGCGTCCCGCCCCGTTGCACGTACGGTACCGGGGGTACGATGTGTACACGACGCCTCCGAACAGTCAGGGCGCCACCGCACTCTACTGGCTCGCCCAGTTGGAAGAACGTGCCCTTACCTCGCTCGCTCCATCGGATTATGCCACTACACTTCTCGAGACGATGTACCCCGCGTACGAGTTCCGGGCCCACTTCATTGGCGACCCGGATTCCTTGCCCCTTCCTTCGGACTGGCTCGAATCACGGGCAACCGTCCGTCCGCCGGGACCGACGAGCAACGACTCTGGGTTGGGACGGGACACGACCGCCTTCTCGATCTTCGACGGCAGGGTAGGTCTGAGCGTGATCCAAAGCAACTACGAGGGTTTCGGATCCGGGCATACCGTGGCCGGGACGGGCATTAACCTCAACGATCGGGGCTCGTACTTCACCCTCGACCGGACCCACCACAATGTCGTGGCCCCACGGAGGAAAACCTTCCACACGCTCATGGCCACTGCCGCCGTCGGGCCGGAGCTGATCTTACTCGGGTCGATGGGCGGCGACATTCAACCCCAGGTCAACGTGCAGGTCCTCTCCGGAATCCTGGACCGAGGCCTCACGATTCAGGAGGCGATTGACGCTCCGCGCTTTGCCTATCCAGCCTCAATTTACAGCTCAGCGCCGCTCACCGCAGAGGCCGGACGGGAGCTCCCGTCTGTCCCCCTACCGGACAATTCCTCGCAAATGGGCCACTGCCAAGGAATCCAGGCCGGCTCCGAGATCGCGGTAGGCATTGACCCGAGGGGAGAAGGCCGATGGCGTGTCCCCGTCGGGCTCTGACCATACGCTCCTGACGTCGCTTGCGCCCGCAAGCCCCCGAGATTAGCACAACGTTCAACGTCTTCCCGGACTGGTGAGCCGACCATATGTCCGCTCCGGCCACAGGAATCCGAGTCGTGCGCGCGACCACCCAGGACCTCGAGCGCCTCGTTCCCCTCTTCGGTGCGTACCGGGAATTCTACCATCGACCCGCCGATTCCGAACGCTCCCGACGTTTCCTCGAGGAACGTTTGAGCCGGGGAGAGAGCGTCGTCTATCTGGCGGAGGATCAAGTCGCTCTGCTGGGTTTCACCCAACTGTATCCGACCTTCGCCTCGCTGTCCATGAAACCCTGGTGGGTACTCTACGACCTGTACGTGATCCCGGAGGCACGACGGCGGGGCGTTGCCTCGCTCCTACTCAATCGTGCGAAACAGTTGGCGCGCGAGACTGGGGCTGACGGGCTCTCCCTGGAAACCGCGCGCGACAACCCGGCCCAAAAGCTGTACGAGGCACTCGGTTGGAAAAGGGACGACCTGTTCCTCCACTACGAACTGTACCTCTGAGGGACGGAGCGCCCGCACCCATCACCGTCCAAGTCGCCCTCGGCCCTACATTCTTCCGGCGGTCGCACAAAAGTCGGAGTCTGGCCGGGAGTTCGTCCAATAACGGGAGAATCCCCTGGACTCCACGGTCTATGAGCGGGGTCCGGGCTCCCGTAATTTCGGCAGGTATCTCCGGTTGCGTCTTCGCACCAAGAACCCTCAAGTACGCCACGAAGCCTGACGGCGCGGTATGCGGCGTGCGACGGCGGGCGTAGTGGTGCTGATCGGGACGATCCTAATCATCTCCGCACTCGGCCTCCTATCGGTCGCCGCCTCGGCGGATACTCACTTCTCGACCGGCGGCGCGTCGATAGGAGCGGTCGCCCCCACCCCGCGATTCGCCACCGGCAGCCCCGCGTTTGGCCCAGCGGCGGGCGCCGCGCCCCAGACTGCTCCCGATTTCTCGTCCCCCCTGGTCGAGCGGGCGCTCGCGGCCGCGCAAGCCGCCGGATCTGCCGACGGGCGATTGATGTCGCTTCCACATCCGCCAGCCAGCCCTGCCGAGCAGGCACAGACCCAATCCCAAGGGTACGTGACCCCCCTCTACAGCAACTCGCCGGCCCCAATGGGAATCGCCGACTATGGGCTGATGAACGGAACTGGAGGCTCAGTTATCCCTTACATCCTGAACACGACCGAGCTTCAGGGCAACTTCTCGATCGACGGCGCGGGCCTCCTCGCACCCACGTATACCTACTTCACGGACCCCGGCGGATACTCGGTGCAGCAGAACGCGGTGCTGACGAACGTCACCATTTGGGGCAACGACACCTTCCAGTACTGGACTCAGGATACGATCTACTACAACGAGATCCTCGGGGAGGGGACGCTCGTCTCGGATACTTGGAACTGGACTACCTCCACCGCGCTCGTCCCGCCGAGCTCGATTCTCGCTCATGGCGTGAACGGGAGCATCCAACCGGGCGATGCGCTCTACTTCTCCGTCGGGCCGACATTCCCGCTGACCTACCCGTTCTCGATCTCCTTCACCTCGAAGTCGTTGGTTAACCCCACCAAGGGAGGGGAGGAGGAACTGCAGTACTCCGCGCTCATCACTCGGGGCGCGACAACCCTCTACAACTACACCAATTGGGACTACGTGGTCTTCAACAGCACCGGCGGCGGGTCGCCACCGATCACGAAGGCCAGCCACTTCACCGCCGACGGTTACGGCTACAACGCGGTGGGCCTAACCGATGACTTCGAACTCGCGGCGGGCGGGCCCGGCGGCGGCAGCGAGGTAGACCTTCTTTCCGCCGACGCCACGTTCTCGCTCGACTATCTGAACGCGACGAGTTCGACTCTGCAAGCCGTCCCTTCTGCTTTCAATTATGCCGGCGAAACGGGCGAAACGCTCACCGGCGGGACGGTAACGTGGGCAGGGACGCCCGGAAGCGAGTACGCGGTGATGACCACCGGGCCGTCGATACTCAACGGCCTGTGGAATGCTTCGGGGCAGTCCGGGAAGGAGGCCGTGACGATCGATGCTTCTCCGGCCAACGCCTTCGTCTTCGTCTACCCGGCGGGCGCCGCGACGCCCTTCGTCGACAACTATCCCTCGTGGGCCCCGCTGATCGATACGACCACGATCTACCTGAGCCCGGGCATGAGCTACGACCTCGAGGCCGGCCTCAGCAACTACGACCCGGCGTCCGAAGTCACCGAGGTGCTAACCGCGCCGCTGACTTGGACCGCCACGCTCACGCCGGATGCGTCGCAAGGGATCTACACTCCGCTGTGGGCCTGGACGAACGCCCAGCTCCCCTCGATCTCCTCGGGAGGTACGGGCTCGCCGACGGACCCTTACATCCTTGTTAACGACCAATCCGCCCCAATTTCCAGCCTCTTCGGAGTGTGGAACGACTGGACGTTCCCAGTCTACTCCGGAGTCTACCTCATGAACACGACGGCGTCGGTAGAGATTGTCGACGCAGCGCCGATGACGGTTGCGCTACCGTACATCGACCTAATCCCCGCCACGAACACGATGCCGTACTGGTTCTGGCAGGTTTCGAACGTCTCGATCGTCGATTCTGTCCTCCCCGGAACGTGGTGGCTCGACCTCCTGGATGTCGAATACATCACCGAGGACGCCGAAACTCCCGCCGAGATCTCCTTCTGGAACTCCTCCAACAATCTCGTGGCCGACAACCTGATCGACTACACCGTGCAGGGGATCTTCCTCTACGGCGGTACCGACAACACGATCTGGGGAAACACGATCGTTGCGATCAACCCGCCCGCCACCGACACCGCCCCGGCGGCCGCGCCGTACAACGGGATCACGGAGGCGGAGTCGGGGGACCTCATCTACAATAACGCCTTCCTCGACCCGTATTTCTGGTTCCCGATCCTGGCGCAGGAATATGAGTTCAACGACTTCAGCGGGGTCGCCGAGACGAATGTCAACACCTGGAATGTGACTCCGGAGGCGGCGTCGATTGTTGCCCTCGCGCCCGGATTCCCCCAAGTCCCGATGGTCGGCAGCATCGCGGACACCTCTTGGCAAGGCGGAAACTTCTGGGCCGATTACGGCGCCTCGTTCAACCCGTACGGCATCCCGTACGATGAGGACGGCTACATCGCGCTGGGCAATGACTCCGCGCCGCTCCCACCCGGCTCGCTCGTGGGCAATGTCTCCGCAGTTGAGTTCACCGAGAACGGGCTGCCCGTGGGCACGTCCTGGTCGGTGACGCTGGACGGCTGGGAGATCGCCTCTTCGACCAGCGAGATCTCGTTCTTCCTCACCAACGGCTCCTACGAGTACACGGTCGGCGCGGTGACCGAGTTCACCGCCTCTCCGGCATCGGGGAGCCCGCTCGTCTCCGGCGTCGCTCAGACGATTCCGATCGACTTCACGAGCGGCTCGGGAACGATCTCAGGGACCGTTACTCCCGCGACGGCGACGGTAACCGTCGATGGCACCGTGGTGACCGTGACGGGCGGGGCCTTCAGCGTCGGCGCCTCTGTGGGGGTCCATTCTGTTGTCGCGTCGGCGCCGGGTTACGTCTCTTACCTCAACAACGTCTCGGTCGCCGGTGGCTCCACCACGACGGTTACGATCGCTCTGACACCGACCGCGCTTTCAGGTTACTTCGCGGGCACGATTTCTCCGGCCTCCGCGACGCTGTCCGTAGACGGCCATACAGAGACAGTGGTGAGTGGCGCGTTCAACCTCACCCTTCCCGCCGGCTTCCACGCCGTCGAGGTGTCCGCCTCCGGCTACGTACCGTACGTCGCCCTCGTCGAGATCACCGGAGGGGCGACGAACTCGCAGACGATCGCCCTGAAAGCGTCGTCTGGCGCCACGCCGTCGTCCACGTACCTGAGCCCGCTCGCCTACGCTCTCATTGGGATTCTCGCGGCCCTCGCTGTCATCTTCCTCATCATCGCCGCGACGCGCGGGCGTCGGAGCGCGCCGCCCGCCCAGTCCTGGTCGCCCGGTGTTCCACCACCCCCGACCCCACCTTCCTCCGGCACGTAGGAGGATTCAGCTTCGGGGAACCCCCCCGACGCCTCGCGACACCCGTCGCGCAGCCGTTCGGCACTTGGGCGACACTTTGAACCTCGCCAACCCTTCGAGGCCGTGAATGCGGGCCCCCCGTGCTGTCCTCCTCGACCTCTGGCATACGCTTGCGTATCTGGAGCCGGCCGAGGAGGAGCGATACATGACCGGACAGATCGATGCCATGGCCCACGTCTTCGACCAGTGGCCGCCCTCCCCCCGAGGGCGCCATCCCCCGCTCCACGACGCCCGTCGGGCCGCGGAGGAGGTTCGAACCGAAGCGGCGGCCGCGGCCGCCGGAGGCGTGTCGACCCCTCTCGCCGTCCAGGCCCTCCACGCGGCCCGACGGCTGGGCCGCAAGGCACGGCCCCTCGACCTCTCTCAAGCGCTGACCGCCCTGGTGCAACGGACGCCCTTCCGAGTGTCGCCGGGAGTCCGCGAGGCGCTCGCGGAGCTCCGGGACCGGCAGTTCCGGCTTGGGGTGGTCTCGAACACCC
>JBARJD010000122.1:0-2367 GCA_049800095.1 Thermoplasmata archaeon | reverse complement strand
TCTTAACACGACGCAATCCTGATCACGCGGGCCGACAACCGTGCCATAAACAGTTTGAACAGAGGTGCGTCGCTTGAGGCGCCTTCTAGTGCTATGCTACGATGATCCTCTTGACCCCAAATCCGGGGGGGCGCCCCGCTACTGCTTCGAAATGGCCAAGCGTCTGGTAACACGAGGGTTCGAAGTCACTTGGCTATCTAGCCGTTTTCCGGATTCGAAGTCGGAAGAGTCGCTTGCCGGCGTCCAAATTGTGAGGGTCGGATCAGATATCACCACCTTCCTTCATGGAACGATGAAGCTGGCAGGCGAGTATCGAGACGCCCTCGTCCTTGAGTCTCTCAGTGCAATCCCATACCTTACACCGTTGTTCTCTCGTCATCGAACTCTTTCGGTGATGTACCATGTTGTGCCGTATGATGCGGTGGTACGAAAAGTCGGACTATTATCCCCGATCGTGATCGGCCTACAGAACATCGTTACGCCGATTCTGTACAAGCGACAACGCATAATCACTATCAGTTTCTCGACCCAACGAGAGTTGCTTGCTCGCGGTTACTCTAACGTGAGGATGGTTCGGGTGGGCGCGGACCCCCCGAGCGTCGAGGTCTCCATCGAAGGTAAGGAGAACCTAGTGGTTTTCACGGGTCCGTTGAAGCCGTGGAAGCGGGTCGAACACTGCCTCGCTGCGTTTTCGATGCTACCTTCGAATTGGCGCTTAGCCGTTATTGGGGCCCCTGATAGCGAAGCCTACTCGCGCCAGTTGCTACTCCGGGCTTCTGAGCTGCAGATCTCGGCTCGAACGTCGTTCACCGGACGGATTTCTGAGAGCTCTAAGAACGAACTGTACAGAAAAGCCAGAGTAGCAATTGTGACCTCTGAAAAGGAAGGTTGGGGGTTATGCGCGATGGAACCCCAGATTTATGGATGCCCAGTTGTGGGTTACGACGTTCCCGGTATACGCGACTCAGTCCGGGACGGTGAATCGGGGATTCTCGTAGAGAGCGGAAACGTCCCTGCACTCACCCAGGCCCTTCTCAGCCTGGTTGAAGACGCCGAGAGGTGGCGCCGCCTGGCGACAACGGCAAGTTCCCTCTACCGCGATTACACGTGGGACAATGTCTTCGATGATTTCTATGGCGCTCTTGCTTCTGAGATTTAGAGGGCGCGGACCTGACCAGCTCTTTCTCTCTGCTAGCCTGCGCTAGGGCCCCGAGGTAAGTTAGCTACAACACGGCACTCTTTGCCCTCCCGGGCCGCTTGATGGGGAGCGAGTGCGAGCGTTGTTCAACCGGCTACCGGTGACTCTGTCGGAGCGATTGCTCGTGAAGGGGCACTAACGAAGCGGCTATCGACTGAGCTTCGTACCTTCATGTAGGTAATGAGCTCGATCAGGTATCGAACAATGAACGAGAGGCTCACATCGACCGTCTTTGACCGACCGTTGCTTCGCTCCTCGAAATCGAATCCGACTTCGGTAACACGGACGTCCTTGTGAACGGATAGGACGAAGAGGAGAAGTTTACAGCGGCCTCGAAGGCGCTTCAGGTCGGTAATCAGGTCCTTCCGGGCGACAAAGAAGCCAGACAAGGGATCTAGCATCCGGTTGGAAACTGGTAGGAGGAAGTGAGCCACTATCATGGCCCCCCGACTAATCACGCCCCGCTCTGGATTGCGCCGTACCCTCGCCCCGTTTACGTATCGGGATCCGACAGCGATATCGCATCCGCCCTGGAGCCCGCGCAACATCGACGGAATTGCCTCCGGTGGGTGTTGCAAATCGGCGTCCATTACGGCGACGAAATGGCCCTTTGCCACCCTACTGCCGGTAATGCAAGCATCGACCTGTCCGAGCTTCTGTTCGCGCGAAATCGTCCGAATCCCATAACCGTGATTCAAGTGGGACGATTGCTCCAGGAATTCTAGTGTACCGTCGCGACTCCCATCGTCGACGAAGATCAACTCTTCAAGCCCGAGTTCATCCTTGAGTTTGTCGAACCTCTCGATAAGACGTTCCACATTCTGCCGCTCGTCAAGGACAGGTAGGACGACAGACAACGCATGCGGTTGGGCAATCGACACTGCTTAGCTAACCTCTCCTATTTCTTACTCGACGGAGTCTGATTGCAGGCAGAGCCGGCGACTGCCTTTGAGAGTCTTTGGAAGAAGCTCGGTGGGGGGCGCTCCCTTACGCCGAACCTCGACGGTCGCACGCCCACAAACGGGGCAATAGCCAGAGGGAGTCTCACATAATCCAACGTCATTAGTGAGACAACAACTGCGACGAAGCCCTATTTTGTTCTTGTGGGGGAATTCCTGCCGCTCGGAATCTAGCCGTATAACCGGAGCCACCCGAGTAGGCCACAATGT
>JBARJD010000121.1:0-29306 GCA_049800095.1 Thermoplasmata archaeon | reverse complement strand
TATTCGAGCAGACCGGCTCCGCCCTCGCGGTGGCCTACGTAGGGATCGCCGCGTCGCTGCCAGTCCTCGCAATCGGCCTACCGGCCGGAGTCATCGCGGACCGGTATGACCGCCGGAAGCTCCTCGTCGTGACCGGGCTCCTCCAAGCGGCCGTGCTCGCGGCCGTTCCGCTCACCATCGCGGCGTTCGGCTTCCGCTTGATTCTAGTCCTGGGGCTGGTCTTCGCCCTCGAAGCGGTGACCGCGGTCTTCCGGCCCTCCGCCAATGCGATCCTGCCGAGCCTAGTGGACCCCACCACCCTTGACGACGCGAACGGCCTCCTCCAGGCCTCGACGGCCGTGGCCTCCACCGCCGGCGCCGCGAGCGCGGCGTTCCTCCTGGTCGTGGCCGGGACCTACCCCTCGTTTGCATTCGGCGTCGGGATCTTTCTCCTGTCCGGAATTCTCATGACCCGCATCGGAACCTCTCGCGCCCCGCCGGCCGAGTGGCCGGCGTCTCCGGTCCGTCCGTCCCTGGCCGAGGATATCCGAGTCGCGTTGACGTATCTGGGGGCCCACCGGGCGTTGCTCGAGTTGACACTTGTCTCCATGGGACTCGGTTTCTTTTTGGCGATCTCCACCCCGTTCCTCGTGGTCTACACGGTCGTGGCCCTCGGGCAACCGGCCTACGCCTTCGGCTTCCTCGTCGCCGGGTTCAGCGGGGGCTTTTTCGTGGGTTCCATCTCCATGGGCCGGGTCGGCGTTTTGCGCTACTTCGGCTGGGTCCTCATCGGGGCGCTATTGGCCGGGGGGGCCCTGTTCGGCGTCCTCGTCCTGGTCCCAAGATTTGTGGTCGCCGGACCCACGCTCGTGCTGCTCGGTGTCCTCTTCGGTTTGATCACTACGGGGTTCTTTTCGCTCGTGCAACGCATCGTGCCGTCCGGACTTCTCGGTCGTTACCTGAGCATCGATGAGACGGTAGGCCTTGCCATGACCCCCGTCGGAATCCTGGTCGGTGGCCTCCTGATCGACTGGCGCGGTGTCGGCGCAGCGTACGCCGTAGCGGCCGTGGGACTCTTCGCGACCGGCCTAGTGGCGCTGGGTTTGCGGGACCTCCGATCGATCCGGTACGATGCCCCGTCCGGACCGCTCGCGGTGCCGCGGACCTCGCTCCCGGGAACGCGGGCCGACGAGCTGCCGGCGGAGCTACCGGGCCGTCAGACGGTCCCGCAGACGGCGCCAGTCGGCGACGAGGTCAGGCCGTAATCGTTCGAGGTCCCGCTCCCACATCCGTTCGAGACCGCGGAGAGCGGCTGGGCGGTCCTCTTGGACCAATCGCACTTCCACTTCCCGAAGGTCGACTTCGAGTTCGTCGGCCTTGAGGCCCTGGTCGGTGAAGATGTCGCGGGCTCCAGCAAAGGACTGCTCCGCGGCGGCCACGTCCCCGCGGGCCAGAGCGAGACGGCCCTCCGTCAGAAAGCCGCGCGCCCGGCCCAACTGGTCGCCGATCTGTTCGAACAACGAGACGGCGACACGGTTGCGGGCCTCGGCTTCCGTGCGATGACCTTGCTCGAGCTCTAGGTCCGCTAAGTTTAGGCACGTCCAGCCGAGCCGTCGCAGGTCTCGGGCCGCCTCGCTGAGCTCGGAGGCCCGCTGGAGCGCGTCCCGGGCCTCCTCCGCCCGGCCCTGTTGGTTCAGCTGCGCCCCCAGGCACAGGAGCCCGAATGCCGCCTCGGCACGGTCTCCGACCTCAACGAGTTTCTCGATTGCGGTCCGGAAGCCGTTGAGCGCCTCTTCCTCCCGCCCGGGGAGCATGCAGAGGACGGTGGCGCGCCGGATGGACTCGACGGCCGCCTCCCGAACTTCGCCCGCTTCGGTCGCGAGACGTAGGCCCTCCTCATGGGTAGCCAGGGACTCGTTGTAAACGCCCCGATAAAACAGAATCTCGCCGCGCAGTCGAAGCGTCGCGATCCGAAGCGGCACCGAGCCGGCCGAGGGACCCTTCGATGGAAGGTCCCGGAACGAGCGCTCCGCCTCATCCCAGCGGCCCTCGTCGGCCAACAATCTCGCTTGGAGGAGCGCGAAGAACGCGCGATCGACGGGGGTCGCCGCGCTCCACAGCCGGCGGTCGGCGTGGAACTCTTTGAGGAGCGACTCCGCCGTATGCAGTTCCCCCGCTCGCGTGCGCTGCATGACCACTTCGAGGCGGAGGCCAATCTCGGCCACGACATCGTCGGGGTCCACCCGGTGGAGCGCGTCGAGCGCGTTCTCGAGGTACGTGACCGCGACGAGGGGTTGGAACGCCGCCACGGCGAATTCGGCCGCCCGTCGGTTGTACTGCACGGCAGCATCCATCTCCCCGAGATAGGCGTGGCGCGCCAGGGCGTACACCGTTTCCATTTCGTGCGACCCACTTTGCTCGAAGGCGGCGGCGATGCGCCGGTGGAGATTCTTCACGGTCGGGGCGTCCAGCTCGGTGAAGAGCCGGTGACGGAGGTCCTCCTCCGTGAACGAGAACCGATCCCACTCGAGTTCGCGAAGGACCCCGAGCCCCACAAGCCGCTCCAGACCTTCGACCACCTGTTCTTCGTCCCCTCCCGCGGCGGCCGCCATCAGGTCGAAGGAGAACTCGTTCCCGGCGACGACGGCTAAGTTCAGCAACCGGCGCGTCGCGGCGTCTAACCCGCGAAGGCCCGAGTCCTCCTCCGCGACCCCAACGTCGTCGTGTACGCCCGACCCCGCGATGGCCGAAGGGTGATGGACCAGTCTCTCGACGAACATCGGGAGACCCCCCGTTTCAGAATAGAGACGGTGGACCTCCGGCTCTCGGAAGCGGCGTCGCGGCTCGAGCCAGCGCAGAAACTCCTCGAGCTCCCCTTCGGAGAACGAAGGAAGGGAGATCTGCTCGAGGTCTGGACTGTGCAGCAGGTCGTCCAAAGGGCCGGGCTGTCCCCGCGGCTCCGTCGAGTCCAACGTTCCAAGCACCCAAATCGGTCGGCCCGCGATCTGCGGGATAAGGTACTGGAGGAACTCCATTGAGGGCGAATCGGCCCGGTGAAGATCGTCGAGGGCGAGGAGAACCGGCGTCTTCCGGGCCGCCAAGAGCAACGGCTCCGCGAGTCCGGCGGAGAGCCGATGCAGGTCCGACTCGAGTTCGGCCTGGGTTCCGTCGGCGGCAGTTCGAATTGCCTCTCCAGACAGCGATTCCGCTCGCGTGCGGACTAACCCCGGCAGGAACGCAAGAGGCGGCCCGGCGGGCGGTACCGTCGGCCGAGCCGTCTCCACTTCCTAGAATCGTCCGGAAGCCACCGCATCGCGGATCAGGGAAAACGGGGGGGGGTTTTCGTTCGCGGCCCGGGCTTGGTAGACCTTGAAGCCCGCCGCCCGCGAGTCTTCCAGCAGGGCGCCCAGAAAGGTCGACTTTCCGACGCCGAGGGGCCCATCCAGCACGGTGACGCCCGCGAGACCGGAGCGGACCCGCTCGCGTCGGGAAATGAGCGCCTCCCACGCCTCCAGACGGCCAATCCGAGGCCTGGCCCGAGTTGCCGGGGTGGTCACGCTAACGCTAGGGGCGGGGAGCCGTATTTAACGAACCGGCCGCCGGGACCCCGCACGGAGAGTTCTCCTCGTGGGTCCTCAGCTGCTTGGTATCGGGTCCAGGCACCTCGAATGTGGTCGGAGGGGTCCTCACGAGCCGCTCAGCACTCCTCTTAGGACTGTTGTTTGGGTTCTTGTGGGAAGAGCTGCTGCCCCCTCTTCCAGGTGACGTGCCCCGATTTACCATGATCTTCTACCTCCGGCCCCCTCTATCGGGGGAGCTCTCGACAGGTCCTCGGTCCGGTTTCCCAAAGGTCGTGCTACTGGGGGCCACCCTCGTCGTCTTCATCGGTATAGGAGCGGTATTCGTGATTTTGGGGGGGCGTGGCGCTCCGGTATATAGAGGCGGGCCCCGACCGGGAGACAGGATGAACCCGTTGGTGTTCTGAGCGGCCCCTTCTACTCCGGATTGAGCCGAAGCTCATTCCCGTCCGGGTCGACGACCCTGGCGTACCAACCCCGTGGTCGCTCAGTTGGCGGAGTGGCGAATCTAACCCCATTCGCCTCGAGAGCGGCGCACCAACCCCGGAAGTCGCCAGGGGCGTCGAACTGAGTCCCCGATTCCCCGGCTCCACCGGGAACGCCGGGTTGAAGGTGGGCATGTCGCGCAAGTGCACGCCCCCTTTCTGCCCTTTGCGCCCGACGACGACCCAGTGAGTGTCGTGCCCGATGTCTTGCTCAATCACGTCGAGTCCGAGCTTATGGGTAAACCAGGCCACCGCCCTCTTCCGGTTCGAGACGACCAGGGCCACGCAATGGAACATGGCTTTCGGGAATCGACCCGACGCTTTCTTCGACGGCTAGAGGAACCTCGAAGAAGAGCGAGGAGCATCCTCCATTAACCTCGCTAGACGGTTCATCGACCCCGGGCCTGGCCCCCGAGGAGAGAGGGTGCGTCCGGAATGGCCTCCAGAGCCCGCATCGGAAACCGTTCGACACACGAGAGTGACGCGATGCGCGGGGGTCTCAAATCACCCTTTATTCCCCGGCGGGGATGCGCGAGAAGTATGAGCACCCTGGACCTCGCCACCTGGGTCACGATTCTCGGGACGTGGGTCCTCGTGGTCGGAACCCTCACCTTCGCTTACTGGCAGATGCGCCAGACCCAACGTATCAATTCCGCCAAGACGATTTTGGACCTCCGGGACCGATTCGATTCTCCGGCGATGCGGGCGACCCGTCGTGAAGTCAGTACTCAGTTACTGGCGGGTGACCCCAAGAAGGAACTCGAGAACTACGACGTGGGATTTTTCTTCCAACTCATGGGCTCCCTCACTCACGAAAGAATCCTGGACCGACGCATGGTTTGGAACGCGTTCGGCGGCTGGGTGACCGGCTACCACTACGCCCTCACCCACCCGGTCGACCGGATCTCGCGGTGGCGGAAAGAGACCAATGACCCGACGATCTTCCATGAATTCGAGTGGTTAGCGACGGAGATGACCAAGCTCGATCACTCCGCGGTCCGCAGTCCACCAGGCTCCGATACCACTGCAGGGGACGCCCGGGACGTGCTGGAGAGCGAAAGTCAATTGGTCACCAGGAACTAGGGCTTCCGGCGCGGTCGCGGCCAGCCCGGGTCGACCTCATTCCGCCGGGGGAACGGCTCCCACTTCGCAGAGGTCTCCCCTCGGTCGCGCCTTCCTCGGATTGGCGGACCCCCTCTGTTCTGGTACATCGGCGGTTGGATGCCGGATCGCCGCGTCGTAAGGCCACGTGGATTCGGGATCCAGTTATGGCGTTCCATTCGAACGCGGGCGCCGCGGAACGTGACGCCCTCGAGGATAAGGCGGAGGCGCTGTTCCCGGCCCCCATCACCGGAGAGGGCGATCCGGCCACCCGCGCCTACGACGCGATGCCATGGAATCCCCTCGCCCGATTGAAGCGCCCGCACCGTCACCCGCGCCCCACCGGGGATGCCTCCGGCGGCCGCGACTTGGCCGTACGTGATGACCTTCCCCTTCGGGACACTCGATATCACTCGTCGCAACCGAGAAAGGGTGGGCATGGATCCCTCGCTCTGGGCACCATCGCACGGAGATATGCCCTCGCATGTTCGACAGTTCGGCGGGTCGTGCGGCACTCTTTGCGTGACAGTCGCGCAATCGATTCTGCGCGCCCGCATCGAATGGGTACGAGTATCGTGATAAGGCCGAACTCGTTCCAAACTGCGATGATTCCACCAGACAGCCCGGCCGACCGGGTCTTATCCGGCCGGCATGTCGTCATTACCGGCGCTACCCGGGGACTCGGACGTGCGCTGGCAATTGTCGCGGCGGATCAGGGGGCCGAGCTCGTCCTCATGGGTCGCGACCCCGCTAAGTTGCCCCCCGTTGCCGACTCGATCCGGACCCGCACCGGACGCACGGCCGCGACAATACCTTGCGACCTCGCCCGGCCTGACAGGATTCGAACGGCGTGCCAGAGTACATTGACGATCGCACCGGTCCTCGACGTGCTGGTCAACAACGCCGCACCTTGGCTCCCCGGGGCTTTCGAAGATGTCGCCGAGGAGGACGTTGTGAACGCTGTCGCGGCAGCACTCACGGGAACGATTCTAGTGACCAAGGGGTTGCTCCCAGGACTACGCCGATCTGCGGCCGCGGACATCGTCACCATCGTCTCCACGGCGGCATTGCCCGGCCAGAACTCAGGAGACGCGTCGGCGGTTTTCCACGCCGCAAAACACGGACAGTCGGGGTTCAGCGACAAGTTGAGGATGGAACTGAAAGAGCACGGGATTCGCGTAACGGCCATCTACCCGCCAGATTTTGACGACACGGACCCGCTCAGCCCGGAGTGGAATAAAGTCCGGGAGCCCGCATCGCTAGGCCGGCTCACGAACCGCGAAGTGGTGGCTGCGATCTTGTTCGCGATCACCGCGCCCCGGGTTTGCGCCTACCCGGTCATCGTGCTCTACAACATGTGGCGGAAGTGATCTCCGCGGGTCGATTCCGCCAGCCACTGGAGGGATGACATCGAAGCGTAGAACTTTCACTGGCCTGTCCCCGGTGAGGACTGTCCGCGGGTCCCCGAACCAGACCCGGGCCCCCACGTCGCGTTAGGAAAATGGGTTCTAGGCCCTCCGTGGGGCGCGATCCTAGGCGCAAGTCCTCCTCACCGACGATACTTTCGATCGAATTCGGCGAGAGGGATTCCTTCCGGCTTGGCCGGGGGGCCGCTCAAAACGGACGGGTTGCCCCCTCGCTGGTTCAGCGGGACTCTGGAATGTAGGTAAGTTCGTACACCAAGCCGTCGGGGCCACGAAATAGCTGCCAAGCGCCGCCTAACGAAACCCGAACGAGGTCACCGATGAGTTCGATTCCGGCACGATGAAGCTCCTGCCTTGCCGCCTCGATATCGTCTACCTCGAACCCGGAGACAACCCGGTTGGATGCGAACCCGGCTGGGTGGCCCGGCCCGGCAGGTCCAAAGATTTCGAACTTGTCGTGCTCCCCGGCCCGGAAGACGGCGAAGTCAGACTGTTCGAGGGCTTCGCTCAGATTCAACACGTTCTTGCAAAACATCCGCATCATCTCGAATCGGTCGGTCTTCACGCCCACCCATGCGATTCCCTTGATCTTCATGGAGTGCAGGAAGAGGGGAAGCTACCAAAATATTTCGTGTTCGCGGACCGAATCAGGGACCCTGTTGGGATTCCGCGCCCTGACTCCGCTACGGCGCGGTCCCTGCGTAACGGACCTTTTCGAACAGACGGTATTGTTCTCGCTTAAGGCGTCGCTCCGGGCGGGCCACACTTCATTGCAAATCGCCCTGAGGCCAGCTTGGCGAAGAAAGCAGCCACCGGAGAGCCTAGGAGAAAGGTTCCAGTCCCTTCCCGGCTCCACTCAACCGCTTCCGGCTGCAGGTCCATCTTGTTCCTAGATAAACCGGACTCCGGGAAGGGGCTTCAAGGCGGTATCACTCGTGTATAGGTCCGCATGATGCCGCCGGGCGGTGGCATAAATCAGGGCGTCCGAAAAGTGAAGTCCATGTTCAAGGCTGTAATCGGCGGCCGCCAATGCGATCTCTTGGTCTATCGGCATCAAGAGGGTCTGCCCGAGCGCGGCAACATCCTCCAGGGCCGCGTGTTCGCCCCGGAAAGCCTTCGCCTTTTTGTATACTTCATACACCGTTACGGCCGAGGTTAGGATCTCAGTTGGGGGGACCGCATCGATCACGCGGTTGTACTGCGCTTGCTTCGGCCCTCCACCGAACCTTTCAATCCACCCGTAACTGTCGATAGAGATCAAAGGCTTTCACGACCTCTAGAAGCGATCGTGTTTGTCGCGCAGGCCCTTCGTATCCAGCCCGGGAGTCATTCCCTTGGTCTGTTCGAACGGACGAACGGGGACGTAGTGAAGGATACCATGCTTCACGATGACTGCCATCTTGTCTCCCGCCCGAATGTGAAACTCCTCGCGAACTCGCTCAGGGATCACCACTTGATACTTCTGCGAGACCGTCACAGTATCCATCGACTAAACCTCAGGGTAACGATTAGCCTATCGATATATCACTCTTACTACGCGACACGTATCCTGCCGACTTGTGGGCTAAGGTAAACGGAGCTCATTCGGCGGGGGGCCCGTATCAGGGGACACAGTTTTCGCCCGGGAACGGGGGAATCCTCAGCCACCGGAGGGACTTGAACCCTCGACCTGCTGATTACGAATCAGCTGCTCTGCCAACTGAGCTACGGTGGCACGACGCGGGGACGAGGAAGTCCCTCCTATAACCGTAGTGCGAGGCCACCGCCCGGTGGCAGGCCCAGACTCGCTCAGGAGGGCGGCGGAGAGGCCGCCGAAGCGGCGTCGCGTTCCGCGATCCGCCGGACCCGGTCGGGCGCCCCAATTTCTTCGAGGTAACGACCCACGGCGGGGGGAACGAGCTCCTGCCAGCCGATCCCCTGAACGAGCCGGCGGCGGACCACGACTCCCTGCAATTTCTCCCGGTCGACGAGCGCGGGCGATTCGACTCGGATCCGATCCCGCTCGAACAACAATCGGGTGAGCGGATTGTTGGTATAGACCACGTCGAAGGGGGGGAGTAATCCGCGGAGATAGGCCGCCCACTGGGCGTGTTGGTGGATGTCAGCCACGGGTACCGGAAGGCACCCGTCGATCTCGGCCTCGGAGAGCGACCGTTGGATCATCTCGACCCGTTCCCCCGCGGTGAATGGATTTTCCGGTGTGAAAGATTCCTGGGCGCTCCCGACCGCGAGGACGAGCCGGGCCACGGGCTGCGCCCGGCGAAGGCAGGAGACCATGGCGAGATGACCTAAGTGGAACGGCTGGAAACGACCGACAATCAGTCCGGTCACGACGTCCCCCGGCCTACTCGGGCTCGAGGTCCTCGACGTCGTCCAAGAACTCGTCGATGTGTGGGCACCGAGCCGTGAGGTAGTGCCGGCAATGCCGGCAGTGCGTGTCGTCCATACCGCGCGCGAGCATGCCGTTGAACTCGTAGCAGGGACGGTTCACGAACCGGTCCTCTGTCGGCGCCTCCTCCGGAGCGGGGTTGACCGAGAACGAGGAGCCCCGGGTCGCGTGCTCCCAACCTCGGTGCGAGGGTACGCGGGTGGCGCCTTTCACGATCCCGCCGCCGGACGACCCGACGGGGTCCCCGCCGGCGACGTGGCCGGCACGTCGATCCGCGAGGTGGCGTGGACCATGGCGGCGAGGCGTTCCAGCAACGAGTCCTTCTTTGCCGTCTGCCCGACGAGGGCGTATCGGAGCACGTCGCGGAGCGTGTCGACCGGTATGACCTCGATCAGGTTGAGGTAGCGGCTTTCCAGGACGAGGTCGGAAAGGTTGTCCGCGGGGACCAGCACGCGCTTCAGGCCGGCATCGGCCGCCGCCTCCACCTTGGCGGTCACGCCTCCGACTGGGAGCACCTGACCGCGGACGGACAGGGAACCGGTCATCGCGAGAGACTGGTCAACCGGCACGCCTTCCAGGGCGCTGATGACCGCCGTCGCGATCGAGACCGAGGCGGAGTCGCCCTCGACGCCATCGGAGGTGCCGACGAACTGAATGTGAATGTCGTAACGAGAGATGTCCTCGCCGGTGTACTTCTTGATCAAAGCGCTGACGTTCTGCACGGCTTCTTTGGCGATCTCTCCGAGCTTGCCCGTTGCGACGACCACTCCGCCGTCCTTGGTTTGGGCCGGGGTGACCTCCGCGACGATCGGCAAGACAATCCCAGAGAACTCCGCCATGCCGGTCTGGGCGTTGATCGCGGCCAGGCCGTTGACCATCCCTACGGCCGCGCCTTCGGTGTTGAACATCCGGTATTCGCGGCGCCGCTCGATGTAGCGGTCCGCGATCTGTTGTTCAAGCGACCGGCTCGCCCGCTTGGCCCGAACGACGTGCTCCGCAGCGACGACCGTGGCGCTCTCCGAGTTGGCAATGTCTCCGGCGACCCGCACGAGGCCCCCGAGCTCCCGGAGGCGGAGAGTGAGTTGGCCGCTGCGACCCGCGCGCCGTTGCGCCTCGCGAATGACCTCGACGGTCGCGCCGGGGTTGAAGTGGGGTATCTTCTTGTCTTTGACGACCTCCTGCGCGACGAATCGGACCAGCTTCATCCGATTGTCCGGAGTGTCGGCCATCGTGGTGTTAACGTAGAGTTCGTACCCGTAGCCCCGGATCCGGGACCGAAGCGCCGGGTGCATGGTCTGCACGCTATCGACGTTACCCGCCGCCACGAGGACAAAGTCGCACGGCACGGGCTCGGTCTTGACCATCGCGCCGGCGGACCGCTCTGACTGACCGACGATAGGGAATTTCTTCTCCTGCAGGGCGGTGAGCAGCGAATGCTGGCTCTCGATCTTGAGCAGGTTGATCTCGTCGATGAAGAGGACGCCGCCGTTGGCCTTGTGGATGGCGCCGATCTCGACCCGCTCGTGGGGCGGCGTCTCGAGTCCACCCGACTGGAATGGGTCGTGCTTCACGTCGCCCAAAAGCGCCCCGGCGTGCGCGCCCGTGGCGTCGATGAAGGGTGGACGTTCGTCCGGCGAATGCGTGACGAGCAGTTTCGCGACACCGACCCCGCCCGAATCACGGCCGGACCCGAACCGGACCACGGCCCAGAGGATGATGATTACCAGGATACCGATCAGGATGGCGTCGTAATCGTGGGAGGTCCACACAATCCACGCCGTAAGAGCAAGCACTAGCAGCGCGGCGACCACGAGGAAGATCGTCCGCTGCTCCTTGCGTTGCGCCGCTTCGAGCTTCTGTGCCGCAACGATCTCCTTTCCCTTCCCCGCGGGAACTACGCGGATCTTGGGCTCGTTGGAGTCCTCGCTGTTGGCGTAGGCGAGGATGTCTTGGAGCTGCTCCTTAGGGAGGAAATCCGTCATGGCCCGCCCGAGCATGCTTTTGCCCGTCCCGGGTTCGCCGATCAAGATCATGTGCCGCTTTTGGGCCGCGGCCTTCTTGGCGACCTCGACGGCCTCATCCTGACCAATGACTTGGTCGATGAGCTTCGGGGGAACCTCGAGCTGTGCTGTGCTCTGGTAAGTTAGGCTCTTCCCCCACGCTTCGAGCTCGTCGGAGCCCGTGGTCGCCGTTACGGGAACGGCGGTATCGGCTGGTGGTGTTTCATCTGGCGTATCTGCCCCCGAAATTGTCCTCTGGTTCCCCGGGGTGGCCACTTCAATCGAAACGAGGGTAGGGCCGTATATATGATTTCGCTGGCGCCTCATCGACCGGTCTGACGGGACGGAGGACGGATGGGGGCTTTCGAGCGACGAGCTGAGACCGACCTTCCTCCGGGTCGCACACGGATAGCTCGCCCTAAAGTACGACTACCCGGTGATTGAGAACCTCGCTTACGGGTGGAAATCCTGACGCGTCAATTGTACGGCAAGCCTGTGGGCGATTTGCTGCTTCAGAACGTGGGTTTGCGGATTCGCCACCGGGGGGGCAACGCACCCACTCCTACGCTCGCGAGCGTTCATTTGGGTTCCGCCGGGCCCTTTTCATTCTACCTCAAGCAACAGGAGCGCATCGCTCGAACGGTGGGCATCGAGTTCCGGGACGTCGCGATGCCGGGGGCCGCGACCACCGCTCAGCTCCGGGAGCGAATCCGAGCGCTCGAGGCAGACACGTCGGTCCACGCCGTTCTCGTGCAGCATCCCCTTCCGAAGGGGGTGGATTTCCAGGCTATCGTAGACGAGCTCTCACCGGAAAAGGACGTGGATGGCGTCGGGTCGTTGAATCTCGGAAGACTCGTGGAGGGGCGGCCGCTCCACGCGCCCGCCGTCGCGCTCGCGGTCCTCCAGATCCTTCACCATTACGCGATCTCGCCGCGCGGTCACCGCGTGGCCGTCGTCGGTCGATCCTCTACAGTGGGTTTGCCGCTGGCTCTTCTCCTGGGCGGACGGGGAGAATCGGGTGACGCCACTGTGACGGTGACCCACTCGCGTACGCCACGACTCGGTGAGACTCTCGCAACGAACGACGTGATCGTGAGCTGCGCCGGGGTCCCGGGCCTCCTCACGCGCGATGTCATCCCGAAGGGCGCCGTCGTCGTGGACGTGGGCTTGAGCAGTGTGCCAGACTCGTCGTCGACGTCGGGTGTACGAGCCGTCGGTGATGCCGACGCGGCTGCCCTCGAGGGGTGGGTCGACGCGATCACCCCGGTACCCGGGGGCGTGGGGCCCGTCACGGTGGCGCAACTCATGTCGAACGTGATTGCTGGCTGGGAGATGCTCTGTGGAGGGCCATCGTGACGCCGTCTAACCTGACGAACGACCTCGGACCTGGTGGGACGACGCTACACTGCAGGGATTGCCCGATGTGGTACGGTGCCGAGGACGACGGATGGGGACCCTGCTCGCTGAAGCACCAACGGGGCGATGTCCGGTATCTAACCCACGGAAGCCACGTTTGCGACGAGAACTACCGACCGCCGCCGGTGCGGATCGAGGGAAAGGCGGCGGAGTTGAGGGGGGTACGCTCGACCTCGAGCGCGTCCTCCGTGGGGTACACCTCGACGGCAAAGGCGGGAAAACGAAGCCGTCGGGCGAAGCGACGCAGCCGCTCCGGTGCCAGCTCCACCCGCCGCCGGGCCGTATCGACGCGGTAGTCTGCCGCCGGGACGCGGCCGACCGACCCGATCGCTTCGACGACGCGGGGCAATTGCAGGTCATCCTCGGCCTCGACGATGCCCAGGAGGATCGTGCCGTCCTCCGTCCGGTCGGCGAAGGCAGGTGCCGTCCGCTCGGCCCGGCGCAGGAGTCGCTTGCGGAGTTGGACGCTGTCCTTGAACCGAGAAGAACAGTAGTGCAGCGGGGTGGAGAGACGCATCTCGCGCACGATCTTCTCCGCCGTCGCCCGGCTGCCCTTGACCCCCCAACCGTTCCAAGCGTCGACGCGATAACCGTGGCCATGGAGGGCGGACTCGTTGGTCGACGAAAATTCCATCTCGTTGAGATTGATGAAATCCAGATGCAATCGGTCCAGCGAACGAAGCAGTCGGCGGAGCTCCTTCTCCTTCTCGGGGAGGACCGGGATCTCCACCCCCCGACGAATCCCCCACGACGGAGCCGCGGAGAGCACGTCCCGGTACGCCGACCCATGGCTGTCCAACGAGCCCCACAGGTAGTGCGGAATGTGCAATCGGAACTCGTCCAGTCCGACCCGGGCGAGTCGCTGGAGCTTCTCCGGGTTGGGTTCGTGGGTGTAGAGGTGGATATGATGCTCAGGACCAAACTCGGCCTTCAGCAATTGTACGTAGTGGACCGTCCGGTCGATCACGCCGAGCGGATCTCCGCCCGTGATTCCGGTGCCGGCGGCGCCGATCGCTCGGGCTTCATCGAGGACGTCGGCGTCGGTCCGGACCAGCCGCTCATTGGCGTACGTCACGTCGATCTGGTTTCGGCGCTCCGACACGGGGCAGTAGAAGCATCGGAAGCGGCACAACCCCGTCACGAACAGTACGAGCTTCTTCCCCTCCTGACACTGTTCGCATCCCGGCGAGAGCGAGCCCCGGTGGCTCGAAGCCATCGGGAGAAGCTGGAGCGTTTCGAATTCCATCGCCCGGACCAGACCGGGGCGAGGGTAAAGCTTGGGGGCGCCGGGCCGTTAAGCGGTCCGGCTCGTTCCCGCCACAGACTTCCGAGGAGCTACAGTGGCCGATAGCCTCCAGCAACTCCGTGATGAGGTCCTGGCTTGTCGTCGTTGCCCCCGCCTGGTGGTGTACCGGGAACGCGTCGCTCATGAGAAGAAGAAACAATTCCGGGGGGACACGTACTGGGGGCGGCCGGTCCCCGGCTTTGGCGACCCTGGGGCCCGCCTTGTCCTCATCGGGCTGGCGCCCGCCGCCCACGGATCGAACCGTACCGGCCGGGTGTTCACCGGGGACCGATCGGCGGCGTTCCTCGTGGGGGCGCTCCATGCCGCCGGGTTCGCGAACCAGCCGGCGTCGACGGCCCGGGGGGATGGCCTCCACTACAATGACGCCTATCTGACCGCCGCCGTGCGTTGCGTCCCCCCAGATAATCGGCCGCTGCCCGCCGAGAAAGCCAACTGCCTTCCGTACCTTTCCCGCGAGCTCCGACTGCTCCCCCGGGCCCGGTCCTTGTTGGCGCTCGGCGGGTTTGCGTGGGAGGCCTTGAGAGACGCGGTCCCGGAGCTCTACGGACTTCCTCGTCCGAACGCAGAGTTCGCCCACGGCCGTTGCGTGCCGCTGGGCCCTGGCCATCCGATGCTGTGGGCATCGTACCACCCCAGTCCACAGAACACGAACACCGGGAAGCTGACCACCTCGATGTTCGTGGAGTTGCTCGACCACATTCGCACATCGTGGTCGACCGGGAACACGGACTCGGCCCGGCGGCAGGGCTAATCCATCCGAAGCTGGGTCCGGTCGATGATTGATTTCGAGGTCCGAGCGCGGGACGGTTTCGCCCGCATCGGCCGGTTTTCCACGCCCCACGGCACGGTCGAGACACCCGCCTTACTGCCGGTAGTGCACCCCGACCCGCGAAACCAGGCGATCGCGCCTTCGGAGATCGCAGCGAAGTTCGGATTACCCGCGGTCATCACCTCGTCCTACATCACGTGGCGATCCCCGCCGCTCAAGGAGCGGGCGGAACGGGAGGGCATCCACCGGTTACTCGACTTTGCCGGCCCGGTGTTCACCGATTCGGGGGCGTTTCAGCAGCACGCGTACGGGCATGTGGAGGTGGGCCCGGAAGAGATACTCGAGTTCCAGGGGAGGATAGGCAGCGACATCGCGGCCGTGTTGGACGTGTTCGGTGAGCCGGGCGCCTCGGCAGAAGAAGCCCGGCGCGGCGTAGAGGTCACGCTCGACCGGGCGCGGAAGGCACGTGAGGCGCGAAGCGGGCTGCTCGCGGTGCCGGTACAAGGCGGCCAGTATCCCGAGCTCCGCTGGGCCAGCGCAGAGGGCGCCTCGGCCATTGGGGATGTTCTTGCGGTGGGAGGCGTCGTCCCGCTCCTCGAGCAGTACCGCTTCGCGGATCTCGCCCGGGTCTTACTCGCTGCCCGACCCGCGCTCGCCCCTGAGCGGGCGGTGCACCTGTTTGGAACCGGCCACCCCATCACGTTCGCGTTTGCCGCTCTCTTCGGAGTCGACCTGTTCGACTCGGCGGCGTACCACAAGTTCGCACGACGGGGGAGCTTGCTCTTTCCGGAGGGGACCGTCGCCCTTGAGGACGTACGGGAACCGTTCTGTGGGTGCCGGCTCTGCGAAGAACGGCCCCTCACGACCCTCCGCCGGCTTCCCGCCCTCGAACGCGAGACCGCGATCGCTCGCCACAACCTGTGGATGTGTGCGACCGAAGTGCGTCGCGTGCGTCAGGCCATACGCGCCGGAGCCCTCTGGGAGCTCGCCGAGCGACGGGCCTCCGCCCATCCGGCGCTCCTCGCGGGCCTCCGTGCGGCGGTCCGGGGCTCGAGTGTCTTCCTACCCGTGGAACCAGAAAGTCGGCCCTCGTTCCGCGAGGTCACGGAAACCAGTCGGTTTCGTCCCGCCGTGGCCCGGTTCCAGGAACGCCTCGGGCGATGGCGGTCGTCCAAGGGGCTCTATCGACCGTATCCGAGGGTCCCTCTCACGCCCGAGTATCTCGGAGAAATCCCCGCCAGCGGTCCGGAGGGGGAGGAGCTTCTCTGGGAGGTGCCGACGGCCGTCGGCCCCGTCCCCCTCGAGCTGTCCGAAGTCTATCCCATTGGTGTATGGGTCGGCCCCGAGGAATTTGAGCGGGCTCCGAACGAACGGATCGTCGCGGAGAGTACGGGCGAAGTTCGGCCCCTTGTCCAAGGGGAGCGATCCGAGCGCATTGCCGAATGGACGCGACGCCAGATGGCCGCCCTCGCGGACTGGCAATACCCCGGGCACGTGCTTCCCCTGGGTGAGTCGGGACTGCGCGGAATTCGATCTCGGAACACTGGCCGACTGCGGGAGTTCGCCTACCGGAACGAGCCGGCATTTCGCATCGGTAACGACGGCCTCCCCCGGCCGACTTGGATCGGAGCCGGGCTACTCCACCGCTCGGTGAAAGCCCCCGGTTTGCGCGTAGTGGTCCGGGACGACGCAGTTCCGTTTGTCCGTGAGGGCCGGAGCCTCTTCTCTCGGTTCGCGGGGAACGTCGACCCGGAAATTGTCCCCGGCGCGAGCGTCCTTCTCGTGGATCGACTCGATGAACTCCTCGCCGTAGGCCGAGCGGAGCTCGCGGCCCACGAGATGGGCCGACTATCGCGGGGAGCCGCCGTCGTCGTGACGGCGCACGCACGGAATCCTGTACCGGACGAGCCGGATGCGTCGCGCCGAGCGACACTGCCGGAGTTGTGATATACCCACCTCCGCCATGTCGAGTCGTTCCGTGATGAAGACCTACCTCCTCGTGCAGCTCGACAGCGAGGGAGCGCCATTTTCCGAGGTGACGGACACGCTCGAGGACCTCGGTTTTCGTCGCGAGGCGGGCAGTGGATACGACTTCGTGTATGACTGGGGCCGCGAAGCCTCCGTCAAGGACTCCTTGCGGTTCGCCGACCAGATCCAAGAAGCTCTGCGCGGAAAGAGCGTTTACTTCCGGATCGAGTCCGTCGAAGAGTAGCCTCCCGGGCTTTCCTCGCGGGGGCGTTTTAACCTGCTGCCTCTGTTGCGCGCTCGATGGTCGTCCTAGGCATCGAGTCGACGGCCCACACCGCGTCTGTCGGCATCGTCGGGGAACACGCCGAGGTGCTCGGCTTAGCGTCCGATATGTATCGTCCCTCCACCGGTGGGATCCATCCGCGCGAAGCGGCGAACCATCATGTGGAGGTATTCCCCGGACTCATCGAACGGGCTCTCGCGGTCGCCCATATCTCCCCGCGGGAAATCGAAGCCGTGGCGTTCGCCCAGGGCCCGGGCCTCGGCCCATGCTTGCGGACCGGCGCGACGGTGGCCCGAACCCTCGCGTTGCTCTGGGAGCGCCCACTCGTTCCGGTCAACCACTGCGTCGCACACATCGAGATCGCGCGGATCTTGAGCGGACTGGAGGATCCCGTCCTGTTGTACGCGAGTGGGGGGAACACCCAGGTCATCGCCTACGGCTCGGGACGGTACCGCGTGTTGGGCGAGACGCTGGACGTGGGGATCGGGAACTTCCTCGACAAGCTCTGGATCTCCCTCGGAGGGCAGTTCCCCGGTGGGCCGGCCATCGAGAAGGCGGCCCTCCAGGGGACCGAACTCCTCCCGCTCCCCTACTCGGTCCACGGGATGGACGTCGCGTTCTCCGGAATGCTCACCGCGAGCCAGGCGCTGCGCGCGCACGGGGCTTCCCTCGAGGACCTCGCGTATTCGGTGGAGGTCACGGCCTACTCGATGTTGACCGAGATCACCGAACGGGCGCTGGCGCACCGGAAGAAAGAGTCGGTCGTACTCGGCGGGGGGGTCGCGTGCAACGAGCGCCTCCGCACCATGGTTCGCTCGATGGTCGAATCCCGGGGGAAGAGCTCGTTCGCCCCGCCGAAGTCGCTCTGCGTCGACAACGGCGCCATGATCGCGTGGACGGGGCTGCTGGCTTTCCATGCGGGGATCACCGTGCCAATCGCCGAGTCCATCGTTCAGCCGCGACAGCGGACCGACCTCGTAGCCACGCCGTGGCGCAGCGGGTAGAGGGACGCATGCACGGGGTCGATGTACTCATCGTCGGGGCGGGGCCGGCCGGCTCGACGGCGGCGGAACGCCTGGCCCAGCTCGGGCACTCCGTTCTCGTGATCGAAGAGCACGGGCGTATCGGGTACCCCGTGCAATGCGCCGGGCTGGTCTCTCGTCGGGTCCTCGACTTGGCGAAGACGCCCCAAGTCGTCCGACGGCCGGTGCACGGCGCGAGCGTGTTCAGCCCGGGGTTGAAGTTTATCACGTTTCGAGCGCCCGAACCGAGGGCCTTCGTCATCGACCGGGCGGGACTCGACATCGCGTTGGCCGACCGGGCCGCCAAGGCCGGCGCGGTCTTCGAAACGGAGACGCGCTTCGATGGCCTCGCGGGAACGGCGAACGGGACCGTCCGCGCAAAGATCACCCGACATGGGACGGGCGCCGACGAGATTGCCGCCCAGCTCGTCGTCGGGGCGGACGGGGTCGCGAGCGCGGTGGCCCGCGCCTTTCGGCTCCGGCGCCCCGTGGAGATCCTCCCGGCGTTCGAGGCGGAGTTTCCGGAGTCGCCCGGCGACCCGGACCTCGTCGAAGTCTATGTCGGGAACACGATCTCCCCGGGACTGTTCGGCTGGTGGATACCGGATGGATACGGCGGGGCTCGCGTAGGGGTCGCCGCCAGCGCCGACGGCACTCCCGCCCGCGTGTACTATGATCATCTCCTGGACCAGCTCGCCCGGAGGTTTGGCCAGCCCCTGCGCAACGCCACGAGCTATCTCGTGTCGGGAATCCCCATCGGCACGGTTCCGAAGATCTCGGGACCGCATGTGGTCCTCGTGGGCGACGCGGCGGCCCAGGCCAAGCCGCTCTCCGGCGGCGGGATATTCACGGGGATGCGGGCCGCCGAGCTCGCCGTCGAGGTGGCCCACGGCGCACTGACCGATGGGGATCTATCCGCCGCGCGACTGTCGCGGTACGACGACGCGTGGCGTCGAGAATTCGGGGACGAATTCGACAAGGCGCAGTACCTCCGCCGGCTGTTCCTCAAATTCACCGACGCCGAGCTCGAGGCGATCCTGGAGGCGTTGAAGGACGCCGGCACGACGGAGACGATCGTCGCTTTCGGCGACATCGACTTCCCGACGCACGTCGTGCGGAGGCTGCTCCGTCAGTCTCCTTCGCTCCTCCGCCTGCTCCCGAAGGCCGTCGGAGCGCTCTGGGGCGGAGAGGGACGTCGGGCCCCGGACTTGGATTTCGTCTCCGAACGCGCCCACCAGTAGGCGCCCAAGGCGGCCAGACCTAAACCGACCCCCAGCACCGCGTAGAGAACCACCGGCGTCGAGGAGGGGCTCACGAGGATCGAGGTCTCGGGGATGACCCCCGACACTCCCAACTGGCTCGCGTTGATCGTGGGGGTGCCGTTCGGATATTGGGTCGCGCTGGCCCATGCGCTCGCGGAGAAGAATCCTCGGGACTCCATCAGGTACGAGACGTTTGCCATCGAGAAGTTCACTGCGAATCGGACGGCGTAGTCTCCCAGAGGCGCGGTGGTCGGCACCGTCACCGGCACGCTCCAGTTCCAACTCGTACCCGCAGGAAGCAGGAGCGGCGCCGAGATAGTGACTTCTGGACTCCCCATGCCGAACGTGGGAGTCGAACCGGCGGGAGGGGTTTGTACCGCACCGCCGTCCGTCGGATTGTAGGCGTACACCTGCAGGTGGACGGTGGTGCCGACCAGTTCGTCCACGAGCGGGTTGCCCACACGGAAGGTCACCGAGCCCGACCCTCCGGGCGTTAGCGTAGGACCCGAGAGCGCGCCCAAGATCGGGCTCCAGTATACGTCGGGGAGCACGGGGTACGCGGCGGCGGCCGGGAGGACGAGCCCCGGAAGTGCCAACAACAGACCGGCCGCCAGCACGGCCGAGAAGGTCCCGATCCGAAGACCTCGGCGGCCGAACCGCCGTTCAGACAACCGACTCCCCCTCGAAGATGCCCGACTCCGCCAGCGCAAGTAGGCGGCGGATCCGCTCGTAGGCCTCGCGGTAACCGTGGCGGCCGGCCAGCCCCAAGAACCCTGGGAACGGCCGCGCCGGCGTGGATCCGGACGCGGTCATCGCCTTGTACAGTGCTCGGGCGAGCGCCCGCGGTTGGCGGGTCATCCGTGCCGCGTCTAGGTCGGCTCGATACTCCTCCCGTGTAGTAAGGCTCCGGGCAAGGTAGGCCAGCAAGGGGTCCCACCGCATCATGTGGGCAAACGTCCGAAGGAAGGTGAGGTAGCGGGAGTCCAGGCCCCGGATGTGGCTCAATTCGTGGGCGACGACGGCGTCGAGTTCCTCAGGTGTGAGGAGCGTTCGAAGGCCTCGGGAGACCAAAATAACATCGCGGCGATAGGGAAGGCAGCCCTCCCCGATGCCCGGTTCGAGGAGGGTAAACGAGAAGGCCTCGACGGCGGAGGACTCGAATTCGAGCAGCGACGTGGGTCGTTCCGGAGACGGCAGGTCGGCCGGCCAGTCGACGGGCGACGTCGGAAGGACCCTGAGCAAGCCGTGACCCACCACCTGGTTCAAACCGAAGGCTACCGTGAAAACGCCCAGCGCACCGAGGGCCCCGGTGAGCCATACGAACATCCACCGACTCTGGAATAGCAGCAGGGGCGAGTGCAACAAAGCGAGAACCGCCCCGACGCCGCCATCGAGGAGAACCCACACGAGGACGGTCGTCGCGAGCACCGCCCAGAGTGCGAGGAATCCGGCCGCGAGCCGCAGCACCAACCTCGGGGTCGACTTCCGGAACGCCACGAGCAGTCCAACCCCGGTCGCGATCCAGACCACAACGGGAACGTAGAGGAGCTCCGACCCGGCGCTCACCGCGCGTCACCCCCTAGTCGAGGCCCAGGCGCCGGCGCAGCTCGCGTTCTTCGCCCGGGTGCAACTTGGAGAGCTCCTCGTTGAGGTGCACGACACCCGCCGTTCCGAACATGCGGACGACGCCCTTCACGAGGTTGCTCAGATACTTGTGCTCGAGATTGGGCGCGTAGCGGTATACGTACCGCTCCCCGCCGCGACAGGTCTCGCGCCGGCGCCGGACAAGCCCCTTCGTCCACAGCCGGCTCAGGATGGTGGCTACCGTGGTGTAGGCCACCCGGGTGCCTCGCCGGGACAGATCGGCCCGCACCTTGGCCGCCGGGGCTTCCTCCAGTTCCCGGAGCGAGGTCAGAACCTTCGTTTCGAGCGCGCCGAGCAAGGGGGTCTCCGACCCCTTCTGGACCGGTGCGCGCCTTAACTATTACCCGTTCGAATGGTACGAACGGTACGGTCCGCTCCATTCCGGAACGGGGGTAGCATCTCCGCGGGTATAAGGGGCCTAGGGGTTAAGCGGCCACCCGCTTCTGGCCGAGCGGTGGAAGCTACTCGAGTATCCGAACCGCGGTCGATACTCGACCTCATCGGGCACACCCCGCTCATCCCGCTAAACCGGGTCGCTCGCGGGTATCCGTATCGCATCTTAGCGAAGCTCGAGTACCTGAACCCGGGGGGTTCGGTCAAGGACCGTATCGGCCCGAGCATGGTCGACGCCGCGGAGAAACAGGGACTCTTGAAACCCGGTGGGACCATCATCGAGGCGACCAGCGGGAACACCGGCGTCGGCCTCGCCCTGGTCGCCGCGGTCCGAGGATACCATGCGGTCTTCGTAATCCCGGACAAGATGAGCTCGGAAAAGATCCGATTGCTCCGGGCCTTCGGCGCGCGCGTGGTCATCACTCCCAGCCAGCTGCCGCCGGACCATCCGATGAGCCACTACTCCGTCGCCAAACGACTCGCGAAGGAGATCCCGAACTCGTACTATCCGAACCAGTACGAAAATCCGGAAAATCCGGACGCCCACTATCGGACTACCGCCCCCGAGATCGACCAAGGCGTCGGAGACCCCTTGGCCGCCGTCGTCGCCACCATCGGAACCGGAGGAACGGTGAGCGGCATCGGCCGGTACTTCAAGGAACATCGCCCGTCCGTCAAGGTCATCGCGGTCGACCCCAAGGGATCGATCTTGCAGCACTACTTTGAGGCCCACGAGATGATCCGGGCGACCCCGTACAAGGTGGAGGGAATCGGGGAGGACATGATCCCCAAAACGGTCGACTTCCGGCAGATGGACGAGTTTGTCCAAGTCGACGACAAGGAATCGTTCCTCATGGCCCGTCGCCTCGCCCGGGAGGAAGGCCTCTTTGTCGGGGGATCCTCCGGAGCAGCGGTGGCCGGAACCCTCAAGTGGCTCGCGCGACGCCCCGTGCCGGAAGGAGCGACCGTGGTGGTGCTGCTGCCGGACTCGGGTGACCGGTATCTGTCGAAGTTCTTCTCCGACGAGTGGATGAGGGAGAACCGGTTCCTCGACGAGGGGGCGACCGCGGGCGACCTCGTGCGGGGGAAGGACGTAGCGCCGGCACTCGTTGCGGTCGATCCCACGAGCCTCGTGCGCGACACCCTCGACCTCCTCCAACGCCACTCGATCTCCCAGATGCCGGTGCTCGCGGGGAAGGAGAACGTGGGCAGTGTCGTGGAGGAGGAGATCCTCCGCGCGGTCCTTCTCGATCAGACCGTGCTCGACCGGAGCGTGACGGCGGTAATGGGACCGACGTTCCCCGAGGTGCGAGAGGACGAGCCGATCGGCGACGTTCTCCGGAGGCTGAAGGAGATCCGGGCGCTCCTCGTGCGGGACTCGACGAGCAGCCAGGTGCTCGGCCTCCTTACCCGGCACGACCTGTTGACATACCTTTCGGAACGGGGGGCGCACGGTGCGGCTTGATACCCGGCTCGTCCACACGGGGGGTGGTCCGGACCCGCTGACCGGCGCGGTCAACACTCCGGTCTACCTCTCGAGCACGTTCGAGCAAGTGGCTCCGAACGAGAACAAGGGCTACGTCTACTCTCGGACGGCGAACCCCACGCGGACCGCGCTCGAGAGCGCGCTGGCGGACCTCGAGAGCGGCCAGCGGGGCCTCGGCTTCTCGTCCGGGCTCGGAGCGCTCGTCACACTTCTCGGGGATGTGCCGTCGGGACAGCGGATCGTCGCGGGAGACGACCTGTATGGAGGGACCTGGCGATTGTTCGAACACCACCGGCGGCAGTTCGGTATTTCCATCACCTACGTCGACCCCACCTCGATCGACGCCTTTGCCGCGGCGCTGGAGGCGGGCCCCACCGCCGTCGTCTATCTAGAAACCCCCACCAACCCGCTGATGAAGATCACTGACATCGCCGCGGTGAGCGCTTTGGCGCGACGCCACGGCGCCCGGGTGGTCGTCGACAACACGTTCGCGAGCCCGGTCTTCCAACGACCACTCGAGCAGGGTGCGGACCTGGTTCTCCACTCCACGACCAAGTACCTCGGCGGTCACTCCGACCTGATCGGAGGGGCGCTTGTGAGCGCCGACCCGACGTGGGGAGAACGACTGGCTTGGTTGCAAAACGCCGTGGGGGCGGTGCCGAGTCCGGTAGACTGTTTCCTCGTCCTACGAGGGATCCGCACCCTCGGGGTTCGGATGCGGGCCCACGACCGGAACGGGCAGGCGGTCGCTCAGCTGCTCGAAAAGGCCCGCCCGGTCGCGGCGGTACACTACCCCGGCCTCCGTTCTCACCCGCAAGCCGAGCTGGCCCGCCGGCAGATGTCTGGCGCGGGCGGCATGGTCAGCGTCGAGCTGAAGGGCGGTGGACCGGCCGCGCGACGGTTCCTGAAGGCCCTGAGGATCTTCACCTTGGCCGAAAGCCTCGGAGGTGTGGAGTCGCTCGCCGAGCATCCGGCCTCGATGACCCACGCCAGCGTGCCCGCCGCCGAACGCGCCGCTCGGGGCATCGGGGACGGACTCGTCCGGCTCTCATGCGGAATCGAGGACCGCCGGGACTTGGTCGCCGACGTCACCCGCGGCCTTCGGGCGGTGTGATGTGGTCCGCGCCTTTCGGCTCTACGACACGCTCTCCCGGGAAGTGCGCCCGTTCGTCCCTCGGGTGAGCCCCCGGGTCGGACTGTTCGTTTGCGGAGTGACTCCGTACGCCGAGGCGCACCTCGGTCACGGCCGTACGGCGATCACCTTCGACGTCGTGGCCCGCGCGCTTCGACGATGGGGGTACCATGTGTTCTACGTGCAGAACGTGACCAACCTCGACGACCGTCTTATCGCGCGGGGACAGGCCGAAGGACGGGACCCGCTCCAGCTGGCCGAGTTTCACTTCCAGGGCTGGCTGCGTTCGATGGACCAGCTCGATGCCCGCGCCGTGAACCTCTACCCGTTCGCGACCGACTACATGCCGGAGATCATCGACCAGGTGTCGACGCTGATCGACCGGGGGTTCGCCTACGTCGTCGACGGGGACGTCTACTACGAGGTCGCGAAGTTTCCGGACTACGGGCAGCTTTCCGGCCAGCGAATTGAGGCGCTCCGTCCGGGCGCCCGCGTAGACGTGGACGCGAAGAAACGAGCGCCGGAGGACTTCGCGCTCTGGAAGTCGACCAAGCCGGACGAACCGGCCTGGCCAAGCCCGTGGGGTCCGGGCCGACCCGGTTGGCACATTGAGGACACGGCGATCACCGCTCGCTTGATGGGCGACCAGTATGACATTCATGGGGGCGGCGCCGACCTCAAGTTTCCCCATCATGAGGCCGAGATCGCCCAAGCCGAGGGAGCCTCCGGCAAGAAACCCCTGGTCAACTACTGGATGCATGCCGGCCTCCTTCAGATGAACGGTGAAAAGATGGCGAAATCCGTCGGGAACGTCGTCGGGCTCGATGAGGGCATTCGAAAGGTCGGTCCGGACGTGCTCCGGTTCTATTACTTGAACGCGAACTATCGGAGCCCGCTCAACTACGAAGAGGGGAAGAGCCTCGAGGAGGCGCGGGAAGGCTACGCCACCCTCTCGGGCCCCTATCGCCGACTTCGCGAAGAGCTCCTGCGGGGGGGTCTCACACGCCCCGGTCGGGAGCTGCCCCCCGAGATCGCGCGGACGGCGACCGAGCTTCCGACGCGGCTCGATGAAATCCTCGCCGAAGACTTACAGACGCGCGAGGCCATCGCGGCGCTGTACGGTTGGGGTCGGATGCTCCACGAGTGGGCCACCAAGCTCGAAGCCCTCTCCGGTGCTTCCTTGGTGACGCTCGGGGCGCCCTATCGTTGGGCTACGGAGGTGCTCGGACTCTTCCCCGAACGGACAAGCGCCAAGGCGCCGGTCGAGTTCAGCGCGCTCGTCCAAGTGGCCATTGAGGCACGGAGCCGCGCCCGGGGTCGCGGCGACTTCGTCGAGGCGGACCGCGTCCGGCAGTCCCTCCTCCAGGCCGGGATCGTGCTCGAGGACCATGGGCCCGAGACACGTTGGCAGTGGAAGCGGGACGGTGCCGCGTGAAAGGGCTCGGTTTCTCCGCGCACGGCGGACTCGAGAACGTGCGCTGGGTGGACATCCCTCCACCCGAGCCGGGTCCGGGGGAGGTTCGGGTCCGTGTCCACGCCGCCGCCTTTAACCGGCTCGATCGGTTCGTTCTTGAAGGGATACCGGGGGTGCCGATCGAACTGCCTCACGTCCTCGGCTCGGACGCTGCCGGGATGGTGGACCGTGTGGGCGACGGGGTCACGGACGTTGCAACGGGCGCCGAGGTCCTGTTGAACCCTGGACTCTGGGACGCCACCTGTGAATACTGCAAGGCAGGTCAAGAGTCGCTGTGCCGGAACTACCGGATCCTAGGGGAACACACCCAGGGCTCCGCGACGGAATTCATCGTCGTGCCCCAGCGGAACGTTCACGCGAAGCCTCCCGTCTGGAGCTGGGCGCAGGCCGCGGCCGCGCCACTCGTGGTCCAGACCGCATGGCGCGCCCTGCGGACCGTCGGGGAGCTCCACCCCGGGGAAACCGTCGCGATCATCGGCGCGGGGGGTGCCGTGGCTCCCGCGGCGATCCAAGTCGCTCGTCGTCTCGGAGGTCGGGTAGTGGTGGTGGGTCGGAGCGCTGCCAAGGTCGAGCGGGGCGTCGCGCTGGGAGCGGAAGCCGGCCTCGTCGTGACCGCTGAAAAGTCGCACGACCGTCTTCTCTGGGAGTGGAGCGACAAACGGGGGATCGACGTGATCTTTGACTCGGTGGGCGCGGAGACGGTGCCCCGGTCCCTCCGCGCGTTGGCCCGAGGCGGGCGTTTGGTCGTGATCGGCGCCACGGACGGACCGAAGGTAGAGCTCGACCTGCGGACCCTCTTTTGGCGCCAAGGCTCGATCCGCGGGAGCACCATGTCCAGCCGGGCAGAGTTTGATGCGGTCTACGCAGAGCTCGTGCGGGGCCATCTACTTCCCATTATAGACAGCGAGTGGGAGTGGGACCAAGGGGTTGAAGCGCTGCATCGGCTGACAGCCCCGGACGTGTTCGGGAAGGTAGTCCTCCGGACCGTCGGTCCGACCGCGTGAACGCACCGGACGACCGGTTTCACCTCAGACCGCCGGTGCCGGCGGTATCCCGTGGGATTCATTTTTATACCGGGACTTAGCAATCTAAAGCCTACGGACCGTGACCGGTCCCATTGCTTCAGCGGAAATGGGGGCTCAGTCGTGAAGTTTACTGTAGGGAATCGTGTGGCGGTCGCCTTTGTGCTTGGAATTCTCGTACTCAGCTCTCTCGCGTTCCTCTTTGCCGTCGCGCCTCCGGCCGCGCACCCTTCGACGACCGGATCCGCCCCCGGAGGGCTTCGTTCGGATGCCGCGTACGGCCACGGCGACCTGATCGTTCTCGCGGGTCAAACCGTGATCCTGAGCCCGGGAACCACCGGGTCCGCGGTCTATTACGAAGCGGGCAACATTTCGGTCGAGGCTGGCGGTACCCTCATCGTCCAGAACCTTACCATCGACTGGGTGCAATTCATCGGGGTCACCGGCACCATCGCCCAGCGCCTCGGCAACATCTTCTGGTTCAGCGATGCCGGCACCGTTACCCTATCCCAATCCACCATCACCACAGACCCCAACGTCCTGAACGCGTTCGTCAAGCTCAACGTCTCGGTCAGCGGCCTGATGGTCATCGGTGCGCAGAGCTCCTTCGAGTTCCCCGGCTGGGTCACCGTGAACACCGGGGGCAGCCTATTCTTCAACGATAGCATCAGCACAAGCAATCCGGAAGTAGGACCCCAGAGCATCAGCCCGACCGTCCTCGCCGACGAGGGATTCTCACCGGCGCTAAATGCCACCAATGGTGGGCAGATCTTCCTCGGGGGCAGCATCGTCGAGAACTACTACGCGGACAACTATGGAGCCAACGGGGCTCCCGGTGCCGACCTCATCGCCGACAACGAAACCCAGAGCCCCAATTACGCGTGGGCCGGCTTTACCCTCGCTCCGCCCGTCGCGGAGGGGATCGCCCAGGCGGTCGCATGGGAGGACACCCCGATCGTCAACGCCGTCCTGCAGGTGGGCTACGTCAATTTCGCGGGCTACACCGCCCCCTCCGGCAGCACCTTCACCTACAAGGGAACGGACTACGCACTCGGGGCGCTGACCTTCCCGCTGGCCCCCGCGGGTGCGCTCCTCGATGTTCCCCTCGCCCCGTCCGGCGCCCTGGCAGCCATCACGGCGGCGGGAGGCGCGAGGGCCTTCCTGCAGAACAGCGGGCAGTTCGGGACCGCCGCCGCCGAGTCGGTCAACTTCAACTTCGACGTGGGCGACGTGAATGTCACCAGCCTCCAAGTGCTTCTGTACCCGGAGATCCAGTACAACATCACCGCCACCGGCGCCGGCTCTCTCATCACCGCGGTGGACAGCACGCTCGGCGTGAACTTTGCACCCGTGCCCGGAACGCCCGTTGCCTCGGGAACGCCCCCACCGGTTCCGTGGCTTTCCAACAAGATCCTGCTCTCGGGAGGCGCGAACGCCTTCCTCGCGAACATTACGGTGGCCGGCGCGCCTTTCGCGCCGTTCAACGACTCCTCCGTCGTGATACCGAGTGGCAGCAGCCAGGCGTACTTCTACCAGTGGCTCGAGGTTCCGATCACCGGTGGCCGGAACGCCATCCCGGTGGCCAACGGCACGACCGCCGTATCCTATTCGGGCTCGAACGTCACCCTCGGCGCGACGGTCGCCGCGCTCAACAACCTGGGCGCGACCGACCCGGCCCTCGCCGCCTACGTCTCCGACTCGCTGGCGGCCCGTGGCCTGTTCCCGACCATCTCTGGCGGCACCGGCTTCGCCTGGAGCATGCTCCTCTCCACGATCGTCGACCCGTCGCTGCTTCCGACGGGCCAATTCGTGGGGGCCTACAACGTGACGGTGACGGTGCCCCCCGGGCTCCCCGGCGAGATCACGCACGTGGCCGCCTCACTCACGCCGTATCCCCAGGTCGTCTCCCCGGGCGTTCCCTTCACGTCTCCGCCGGCCGCCTTCCCCAACTACGAAGCGGTCCTCGGTCTGACGGGAAACACCGCCCTGGTCGCCAGCGTGGTCAACTCGACGGTCGCGATCGGTCAGGAACTCGAGACCGAGATCGATGTCAAGAATACCGGCACGGCTCCGACCAACAACTACACCGTCTTGCTCACGTACCCGGAGGTTACCGGTAACGTCGTCGTCGCGACGACCGGCCTCCTCACGGCCCCGATTGCGGCCGGCGAGAATGTTACGGTCGACCTCGACTGGATCGTCAATGAGAGCGTCACCGGCCGGCAGGACAAGGCCTCGTTCCTTGTCAGTTTCGGAGTGACCGCCATCTGGAACGGTGGACTCCCCGACGGCGGGACCAACTCGAGCTCGCTCCCCGTGACCATCACACCCGCCTTCATCACCCTCGCGTGGACCCCGCCGGTGGGCAGGCTGCCGACCAACTCCACCACGATCGACTCCACGGGGATTGCAACCTACGCCGGGGAGGGCGTCGGCACGCTGACCGTCTCCGCCGTCGGCTCGGGCGGGACCTTCGTCCTCGAGTCCATCCAGATCACGAACGGAACCACCTTCGAGACCGACCTGGGTGCGGTCGCGGGCATGACCAAGGGCTCCACTTACACTATCGACCTCACGGCGGTCTACAACGGTCGTTCGTTCACCGCGGTCTACGTGAACGCGCTCACCGTCGCGGGGTCTCCCCCCTCGCACAACTTCCTTCTGACGGACATCCTGGGCCTGCCGCTGTATCTCTGGCTCGTCATCGCCGCGGCGATCATCCTTGGGGTCGTTGGCTTCCTGATGCTGTCCGGCCGGTTCGCGCGCGGCCGCCTCGTCGAGTGCGGTGAATGCGGTAACCTCATTCCGGAGGACGCCACCGTCTGTCCCAAGTGCGGCGCCGAGTTCGAGACCGACCTCGTCCGGTGCAGCCGTTGCGGTTCCACCATCCCCTCGTCTTCGGCCGTCTGTCCGGAGTGCGCAGCGACCCTGCTCGCCCGCGCCGGGCCCGAGAACGCCGATCCGGAACGCCAGAGCTACGCCGACTTCGTCGAGCGGTTCCGCACGGAAGGAAAGAAGGAGCTCGGCGCCAATTACAGCGAAGGGGCGTTCTGGGACTGGTGGAAGCGCCAGCAGAGCTACGTCTCGTTCAGCCAATGGCGCCTCCAGCAGGCGCAGGGCACCCGGACCGGGATGACCGCGCCGGTGATGACCGACGCCGCCCCCGCCACCGC